>NZ_BADK01000820.1 GCF_000333595.1 Azospirillum sp. B506
GGAAGGAGGTGGAGCGCAGATGGTCGGCGATGACGCGGTGCGACACCGCATGCGCGCCGTCCGGCGAGGTCTTGGTCGCCTCGGCAGACGCCATGATCAGCGCTCTTCCGCCAGCTTGCGCACCACGCCCAGCACCTCGGCGACCAGTTCGGGGTCGAGCGCCGAGGTGATCTCGTCGCACAGCAGCACCTTGGGCGCCATCGCCAGCGACCGGGCGATGGCGACGCGCTGCTGCTGGCCGCCCGACAGCTGCGACGGGTAGGCGTCGAACTTGTGCCCCAGCCCGACCTTGGCCAGCGCCGATTCCGCGGCGGCGCGGGTGGTAGCCTTGTCCTGCTTCTTCACCACCTTCAGCGCCAGCATGACATTCTCGCCGGCGGTCAGGTGGGGGAACAGGTTGAACTGCTGGAACACCATGCCGACCTTCTGGCGCAGCGCCCGCAGGTCGATCTGGCCGGGGTCGACGCATTCGCCGTCCACCTCGATCACGCCGGCGTCGATGCGCTCCAACCCGTTGATGCTGCGCAGCAGCGTGCTCTTGCCGGAGCCGCTGCGGCCGATCATGGCGACGACCTGCCCCTCCTGCACCGCCATGTCGACGCCCTTCAGCACCTCCACCGGGCCGAAGGACTTGCGGATGGCGGACAGCTTCACCAGAGGTGTCTTAACGGGCGACATTGAGCTTCCTTTCCAGCGCCTTGGCCGACAGCGACAGCGGGTAGCACAGGGCGAAATAGATCAGCCCGACCAGCCCGTAGACCAGGAAGGGCTGGAAGGTGGCGTTGGTGATCATGGTCCCGGCCTTCGTCACCTCGACGAAGCCGATGATGGAGGTCACCGCCGTGCCCTTCACCACCTGCACCGAGAATCCCACGGTCGGCGGCACGGCGATGCGCAGGGCCTGCGGCAGGATGACGTGGCGCATCTGCTCGCCGAAGGTCATGGCGAGGCTGGCCGAGGCTTCCCACTGGCCCTTCGGCACCGCCTCGACGCAGCCGCGCCAGATCTCGGCGAGATAGGCGGCGGTGAACAGCGTCAGCCCGACGGCGGCCGAGGTCCAGGCCGAGGTCTCGATGCCGATCAGCGGCAATGCAAAGAAGACGATGAACAGCTGCATCAGCAGCGGCGTGCCCTGGAACACCTCGATGAACAGCTTTGCTGCGATGCGCAGCGGCGGCACCGGCGACACGCGGGCGACCAGCAGCAAGAGCCCGGCCACCCCGCCGGAGACGAAGGCGATCAGCGACAGCAGCACCGTCCAGCGCGCCGCCAGCAGCAGGTTGGACAGGATGTCCCACAGGGTGAAGTTAAGCACGCGACACCCCCTTGGCGAACATCCGCTGCCCCATCAGGCTGAAGATCCATCGCAGCCCCACCGCCAGCGCCAGATACAGCGCGGTCGCCAGGAAATAGACCTCGAAGGGCCGGAAATTGCGGGACTGGATGAAGTTGGCGGCGAAGCTCAGCTCCTCCGCCGCGATCTGCGAGCAGACCGACGAGCCCAGCATGACGATGACGATCTGGCTGGTCAGCGCCGGCCAGATCTTCGCCATCGCCGGCCCGAGCACGACATAGCGGAAGATCTGCGGGCCGGTCATGCCCAGGCTGGCTCCGGCCTCGATCTGGGCCTTTCGCGTCGGCTCGATGCCG
>NZ_BADK01000819.1 GCF_000333595.1 Azospirillum sp. B506
GCCAGCATTGGGCGGTCTCGACCGCGTCGGCCGGGCGCAGCACCAGCAGTTCGGGGATGGCGCGCAGCGCGGCCAGATGCTCGACCGGCTGGTGGGTCGGGCCGTCCTCGCCGAGACCGATCGAGTCGTGGGTCATCACGAAGACGGTGCGCTGCTTCATCAGCGCGGCCAGACGGATCGCCGGACGGCAATAGTCGGCGAACTGCATGAAGGTGCCGCCGTAGGGGATGATGCCGCCATGCAGCGTCATGCCGTTCATCAGCGTCGCCATGCCGTGCTCGCGCACGCCGTAGCGGACGTAGCGGCCGGCGAACTCGCCCTTGCCCTTCACGTCGGCGGTGTTCTTGACCTTGGTGTTGTTCGACGGGGTCAGGTCGGCGGAGCCGCCGACCATCTCCGGGATTGCCGGCACCAGCACTTCCAGCGTGTTGCCGGAGGCGACGCGGGTCGCCCAGCTCGGCTTCTCGGCGCTGATCTTCTGCTTGAAGGCGACGATGGTGTCGGTCAGCGCGGAGGGCACGCCATGGCTGAACGCCTCGTCGAAGGCCTTGCCGGCCTCGGGGCTCAGGGTGGCGCGGCGGCTGCTCCAGGCGTTATAGGCGTCGGCGCTGCGGGTGCCGGCGGCGCGCCAGGCGGACAGCACCTCGTCGGGAACGACGAAGGGCTCATGGGTCCAGCCGATGGCGGTGCGGGTCGCGGCGACTTCGTCGGCGCCCAGCGGCGAGCCGTGGCAGGCGTGGCTGTTGGCCTTGTTCGGTGCACCCTTGCCGATGATGGTGCGGCAGGCGATCAGCGTCGGCTTGTCGGTGGAGGTCCGCGCCTGGGCGATAGCCTTCGACACCGCGCCGGTGTCGTGGCCGTCCACGGCGATGGTGTTCCATCCATAGGAGCGGAAGCGCGCCTGGGTGTCGTCGGTGAAGCTGAGGTCGGTCGTGCCGTCGATGGAGATGTGGTTGTCGTCCCACAGCACGATCAGGCGGTTCAGCCCGAGATGACCGGCCAGCGAGCAGGCCTCGTGGCTGACGCCTTCCATCAGGTCGCCGTCCGAGGCGATGACGTAGGTGTAATGGTCGATCAGCTCGTCGCCGAAGCGGGCGTTGGTGATCCGCTCCGCCAGCGCCATGCCGACCGCGGTGGAGACGCCCTGGCCCAGCGGGCCGGTGGTCATTTCGATGCCCAGGCTGGGATCGACTTCCGGGTGGCCGGGGGTCAGGCTGTGCAGCTGGCGGAAACGCTTGATCTCGTCGATGGTCATCCGCTCGTAGCCGGTCAGGTAGGCCAGCGAGTAGAGCAGCATCGAGCCGTGGCCGGCCGACAGCACGAAGCGGTCGCGGTCGGGCCAGGACGGGTTCTTCGGATCGAACTTCAGGAACTGCGTGAACAGCACCGTGGCGACATCGGCCATGCCCATCGGCATGCCGGGGTGGCCGGACTTCGCGGCCTCGACCGCGTCCATGGAGAGCGCGCGGATCGCGCTGGCCATCGTGTTGAGGGAGGGCTGGGCGGAGTCAGCGGACATCTGGCGTTTCCTGCGGGTCGGGCGCGGTTGCGGCGTCGGCAACGGTGGTTGCGCGGTCGCCCCGACAAGGCGCCGCGAAACGGGCGCACCATGCAGAACCGCTGTCCGCAGGTCAACATGGGAATGGGGTAGGAAATGGTATGGCAGAGGCCCTCGTGCTGTGTGGTGCACCGTGTGGGATGTTTCCCGGGGGATGGCGTCGCGGCATCGGTGTCGCCGCTGCGACATCACTGCGGCCTTCCGTCACGCCCCGGCATTCCGTGTGGGCATTCGGTGGAAGAGTCCGTCGTTGAGGTTGACGAGGTATGCCTGCCGGCCCAACTCTAGGCGCTCCGATACGGCAGCGGCTTGGCTTGGCGACAGCCGGGGCGGGTCCGATGCCGTGCGAACATGACGTGCCCACAGGTCGAGGTTGACGTCCATGGATTCCCTGAAAGCGCTCTCGACCGTCTCGCCGTGCCGTGGACCGGCTGGAACATG
>NZ_BADK01000818.1 GCF_000333595.1 Azospirillum sp. B506
CAGCGAGACGCGCGACGCCGTGGGACGCGAGGTCGCCGATCCGGCGCAGCGGGTCAGCGGGTCGCCGCCCTACATGGCTCCGGAACAGATCACCGGCGATGTCCTGGATGCACGGTGCGACCTTTACGCGCTCGGCTGCATGCTCTACCAGCTGGTTACGGGGGTCCTGCCTTTCACCGGCACCCGCAGCCAGATCTTCAACGGACATTTGGAACGGACGCCGGTCAGGCCTTCCGACCTGGTTTCCGGTGTGCCCCCGGATCTCGACGACCTCATCCTGTCCTTGATGGCTAAGTCCCAGGGCGACCGCATTGGATATGCGGAGAATGTCGCACTGGCTCTGGCCGCGCTCGGTGCCGACCCGGCGCCCTGGCCCTATCCGCCTCCACCGGCCCGCTCCTATCTGTACCGCGCGGCCTTCGTCGGCCGCAGCGACAGCATGGGACTGATCTCCAGCCAACTGGCGGCCGCGAAATCCGGAAGCGGACAAATCGTCCTGCTGACCGGGGAGAGCGGATCGGGCAAGACCCGGCAGGCTTCGGAGGCCGCCAGCCGTGCCGCAAGAACCGGGATGGCGGTGGTCAGCGGCAGCTGCCAGCCCGGCGGCCTTGATGGCGAAAAGGCCCATCTGAACGCTCAACCATTGTATCCGCTGCTGCCGTGGCTGGAAATGGTCGCGGATCTGTGCTTGGAGGGTGGACCCGCCCGGCAGCAGGCCCTGCTGGGGCCTCATGCAGCTGTCCTGGCAAGCTATTCGCTCCATATCAGGGCGCTGCCTGGCATGGCCGGTCTTTCCGAACCGTCGGCATTGCCCGGAGATGAGGCGCGCAAACGTCTGTTCCGCGCGTTGCGCGATGTCGCCGCCGCCTGCGCGCGGCTGCGTCCACTGCTGATTATCATCGACGATCTTCAGTGGGCGGACGAGTTGTCTCTCGGCTTTCTGGACCACATG
>NZ_BADK01000817.1 GCF_000333595.1 Azospirillum sp. B506
CTATTTGCCACTGCTGAAGGCTGGCTGTATCTGGCGGCGGTGCTCGATCTGGCGACCCGGAAGATCGTTGGCTGGGCGATGCGCGATCATATGCGCGCCGAACTCACCACCTCGGCTCTGGTGATGGCCATCCAGCGCCAACGGCCGTCTGTGGGTCTCATCCAGCATTCCGATCGCGGCAGTCAGTATGCCTCTCGGGACTACCGGGACCTGTTGCAGGCGGCCGGGATGCGGCAATCCATGTCGCGCAAGGGCTGCTGCTACGATAATGCTCCCATGGAGAGCTTCTTCCACACTCTCAAGGTCGAGTTGGTCCATCGTACCCGGCTCGAAACCCGCGACCAGGCCCGCCGGGAGGTGTTCGCCTACATCGAAACCTACGACAATCGCCAACGCGCTCACTCGGCCATCGGATACATCACCCCCGAACAGGCCGAGCTAAAATCTGCGTGAACCTGTGTCCACCGAAGCAGGGCAAGATCAATCCAGATCCACCGAACGGGACGCTGACCGTTTCGATCCGCACCTGCGTCACTCACCGGATGCGTACCACACAACTTCAGCCCGGTGCTATCCACCAGCAGGTGGATGGGCGCGCCGCTCGAGCGCGGTGCTGAGGGCAGCGTCACCGTCCGGGCCCGGCGCGCGATGGTGGAGTGATCCGGCACCGGCAGATCAAGCCCGAGCAGGTGCAAGACGGAACCGATCAGCCCCTCGGTCTGGCGCAGCGCCAGACGGAACACCGCCCTCAGCATCAAGGCCGTGGTGATCGCCAAGTCCGAGTAGTGGGGCTGACCACCCGGTGTGGTCCGGGGCGCCGCCTTCCACTGCGCGACCGCCTCGTCGCTCACCCAGACGGTGAGGCTGCCGCGCTGACGCAAGGCCTCGTCATAAGCGGCCCAATTGGTCACGCGCCGCTTCGGCCGTGTGATGTGGTGACGGCGGGCAGCGTTCGCTTTGTAGGGCACGGCCAAGAACCTGAACGGAGGCGGAGCCATGGCCTACGGCATCAGCCCCATCCGTGCAACAGCCCGACCACATGTCGAAGTACAAAAACAACCATTTGGAGCAGGATCACCGCGGGGTGAAGGGCCGCACGCGCCCAATGCGCGGCTTCAAGTCCTCAACCAGTGCACACCGGTTCTGCCGGGCCTATGACGAGGTGCGCAACTTTCTACGGCCGGCGACGCAGCGCAAGCAGCACGTCCCGGCAGGCCAACGACGGGCAATCCATGTTCAGAGAATCGCCGCCCTGCGCGACATGCTTGCCATCGCGTAAACACGGCCGCTCGCGGCACGGCAATCCTCACCTCCAATCCGATCTTGGCGCGAGAACTGACGCAACCGTGTGGACAGTGCATCGGTCACCTCCGGAATGGTGGTGATCCTCTACGTCAACCCTGTGCCGTCAAACAAGCTGGCGCGAAGGCTGGCAGAACCGGGCGAGGCGCGCCTCGTCGAACGCGCCTTCAACCTTGGACCCTGTGTGCTCGCCGAGGCTGTCCAGTTCATCAGCCAGAAACTCGAACTTCAGGCGGCATAGCATCGGCGGTGATGTTCGTAACCATCATCTCGCGCATGCCGGCAAACTTTGCAACAGAGCCCCCTACCGTATATCTGAGTCCCAATAATGTACTGACCCGACCAACGTCCCTCAGGAGCGTTCGTCTCCGGAGCAGACCTCGGCTGGAGATCCTCCGTCTCTCGACAGAATGAGGCGTGATCATTATCGTGCTTGGCACAAGAATAATTGTGCAAAGCAAGCAGATCGATGTCGAGCGAGCCCCTGTCCCAGATCGGTCCATACCGGCTGACCCATGTGATGGGAAAGGGGGGGATGGGGGTGGTCTATGCCGGGGAGCATCTCCAGACGGGCATGAGCGCGGCGGTCAAGACCGTCACCAGCGTCGAGCTTTC
>NZ_BADK01000816.1 GCF_000333595.1 Azospirillum sp. B506
GCGGACGGGTTGGTTGTCGGCACGCCGCGCTTCGGCGTCATGCCGATCAGCTGCGCATCGGTGGCCGCGGTGTCGCTGGTGTCTGGTCGGCGCGCACGTCCTGCCAGTCGATGTCGCCCGGTCCGATGACGTCGCCGGGGATGACGCGGCGCGACAGCACCGGGATCTGCACCACGCCGAAGGCGCGGCCCGACACCGGCAGTCGGACCTGGCTGCCGGTCACCACGATCTCGGCGGCGAAGCGGCCCTGGACCGGGCTGTAATAGAGATTCTCCACCGCCAGCCCGCCAGCGCCCTGGGGCGCGCGCAGCTCGACCGCGCGGCTGTCCAGCTCCATCTGCAGCCGGCCGACGGTGATCACCCGCGACAGCGCGTCCGACAGAACCGCCTCCACATGCGGCATTCCGTACACCACGTCGGGCGCCAGACCGGAGACAGCCGCCGCGGACGCCGAGGCGGCGGCGGCCGGCGCCATGCCGGCGCCCATCACGGCGCCCATGACCGGAACGGTCAGCAGGGCGGCACCGAGGAACAGGGCGGGCAGGCGGCGGGGGGCGGTGTGGCGGATCATGGCGGTGGTTCCCGATGTGAAGGCTGGAGCGAGGCGCCGGCAATGTCGGCGGCGTTACTTCATCTGGCTGGCCTGCTGCATCATCTCGTCGGTGGTCTTGATGACCTTGGAATTCATCTCGTAGGCGCGCTGGGCAGTGATCAGGGTGGTGATCTCCTGCACGACGTTGACGTTGGAAGTCTCCAGCGCCCCCTGGGTGACGCGGCCGAAGCCGGGGGCGCCGGGGTTGCCGGTCACCGCCTGGCCGGACGCGCCGGATTCCATGAACAGGTTGTCGCCGGTGGCTTCCAGGCCGGCGGCGTTGGCGAAGGTGGCGAGCTGGATCTGGCCGACATTCTGGGTGGCGGTCTGGCCGTCCAGCTTGATCAGCACCTCGCCCGAGGAGTTGATGGAGATGTCCACCGCGTTGGTCGGGACGGTGATGTTCGGCTGGATCGGATAGCCGTCGGCGGTGACGATCATGCCTTCCGGCGATAGCTTGAAGTTGCCGGCGCGGGTGTAGGCGGTGTCGCCGCTGGGCAGCGTCACCTGGAAATAGCCCGAGCCGTTGATCGCCACGTCCAGCTTGTTGTCGGTGATGTTCAGGTTGCCCTGTTCCAGCACGCGGGCCACCGCGGCGACGCGCACGCCGGCGCCCACCTGCACGCCGGTCGGCACCACGGTGCCGGCATCCGACGAGGTCGAGCCGATGCGGCGGAAATTCTGGTACAGCAGATCCTGGAACTCGGCCCGCTGCTTCTTGTAGCCGGTGGTGGTCGAGTTGGCGATGTTGTTGGAGATCGTCTCGACGTTGAGCTGCTGGGCGATCATGCCGGTGGCGCCGATGGCGAGGCTGCGCATTCTGGTCTTCTCCTCTCGTCGTCGGTCTGGATCAGGCGGTGCGGCCCAGACGCTGAAGCATCGTGCGGATCCGCTCGTGTTCGTTGTCCAGCATCTTCTGGGCGGACATGTACTGACGCTGGATGTCGATCATCTGCGTCATCTCGACCACGGGCTTCACGTTGGAACCTTCAAGCAAGCCCTGTGCCACTTTCGTCTCGACCGGGGCCGGCTGCGGCTGCTCGTCGGTGACGTACAGGCCGTTGCCGACCTCGGTCATCATCTGCTCGGTCTTGAAGGTGACGATGTTCAGCTTGGCGACCGGGCCGAGTTCGGTGGCGACGGTGCCGTCGCCGCTGACCTTCACGTCGCTGGTGCCGGCCGGAATGGTGATGGGCTGGCCGTTGTTGGACAGCACCGGCAGGCCGCCGGCATCCACAAGCTGGCGCTGGTCGTTCAGGCGGAAATTGCCGGCGCGGGTGTAACGCGGGCCGCTGGCGGTATCTACCGTGAAATAGCCCTGTCCGGTCAGCGCCAGGTCCA
>NZ_BADK01000815.1 GCF_000333595.1 Azospirillum sp. B506
CGGCCTGATGAAGGCGGTGGACTAGTTCGAGTACCGGCGCGGCTACAAGTTTTCGACCTACGCCACCTGGTGGATTCGACAGGCCATCACCCGCTCCATCGCGGATCAGGCGCGGACCATCCGCATTCCGGTCCACATGATCGAGACGATCAACAAGCTGGTCCGCACCAGCCGCCAGATGCTGCACGAGATCGGCCGCGAGCCGACCCCGGAAGAGCTGGCCGAGCGTCTGATGATGCCGCTGGAGAAGGTCCGCAAGGTCCTGAAGATCGCCAAGGAACCGATCTCGCTTGAAACGCCGATCGGTGACGAGGAGGATTCGCATCTCGGCGACTTCATCGAGGACAAGAACGCGGTCCTGCCGCTCGACGCCGCCATCCAGGCGAATCTGCGCGAGACGACGACCCGCGTCCTGGCCTCGCTGACGCCGCGCGAGGAGCGCGTCCTGCGCATGCGCTTCGGCATCGGCATGAACACCGACCACACGCTGGAGGAAGTCGGCCAGCAGTTCAACGTGACCCGCGAGCGTATCCGTCAGATCGAGGCGAAGGCGCTGCGCAAGCTGAAGCACCCGTCGCGGTCGCGCAAGCTGCGCAGTTTCCTGGATACCTGATACGGGACGGTTGCTTTTCGATAGGAAGCGGGGGCCGGTCGGCCCCCGTTTCCGTTTTCAGGCTTCTGCGTCGGAACGATGAACGAGGGGTTGCATTTCCACGCGGCTTTGTCGCAAAGTGCGGCCCGCGGTAGGGCCTGTAGTTCAGCGGTTAGAACGCGCCGCTCATAACGGTGTTGTCGTCGGTTCAAATCCGGCCGGGCCCACCAACCCCTTTTCAACGCCTTCCAAGACCCAAGCTTCTTTGCGGAGCAAGGCCTTTTGCGCTCATTCGAGCGATGGAATTGCGTTCCGTGGAATTCAACAAGGCCAGTGGCGGCGACAACAGGCCGGACACATGGATGCATCCTTTTCGTCCAGTCGGCACGGATTTCCCTTTTGCGCCGGAGGGGCCGTCCGCCACATCACCTCAGCCGGGATGCGGCGCTGCCGGCCTGATCCATCTCGGCCCTGATCCATCTCGACAAATGCGGCCCGGCAACATCGGCCCGGCACACCCCACCCATCGGCAGCAATTTCCCATGGGAACAGGGCGCGAACCTGTCGTGAAGCATCATGCAACATGGCCGTAGGGGGATTTCTCCCTCCATGGCCATGTTGCATCGCCATTTTCTGTCGTCCGGTTCGTGAGACGTCCTCAGAACGGCATGATGATGTCGTACAGCTGCTGGCCGTAGCGCGGCTGCTGGACGTCGGTGATCTGGCCGCGGCCGCCGTAGGAGATGCGGGCCTCGGCGATCTTCTCGTAGCTGATGGTGTTCTGCGCGGTGATGTCCTCGGGACGGATCACGCCGTGGATTTGCAGGTCGCGCAGTTCGTAATTCACCCGGACTTCCTGGTGGCCCTGGATGACCAGGTTGCCGTTGGGCAGGNTCTGGGTCACAAGCGCCGCCACCTTCAGCTCGATCTTCTCGTTGCGGTCGACCGACCCCTTGCCGTCGTTGTTTGGTGGCGCTGTTCAGGTTCACCAGGTTC
>NZ_BADK01000814.1 GCF_000333595.1 Azospirillum sp. B506
GGACGCCTTTTACCAGGGCACCACAGAAAAGCCAAACCCTTTACGCCGCTTCGGCTTCATCACAACCAACAAGATTACCCAAGTGTTTTCTCGAAAAGTCATTGAGGCGCGCATGGCGGGGAACACGCCGTTGTCGATCGTTTACGCAATCCCAGACCATCCTTGGCAAAAGGCCGCAGACAAGGCGGCAGTACGTATCGCCATGACAGTTGCCGTAAGTGGAATGTCAGAGGGTGTTCTGGGTCAAATTATCAAAGAAGATGGACTTAACACAGATACCCCTACCATTGAACTCGACCTTCGAGCGGGTCATATCAGGCCATCCCTTACAATAGGAGCTGACCTCACCAAAGCACTTCCTCTTTGGGAAAATCATGATTTGGCCCATCAGGGCTTTAAGCCCTATGGACTTGCGTTCTGGGTTAATGAACTCACTGCTCGGCAATTTGGTCTTGGTCAAATTGAAGGCAGTGAAAAATACATCCGACCTTATCTAAATGGTCGAGACCTGAACCAAACCTCTCGTGGGCGATATGTCCTTGATTTTCATGGATTGTCAGTGAAGGAGGTTCTAGATCGCTTTCCCGATGCATACCAACACTTACTTTCGCGATCAAAGCCTGTGCGTGATCAAGACAAGATGAAATATCGCCGTGAGAATTGGTGGCGTTTCGGACAGCCTTCAACAGAAATGCGCGATGCACTCAACGGCTTGAGCCGTTTCATTGGGACAACAGAGACTGCTGCTCATAGGATTTTCTCTTTCATCCCTGGACATGTTGCGCCAGACCAGAAGATAAGAGTCATAGCTTCGGATAGCCCGTTGCTATTGGCTGTTCTTTCATCTCGCGTCCACGTTCATTTCGCGATCAGCAACGGTGGCTGGCAGGGAGCCGGGAACGACCCAGTCTATCAGCACACCAAGACCTTCGACCCGTTCCCATTCCCGAACCCAGGGAACATGGCAGGCAGCTTGGCTGAGCGCCTATCCACTTTGGCCGAACACCTTGATGCGTTCCGTAAAGAGCGGATTGCTGCTCACTCTTATCTGACGATGACTACCCTCTACAACACACTGGAACGTATGCGAGAACTGGCTGCCGGTTGCGCCGTCGAACCGCTTACCGATGCAGAGCGGGATGTCTATGATGCTGGCCACATCGCCATACTTGGCGAACTTCATGACGAAATCGATCGGGCTGTGCTGGATGCCTATGGGTGGGCGGATTTAGGTCCGGCGCTGATAGGGATGCCGGGCGCGACCATACCCTCGCCGCACAAGTTGCCAACCCAAGAGGCCGCTGAAGAGGAGATTCTGCTGCGGCTGGTGGCGCTCAACCAAGCTCGGCAGGCCAGCGAGGCACGAGGCGAGATCGAGTGGTTGCGCCCCGAGTATCAGGTGCCCCGCCTACGCAACAAGGCCCCCCAACCCGATCAAGCCAAGCAGATTGCAGCTGACCTTGGAGGCTCTGCCGAGAGCGCGGCGACGGCCCTCGCGTGGCCGAGCGACGGCCTGGATCAAATCCGGGCGGTTCGTAGCGTCCTTGCGACGGCCACCACGCCCCTTGCACCCGAGGATATTTCCCGCCGCTTTCGCGGGGGGCGCAATAGAACTGCGCGCATCGAGACAGTCTTGCGCCATATGGTTGAGACCGGCATGGTCCGCGCTAATGGGCGCAGCCACTTCCTTCCACGCTGACCGTACTTTGCATGGTAAACTTGCTATCATGCATTCAAAAATACTACATAGTAGTTATAGTGGTTATTTTGCACGTAGATGATGCAGGCGTCGGCAAGGCTAGCATAATCGGGGTTGGCCTGAGCATCCGAGCGGGGCTGTTGGCCACCTCGCCGCCAGCAATCAACTGGCCAGCACCGGCCCAGCCGACCAGCTGTGGCCTTGATGTCGACAGTGCACCGGCAAATTCCTTCAGCGTCTGATACGGGCGGGAAGAGGAACTGTTCTGAATTGGCAGATAGGGGTATTGTCAATAGTAGCACTATTCAGCATAACGCATTCCGTGAATAGCATTATGAGACTGTAATGAGCGACACAGAAACAGTCCTTGCCGAAGTCGTAAATGTCCGGAAAGCCCCTATTGGTGGGAAGCTTCTGGCGCTGGTTGACGTTCTCATTGTCGTCCACGGCATCGAGTTCAAAGTCCGAGGCCTCCGCGTATCAAGAGAGGTCATGAATGGCAATCACGCCACATCGGTCACGTCCCCTCTTCATCGGGACATCAATGGGCAGTGGAGCCCAACCGTTACCTTTCCTGAGGAGCTGCATCAGCCGCTAACGGACATTGTGTTGGCGGCGTGCATTGAAGCCGGAGTTTGCCGCGAAGCCTAACCTTATCTATTGATCATTTGTCCAAATGGTCATTTGACCGCCTAATCTTGAAAGAAGAAGAGGT
>NZ_BADK01000813.1 GCF_000333595.1 Azospirillum sp. B506
AGTGATCTTAATCCCGATTAACGGGATAATCATCAGGAAAATAGCAAGCAAAAGCTTGTTGATTCCGTCTCAATATGTCTGTTAAATGAAATAACATATATCATATACAATTTTTAGTTGTTATGATGTCACTCCATCAGGTCCAGGAATGCGCAATGGTTAATTCTAGACATCCACCCAAAAACACATGAAATAGGTAGATTTTTGACAGATGCATTCTTGTCATGTTCGTAAATATTTTCACCTTTCTCGTATTAGCGGGGGCAACGTGCGGAAAATACTGAGCCTTTCAATTGGCGTTCTGTCACTGACATTTGCCCCGCAGGTCCGGATGTGCGGGCAATTGTCCCATCCGGACCGCTGACATGCATTCCGCGGCTTCCCCCACTGACCAGTCATCCGGTCGTCAGTCAATCGAAGGCTGGTTGCGCGCCGAACTCGGCCGCATCCTGGACTTGCCGAGCGGCGAGATCGATCCCGCCACTCGGTTCCGCGATCTCGGCCTCGACTCCCTGCGTGCAACCGGTCTGGCCGCCGCGATTGCGGAAAGGCTGGGGCGGCCACTACCGGCAATCCTGCTGTGGCAATATCCCACCCTGTCGTCGCTGGCCGCCTTTCTTGCCGCCGGCTCCCGGCCGGATGGCACGGCGCTGGTGGGAACATTGCCGGCAGCGGCTGCCGCGGATGAACCGATCGCCATCGTCGGGATGGCCTGCCGCCTGCCGGGCGGCGTGGCGTCGCCCGAAAGTTTCTGGGATCTGCTGCGCAACGGCATCGATGCCATAACCGAGGTGCCGGCATCACGCTGGCCGCTGAACGCCTATTTCGACGAGGACCGCACCGTCCCCGGCCACATGAACACGCGCTGGGGCGGCTTCCTGGATCAGATTGATGGGTTCGATGCCCGGTTCTTCAGCATTTCGCCGCGCGAGGCGGTGGAAACCGACCCGATGCAGCGGCTTGCCCTGGAACTGGCCTGGGAAGCTGTCGAGGAGGGTGGAACCCTGCCCGCCAGCCTGCGGGGCAGCCGGACCGGCATCTTCATGGGCGCGATGTGGAGCGATTACGCCCGGCTGCGCGGGACGGACACCGGCCATATCCAGCAGCATACCGGCACCGGCCAGGATACCAGCGCCATCGCCGGCCGCATCGCCTATGCCCTGGGCCTGCAAGGGCCGGCGATGACGGTCAATACCGCCTGTTCATCCTCGCTGGTCGCCATCCATCTGGCCTGCCGCAGCCTGCGCGACGGCGAAAGCGATGTGGCACTGGCCGGCGGCGTCAATCTGATCCTGTCGCCCTACGGCACGGTCGTCATGTCGAAATTCGGCGGCATGGCGCCGGATGGCCGGTGTAAGGCGTTCGATCACCGCGCGAACGGCTATGTCCGCGGCGAAGGCGGCGCCATCGTCATGCTGAAACGCCTGTCGCGGGCACTGGCCGATGGCGACACCGTGCATGGGCTGATCCGCGGGTCCGCGGTCAATAATGACGGCTTTTCCAACGGCTTCACCGCGCCCAATCCCAATGCGCAGGAAGCCATGCTGCGCGAAGCCTGCGCGCGGGCCGGGGTCGATCCGCAAGATATCCAGTATGTCGAGGCACATGGCACCGGCACCGCTTTGGGCGATCCGATCGAGGCGGGGGCGCTGGGCGCCGTGCTCGGCCGTGGCAGGCCGCCGGAACAGGCGCTGCGCATCGGCTCGGTCAAGACCAATATCGGCCATCTGGAGGCGGCGGCCGGCGTCGTCGGCCTGATCAAGGTCGTGCTGGCGATGCGCCATGGCCTGCTGCCGGCCAGCCTGCATCTGGAACGGCCGAACCCGGCCATTCCTTTCGACACGCTGGGCCTGGCGGTGCAGGGGGCCGCCACCCCGTGGCCCAATCCGGCACGGCCACCGCTGGCCGGGGTCAGCTCCTTCGGCTTCACCGGCACCAACGCCCATGTCCTGGTCGAAGGCACCGTCCCGGCCGGCGAGATCATGCTGCCGCTGTCCGCCCCCGACGGAGATGGCCTGCGCGCCGCGGTTCAGGCCATCCTGTCGGCGGTGGCAGGATGCGCCGATGCCGCAGCGCTGCGCGCCGTGTGTGCGCGTGCCATGGCCCAGGATCAGGGAAGCCGGAACCGGGACGATGCGGTGCGCCGGGTGTTCCGGGCGGCCGATCCGCGTGCCATGGCCGACCGGCTGCTCGCCGCCCTGGCTTCGGATGGCGGAGCGGTACCGGCGGGCCCCCGGCCGCCGATCGTGTTCCTGTATCCCGGCCACGGCGGCCAGATGCCCGGAATGGGCCGACGGCTGATGGCGGAGGAGCCGATCTTCCGGGCCGCCCTGGAAGCGGTATCGGCGGCCATCGAACGCCATGCCGGCTGGTCGGTCCTGACTGAGCTGGCCGGTCCGCCGGAACAGGCCCGCCTCCACCGGGCCGATGTGGTCCAGCCCGTGCTGTTCGCCTTCCAAACGGCGCTGACGGCGCTGTGGCGCGCCTGGGGGATCGCACCGGATCTGGTGATTGGCCATAGCGTGGGCGAAGTGGCGGCGGCCCATACCGCCGGCATCCTGGACCTGGATGATGCCGCCCGGCTGATCGTTGCCCGCGGCCGGCTCACTGCCGGGGTGGCCGGCGGCGGCATGGCGGTCATCGCCGCGGCACCCGAACGCTTCGCCGATCTGGTCGACGGCCGGACTCTGCATTGGGCCGGCAGCAACAGTCCACAATCGACGCTGGTGACCGGCGCGGCCGATGCGCTGACCCATCTGCTGGCGGTGCTGAAGGAACGGGGCATCCGGGCCGGCCGGGTCAATATCGCCTTTGCCTCCCACGGACCGGCGATGGCGGTGCTGCGCGATCCGTTGCGGCAGGCACTGGCTGGCATCCGGCCGCGGCGTGGTGCCGTTCCGCTGGTTTCGACCACCACCGGCGATCTGCTGGACGGCGAGGAGTCCGGCGCCGACCATTGGGTCCGCAATCTGTGCGATCCCGTGCGCTTCGCCGATGCCGTCACCCGCATCGCCGGGTTGGCTGCCGGACCGGCCTTTCTGGAGATCGGTCCGGACCCGGTGTTCGGCCGCGCCATCGAGGAAACCTTGGCCACCGCCGGCCACCGTCCGGCCGGCCATTTCCCGACCCTGACGCGCGAGGCGGACGGGCGGGATGGCGCCGTCGACACACTGGCTGCCCTTTATGAACGCGGCTGCGATGTCGCCTGGGACCGGCTTGGCGGGCAGGTCGCGGTTGAAGCTCCCCTGCTGCTGCCCCTGTCGGGCCGGGACGAGGCCGCCTGCGATCAGCGGGTGCGCGATGTCGCGGGCTGGTGGCGGGATCATCCAGATATACCGGCGGCCGATATTGCCTTTTCCGCCGCGCGGCACCGCAGCCATTTCGTCCATCGGGCCGCCGTCGCCGGCATCGGCCAGGACGATCTGCGCCGCCGGCTGCTGTCCGGCGAAGGGATGCATCGCGGCAGTTCCGCCACCGGCGGCCGCCTTGTCATGGTTTTTCCCGGCCAGGGATGGCAATGGGCCGGCATGGGCATGATGTTCGGCCTGCAGTGAGCTAGGTGCTCCGCCGGGCAATGGAACGCTGTGACGATGAGCTGGCGCCGTTCGTCG
>NZ_BADK01000812.1 GCF_000333595.1 Azospirillum sp. B506
CTGGCCCGCCCGCCCCGCACGCCGGCCGAACAGGTGCTGTGCGGCCTATTCGGCGAAATCACCGAGGTGCCAGTGGTCGGCATCGATGACAATTTCTTCGAACTCGGCGGCCATTCGCTGCTGGCGATGCGTCTGATCGGGCGAATCAGGGCGGTATTGGGTGTCGATCTGCCGATCCGCACCCTGTTCGAAGCGCCGACGGTTGCCGAACTGGCGGACCGGCTGGACGGTTCCGCAGCCGATACCGGCGGTTTCCTGGCGCCGTTCCTGGCGCTGCGCCGGACGGGAGGACATCCGCCACTGTTCTGCGTGCATGGCGGGGCCGGCATCGGCTGGGGCTATGCCGGGCTGGCCCGCCATCTGCCGGACCGGCCGATCTATGCGTTGCAGGCCGGAGGGCTGCGCGACCCCCGCGCAATCCCCGCCAGCATTGCCGCGATGGCCGAGGATTACATCGCCCATATCCGGACGGTGCAGCCCGTCGGTCCTTATCACCTGCTGGGCTGGTCGTTCGGCGGTGTCGTCGCCCATGCCATGGCGGTGCGCCTGCGCGCGGCGGGGGAGACGGTCGGCCTGCTGGCGCTGTTGGACAGCCATCTGCCGGGCGACCGGCCGGCAGTGGCGGAATCCGGTGCCGACCTGCCCGGCAGGATCGCCCGCCGCTATCTTCAGATGCTGGGCTCGACCACCGACGAGATCGGCGACGGACCGCCGGACCTGCCGGCGATTGCCGCCCGGCTGCGCGCCTCCGGCGATGTGTTGGGCGCCCTGCCCGATGACCGGCTGGCGGTCCTGTTGGAGGTGGCCGAAGCCAATCTGCGGCTGGCCGATGCCCACCGGCCCGAATGCCATGACGGCGATATCCAGTATTTCGCTGCCGTCCAGCCGGATGGCGGCCACCCGGCCGATCCCTGGGCGGCCCATGCGACCGGGCAGGTGCAGGTCCACGATATCCCATGCGGCCATTTTGAAATGCTGCACCCCCCGGCGCTCGACCTGATCGGCCCTCGGCTCGCCCTGATCCTGGAACAGCCGATCGCCGCCCTGCAAAACGGTATCATGGAACCAGCATGCTGATTGCCCAATCCCCTTCTCAAGCGTCATCGCATCGTCGTGAAGGACCCGTTCTGACATGGTTGCCATATGGCGCCGGCAATCCGGATGCCGCGGTCCGGCTGTTCTGCTTCTCCTTTGCCGGCGGCGGCGCATCGGTCTATGCCCGCTGGCCGCACAGCTTCCCGGCCGACATCGCCGTATGCCCGGTACTGCTTCCCGGCCGCGAAGGGGCCTTCGCCCAACTGCCCTTCGACCGGCTGGACCTGTTGCTCGACCGGCTCGTCGCCGATATCGGGCCGATGTTCGACCGTCCCTATGCCCTGTTCGGCTATAGTCTGGGCGCGCGCATCGCCTATGCGCTGGCCCATCGGTTGGTGCGGCAGGGCTATGCCCCGCCGGTTCACCTGACCGTCGCCGCGGCCTATGCCCCATCGGTGCCGCCCTTTCGCCGCGGGGTCCACCTGCTGCCGCGGCCGGCGCTGCTTGAGCATCTGCGCCATCTCGGCGGGACACCACCCGAGGTGCTGGCCGATCAGGAACTTGTCGACCTGATCCTGCCGGCGGTGCGGGCCGACTTCGCCTTGGTGGAGTGCCCGCTGCCGCTTGAGCCGCTTGCCTGCCCGATCACCGCCTGCGTCGGCGATGACGACACATCAGCCACGCCGGATCTGGCCGCCGGCTGGGCGCGGCAGACCGGTGCCGGTTTCCGGCTGCGCCGCTTTGCCGGCGGCCATTTCTTCATCCGCGAGCAGGTCAGGGCGCTGATCGCCGGCACGGTGTCGGATATCACCGAGGCGATGGCCGATGCGACCATTGCACGAACGGGCGACATGAAGTGGAAATACAAACCACAGGAAGCATCAGA
>NZ_BADK01000811.1 GCF_000333595.1 Azospirillum sp. B506
TAAATACCACCCGCACGGCGACAGCGCGATCTACGACGCCATGGTCCGCATGGCGCAGGACTTCTCCATGCGCCTGCCGCTGATAGTCGGCCAGGGCAATTTCGGCTCGATGGACGGCGATCCGCCGGCGGCCATGCGCTACACTGAGGCGCGGCTTGCCAAGGCGGCGGAAGCGCTGCTCGACGACATCGACAAGGACACCATCGATTTCCAGGCCAGATACGACGATTCGGGCCGCGAGCCTACCGTTGTCCCTGCCCGCTTCCCGAACCTGCTGGTGAACGGCGCCGGCGGCATCGCCGTCGGCATGGCGACCAACATCCCAACCCACAATCTGGGCGAGGTGATCGACGCCTGCTGTGCCTACATCGACAACCCCGACGTCACGCTCGACGAGTTGATGGAGCATGTGCCCGGCCCCGATTTCCCAACCGGCGGCCTGATCCTCGGCCGGTCGGGCAGCCGGGCGGCGTTGCAGACCGGGCGCGGCTCGATCATCATGCGCGCCAAGACCCATTTCGAGGAGGTGCGCAAGGACCGCACCGCCATCGTCGCCACCGAGATCCCCTATCAGGTCAACAAGGCCAAGCTGATGGAACGCATCGGCGAGGTCGTGAACGACAAGACCATCGAGGGCATCGCCGATCTGCGCGACGAATCGGACCGCGACGGCGTGCGGGTGGTGATCGAGCTGAAGCGCGACGCGGTTCCCGACGTGGTGCTGGCCCAGCTGTTCCGCCACACACAGCTCCAGACCTCTTTCGGCGTCAACATGCTGGCGCTGAACGGCGGCCGTCCGGAGCTGATGAATCTCCTGGACGTCATCACCGCCTTCATCCGGTTCCGCGAGCAGGTCATCACCCGCCGGACCGAGTTCCTGCTGGGCAAGGCCCGCGAGCGGGCGCACACCTTGGTCGGTCTGGCGGTCGCCGTCGCCAACCTGGATGCGATGATCGAGCTGATCCGCAGCGCGCCCGATCCGGTCTGGGCGCGCGAGGAGATGATGAACCGCGAGTGGCCGGTCCATGACGTCGGCCCGCTGATCGAGCTGATCGACGAGCCCGGCCGTGGTGTCAGCGAACAGGGCACCTACCGGCTGTCCGAAGTCCAGGCCCGCGCCATCCTCGACCTGCGCCTGCACCGCCTGACCGGGCTGGAGCGCGACAAGATCGGCGCCGAGCTGAAGGACGTCACCGACCAGATCGCCGACTTCCTCGCCACGCTCGCCAACCGGCCGAAGCTGATGGGGATCCTGCGCGACGAGCTGGTGGAGATGAAGGAACGGTTCGGCACGCCGCGCCGCACCGAAATCCAGGATCTGGAGTTCGAGGCCGACATCGAGGACCTGATCCAGCGCGAGGACATGGTCGTCACCGTCAGCCAGTCCGGCTATGTGAAGCGGGTGCCGCTGTCGACCTACCGGGCGCAGAAGCGCGGCGGCAAGGGCCGCGCCGGCATGTCGATGAAGGCGGAGGACGCGGTCAGCGACCTGTTCGTCGCCAACACCCACACGCCGCTGCTGCTCTTCTCCAACCGCGGCATGGTCTACAAGCTGAAGGTCTACCGTTTGCCGCTGGGCAACCCGCAGGCGCGTGGCAAGGCCTTCGTCAACCTGCTGCCGCTGATCGACGGTGAGACCATCACCACCGTCCTGCCCTTGCCGGAGGATGAGGCGGCCTGGGCCGATCTGCACGTCGTCTTCGCCACGTCGAAAGGCAACGTCCGCCGCAACCGCATGTCGGACTTCGCCAACATCCGCTCCAACGGCCTGATTGCCATGAAGTTGGAGGAGGAAGGCGAGCGGCTGATCGGCGTCCACACCTGTTCGGAAACCGACGACGTCCTGCTGGCGACCCGCGGCGGCAAGTGCATCCGCTTCCCGGTCGACGATGTGCGCGTCTTTGCCGGACGCACCTCGACCGGCGTGCGCGGAATCAAGCTGGCCGACGGGGACGAGGTGGTGTCACTGTCGATCCTGGCCCATGTTGACGCCACGCCCGAGGAGCGCGCCGCCTTCTTCAAGAGGAAGCGCGAGGAAGGGCTGGAGATGGAAGGCGAGGCCGCTCCGGAGGCCGACGAGGTGCCGGCAGACAGCGTCACCCTGACGCAGGAGCGGTTCGAGGAACTGAAACAAAAGGAACAGTATATTCTCACCGTCTCAGACCGCGGCTATGGCAAGCGCAGCTCGTCCTACGAGTACCGCACCGCCGGACGTGGCGGCCAGGGTATCTGGAACATGGAGATGGGCGAGCGCAACGGCTCGATCGTCGCTGCGTTCCCGGTGGAATCGAACCATCAGGTGATGATGGTCACCAATGGCGGTCAGGTGATCCGCATGCCGCTGCACGATGTGCGGGTGGCCGGCCGCAAGACACTGGGCGTGACGCTGTTCCGCGTGGGGGCCGACGAGCGCGTGGTGTCCGTCGCCACCATCGCCGAGGAAGAAGGCGAGACCGGTGGTGCGGAAACCGGTATCGAGGACGGCGGCGACGCCAACGGTTCGGTCGGGTCGGTCGGCGAAGCCGGCGGCACCGCCGCGCCGAACGAATAACGGACGGGCCTAAAGGGGAACCCATGGCGACCAGCCAGACCGAGACCAGCAAGGGTCGGCGAATCGGTGTCTATCCCGGCACCTTCGATCCGATCACAAACGGTCACATGGACATCATCCAGCGCGCTGCCCGTCAGGTCGATCACCTGATCATCGGCGTCGCGCGGAATGCCGGCAAAGGCCCGCTCTACTCCACGGACGAGCGGGTCGCCATGGTTCGCGAGGATGTGACCGCGCTGAATGCCGGCGGGGCCAGCATCGAGGTGCGGGCGTTCGATAATCTGCTGATGCATTTTGCCATCGAGATGAATGCCAGCGTCATCATCCGCGGCCTGCGCGCCGTCTCGGACTTCGAATATGAATTCCAGATGGCGGGCATGAACGCGCGGCTGAATCCGAAGGTCGAGACGATCTTCCTGATGTCGTCGGAGAAGCACCAGTTCATCTCCTCGCGTTTCGTGAAGGAGATCGGGCGGCTCGGCGGCGACATCCGCCACTTCGTCTCGGCTCGTGTCGCCGAGCGGTTGGCCGAACGCTTCGCGCTGGAGGCCGGCAACGGTACTGTCCCGACGACCAACCAGACCTGATCCCGACGCCTGGGCTTGATGGGTGGGCTTGATGGCAAAATCCTGCATTCGCCATCAAGCCCATGGTTGACCTTTGCGGCGCGTCTTTCTATGGTGCGCCCACTTCCGGCGGGGGGCAGTTTCCAACCGCCGCACTGGATGATCCGGTAGCTCAGTCGGTAGAGCACGTGACTTTTAATCATGTGGCCGTGGGTTCGAATCCCACCCGGATCACCATCCTTTCACACATCCACTCGTGAATGACCGCCTGTCTGGCAAAACTTGATCGAGCAAGTTCCGTTTTCTCGCCTGTTCCTTCCTTTCACCTCCCTTGCAAGAAACGCGATCAGGGTAAGCCCCGATTTGATATTCTTGCGGTACGGATAAGACTCCCAACAAGCTGATGATGGGAGTCTGGCGATGAAGCGGTTGATAGATGCGTCTGTCCGGGCAAAGGTGATTGCCACATTTTCAAT
>NZ_BADK01000810.1 GCF_000333595.1 Azospirillum sp. B506
TTGGTGTCCCGCGCTCGACCACCAGCACGTCGCGGCCGGCCTGGGTCAGGTAGTAGGCGAGGCAAGATCCCACCACGCCGCCGCCGACGATCAGGATCTCGGCCTCCTGGTCGGGCAGCGGGCCGTCCTCCAGCGGGCGGGCGAGGTTGGGAGTGATGGCGCGCTGGTGGCCGCCCCATTCCGGCTTCTCGAAGGCGAAGGCCCCGGCCGGCGTCGGCTTGGCCGGCAGGCGCGGCGCCAGATACTGGTCGGGCGCCCGCTTCCTGCCGGTCGTCTGCTCCAGCAGCAGGGCAGCGGTCGCCGCGCAATAGCGCCCCTGGCAGCGGCCCATGCCGAGCCGGGTGTTGCGCTTCAACGCCGCGAGACTGTCATGGCCGGCGGCGATCTCGGCCCGGACCCGGCCGAAGGTGACCCCCTCGCAGCGGCACAGCATCGCCTCGTCCGGCACGGTATCCAGCCGCAGCGGCGCCGCTTGGTAGATCGACCACAGCGCCGCCTGGAAGCCTTCGGCCCGCCGCAGGTCGGCCAGCGCCCGCCGGCCCTCCTCGGGGTCGCCGTCGGCCAGCCCGAACTGACTGGCGATGGCGATGCCGGCCAGCGTGCCGCGCGCCTGCGCCACCTTCGACCCGCCGAGATCGACGCCGTCGCCGACGGCGAAGACTCCCGGCACGCTGGTGGCGCCATCCACCGCGATCTCGGTGGCGAGGTAGCCGAGATGGCGGTCCTCGACCAGCCGGTGGGCGCAGCCGAGCGCGCGGGCGATCTCGGTCGAGGGGATGAAGCCATAGCCCAGGCACAGCGCGTCGGCGGCAACGGTGACGGCCTCGCCCAGCCGGGGAGCGCCATCGGCGCCGAGCGGCGCGTAGCGCACCCGCTCCAGCCTGCCCTCCCCCTCCGCCGCGACGATGCCGTGCCCCCACAGCACCGGCACCCCGGCGCGCCGCAGTCTCAGCAGATAGCGGGCGCCGTCGCCGATCAGGCCGGGGGCGGCGCGCAGCGCGGTCAGCATCTCCCGCCATTGGGCGGGCGACGGGCGCGGCGCGCTTTCCAGCACCGCGGCCACGTCAACGCCGCCCTCCACCAGTTCATAGGCCAGCTGCAAATTGAGCGGACCGTTGCCGGCGATCACCACCCGGCGGCCGGGCGCCACGCGGTAGGCGCGCGCCAGGGTCTGGCCGGCCCCGGTGGTCATCACACCGGGCAGCGTCCAGCCTTCGAAGGGTGCCGGCCGCTCATAGGCGCCGCTGGCGATCACCAGCCGGCGCGGCCGGTAAACGGTCTCCCGCCCGGCGACGACGGCGACCACCTCGTCGGGGGCATGGGCGCCCCACACCGTCGCCTCCTGGACGATGGTGACGCCGGCCGCCTTCGCCGCGTCGAGCAGGGCGAGGCCGGCGCGGAACTGGCGGTCGGTCGGCCGGTCGGCGCGGTGCGAGGGGGCGAGCGGCTTGAAATACTGGCCACCGCTCTGCGGCCGCTCGTCCAGCACCACCACCTCGGCGCCGCGCCGCGCCGCCGCTGTCGCCGCCGCCAGACCGGCCGGCCCGGCGCCGATCACCAGCACGTCGACCACCCGCTCTTCCGGCGCGTCACCCTGCGGCGGCGGCACCAGCGGGGCCAGCGGATCCTCCGGCGTGCCGGCCGGCGGCTGCGAGCGGATGATCTGGCCGTTCGCCACCTTGGTCAGGCAGGCACGCTGGCTCGCCTTGCCGTCCACCGTCACCAGGCATTCGAAACAGGCGCCCATGCCGCAATAGAGGCCGCGCCGGCCGCCGTCGCGGCTGTGACGGTAGGCGGCGACGCCATGCGCCGCCAGGGCCGCCGCCACCGTCTCCCCGGCCAGCGCGGGAATCCGCTCGCCATCATAGGTGATCTCGATGGAGGCGCCGTCGCGGCGGAGGCTTGGATGTTCGAGGCGCATGGGCGGTCGGCTTTGTCCGGATGCGGTGGAAAGCGCTTTTGAAGGGTGCATCAAAATGCGCTGGATTCCTGTATACAGATAGTATACGAGTAGTATTTAGGCAAGGTCAAAAATTAGGCAGGAGCTTGGGGGAACCCATGACGGCATTGCGCGGCACCTACACGGTCCTCATCACCCCCTTCACCGCGGACGGCGGTGCGGTGGACGTTCCGGCCCTGAAGAAGCTGGTGAACTGGCAGATCGAGCAGGGCATCCATGGGCTGATCCCGCTCGGCAGCACCGGCGAATTCCTGTCGATGACCCCGGAGGAGCGGGCGCAGGTCATCGAGATCTGCGTGACCGAGGCGGCGGGCCGCGTGCCCGTGCTGATCGGCACCGGCGCCGAATGGACGCGCGACGCCGTCGCGCTGGCCAAGGAAGCGGAAAGCATGGGCGCCGACGGGGTGATGGTGATCCCGCCCTATTACAGCTCGCCCACCCCGGACGAGCTGTTCGAGCATTACCGCCGCATCGGCGAGGCGATCTCGCTGCCGGTGATGATCTACAACAACCCGGCGACCGCCAACGTCGACCTCACCCCGCCCATCGTCGCGCGGCTCAGCGAGATCGACAACGTCCTCTACATCAAGGAATCGACGCTGGAGGTGACGCGGGTCCGCGACATCATCGAGCTGTGCGGCGACCGCATGACGGTGTTCGCCGGCATCCTCGGCTACGAATCCTTCTGGCTCGGCGCCCAGGGCTGGGTCGCCGTCTGCTCCAACCTGATCCCGCGCGATTCCGCCCGGCTGTTCGAGCTGGTGGCCGACCATGGCGACAAGGAGCAGGCTTTGGTGCTCTATAAGAAGATGCTGCCCATCGTCCGCTGGGTCGGCGGCCACCGCTATGTCGCCGCCTCGAAGACCGGTCTCGGCATGATGGGCCTGCCGGTC
Organism: Azospirillum sp. B506; assembly: GCF_000333595.1. Classification (GTDB taxonomy): domain Bacteria; phylum Pseudomonadota; class Alphaproteobacteria; order Azospirillales; family Azospirillaceae; genus Azospirillum. The sequence goes on from NZ_BADK01000810.1 coordinate 2,854, forward strand.
GGCGACCCCCGCGCGCCGCGCCTGCCGCTGCCTGAGGCCGATGCCGAGGCCCTGCGCGCCGATCTGGCGGCCTACGGCCTGATCGATTCCCTCGCCTGACCGCTCCGCCCGAATCCGAGATCCGAACACGAGAAAAGGGGTTTACGATGACCATTCGCACGCTGCTGATCGCCGCCGGCCTGACCCTGTTCGCCCTCCCTGCCGCTGCACAAACCGCTTGCAAACCGGCGGTCGCCGATTCCGAGCTGGTCAAACCCGGCACGCTGGTGATGTCGACCAACCCGACCCTGCCGCCGATGCAGTTCGTCGATTCGAACGGCCAGCTGAAGGGCATGCGCATCACGCTGGGCAACGAGATCGCCAAGCGCCTGTGCCTGACGCCGGAATATGTCCGCATCGAATTCTCGGCGATGATCCCCGGCCTCCAGGCCGGCCGCTGGGATCTGATCAACACCGGCATCTTCTGGACCGAGGAGCGGGCCAAGATGATGCCGATGATCAACTATGAATCGCAGGCGATCAGCATCTCGGTGACCAAGGGCAACCCGCTGAAGATCGCCAAGCCGGAGGATCTGTCGGGCCGTCCGGTCGGCGTCGAGCTGGGCGGCTTCGAGGAGCGCAAGCTGCGCGAACTCGACAAGATGGTGGTCGCCAAGGGGCTGAAGCCCATCGAGATCAAGACCTTCGACAATTTCGCCACCGCCTATCAGGCGCTGCGCGCCGGCCAGACCGAGGCGTCGGTGGCCATCGACCCGACGGCGGCCGAATACAGCAAGCGCGGCGACTTCGACCGCGCCCTCAACGGCCTGTTCCCGACCCCGGTCGCCCTGGCGATGAAGAGCAAGGCGCTGAGCGAGGCCGTGGTCGGCGTCCTCAACGACATGCAGAAGGACGGTTCGTACAAGAAGCTGATGGACGAATATGGCCTGCTGCCCAACGACGGCGCCTTCAAGGTCAACGGCCCCGGCATGTGAGACGAGGGACTCGGGCGGCGGACACGATCCCCGCCGCCCGTGCACCGGACAAGAGTGAAAAGGTGACGGAATGACCAGCGGCTGGAACTGGGACGGATTCTTCGAGTACCTGTTCAACGGGTATCTGTTCAGCGGAGCGATCACCACCCTGTGGCTGACGCTGGCCGGCATCGCCGGCGGCCTCGTGCTCGGCTGCGTGCTGGCGCTGCTGCGGCTGTCGCCCTACCGCTGGGTCGCGCGGGTGGCGCAGGCCTACATCTGGGTGTTCCGCGGCACGCCGCTGCTGGTCCAACTCATCATCATCTACACCGGCCTGCCGCAGATCGGCATCAAGCTGTCGGTAACGGAATCGGCGCTGATCGGCCTGATCCTCAACGAGGCCGCCTATCTGGCCGAGATCATCCGCGGCGGCATCCTCGGCGTCGCCGCCGGGCAGAGCAACGCCGGCCGCGCGCTCGGCCTCAACTCGGCCCAGGTGATGGCCTACATCGTGCTGCCGCAGGCCGTCCGCATCATCATCCCCGCACTCGGCAACAGCGTGAACGGCCTGCTGAAAACCACCTCGGTGACCTCCGTCATCTCGATGGAGGAGCTGCTGCGCAGCACCCAGCTGCTCATCCAGGAGCGCTTCATGGTGCTGGAGCTGTTCACGGTGGCCGCCCTCTATTATCTGCTGATGACCTCGCTGTGGGACATCGTCCAGCGCCGCATCGAACGCCATTTCGGCCGCGCCTACCGCAACATCGCCATCGTCGACGGCCAGTGAACAGGCGCTCGGACATGAGTCCTCCTCTCCCGTCCTCCTCCCGCACCGCCAATCTCGGCGACCGCGCCTTCGGGCACCTGCGCGAGCTGATCCTCAGCCGCCAGATCCCCGGCGGCGCCGAGGTGCCGGAGGGCCGGCTGGCCGAGCGGTTGAACGTGTCGCGCACGCCGATGCGCGAGGCGCTGGTCCGGCTGGTCGGCGAGGGGCTGCTGGAGCGAACCAGCGAGCGCAGCTACCGCGTCCGCATCGTCTCGGCCCGCGAATTCTTCGAGTGCATGCAGATGCGCGAGCTGCTGGAATGCCACGCCATCGGGACGGCGGTGCCGCTGGTCGGCGACGCCGACCTCGCAGACCTGCGGCGCGGGCTCGATGCGCTGGAAGGCGGCGAGGACGACATGCAGCACTGGCTCTACGACAACCATTTCCACAGCTTCTTCGCCCATGTCAGCGGCAACGCGACGCTGGCCGAAACCATCACCCGCATGCGGGTGGTCGCCCGCCTGTTCCGCATCTCCAGCGCCTTCCACCGCAAGAGCGAGATCGACGCCGAGCACCGGGCGGTGCTGGACGCGGTGGAGCGGCGCGACACCGCCGCCGCCAAGGCCGCCATGCTGGCGCATCTGCGCAACCTCCAGGACGATGCCCGCCGCGCCATCGCCGCCGAGGCCAATCCGGCCGGCTATTTCCTGTAACTCCAGTTTCCGTGTTCCCGGCAACCGCAAGACCCGTCCTTCGGGATAGAGGGAGAGTTCCATGCCGCAGTTCGATACCGTAATCCGCAACGGCACGCTGGCCACCGCGTCCGACGTGTTCGCCGCCGACCTCGGCGTGATCGGCGGCCGGATCGCCGCCATCGGCGCCGGGCTGGGTCCGGGCACCCGCGAGATCGACGCGACCGGCAGGCTGGTGCTGCCCGGCGGCGTCGACGGCCATTGCCACCTCGACCAGCCGACCAGCGACGGCTCGCAGTCGGCCGACGATTTCGAGACCGGCACGCGCTCGGCGGCCTGCGGCGGCACCACGACGGTCATCCCCTTCGCCTGCCAGTTCAAGGGCCAGTCGCTGCGCGACGCGGTGACCGACTACCACCGCCGCGCCGACGGCAAGGCGGTGATCGACTACGCCTTCCACCTCATCGTCAGCGACCCGACCGACCAGCTGCTGGGCCAGGACCTGCCGGCGCTGATCCGGGACGGCTACACGTCGTTCAAGATCTACATGACCTACGACGACATGAAGCTGAACGACCGGCAGGTGCTGGAACTGCTCAGCGTCGCCCGGCGCGACGGCGCCATGGCGATGATCCATGCCGAGAACGCCGACTTCATCGGCTGGCTGACCGACAAGCTGCTCGCCGCCGGCCACACAGCACCACGCTACCACGCCGATTCCCGGCCGATGCTGGTGGAACGCGAGGCGACCCACCGCGCCATCGCCATGGCCGAACTGGCCGACGTGCCGATCCTGATCGTCCATGTCTCCGGCCGCGAGGCCATCGAGCAGATCCATTGGGCGCAGGGCCGCGGCATGCGCATCTATGCCGAGACCTGCCCGCAATACATGGTGTTGACCGAGCATGACCTGCACGGCCACGGCATGGAGGGGGCCAAGTGCATCTGCTCGCCGCCGCCGCGCGACAAGGCCAACCAGGCGGCGGTCTGGGACGCGCTGGCGGGCGGCACCTTCCACATCGTCTCGTCCGACCATGCGCCCTTCCGCTACCAGGACCCCAAGGGCAAGATGCTGCACGGCGCGAACACCCCCTTCAACTGGATCCCCAACGGCGTGCCGGGCATCGAGACGCGGCTGCCGATCCTGTTCTCCGAAGGGGTGAAGAAGGGCCGCATCAGCCTGCAACGCTTCGTCGAGCTGTCCTCGACCAACCCGGCCAAGATGTACGGCCTGCATCCGCGCAAGGGCAGCCTCGCCATCGGTGCCGACGCCGACATCGTCATCTACGATCCCGACCGCAAGGTCACCATCACCAACGCCATGCTGCACCACAATGTCGACTACACCCCCTATGAGGGGCTGGAGGTGACCGGCTGGCCGGAAACGGTGCTGTCGCGCGGCGAGCTGGTGGTGGAGAAGGGCGCCTGCGTGGCCCAGCCCGGCCGCGGTTCCTTCCTGCGCTGTGACACGCCGGATCTGGCGCGGCCGAAGGCCGGCGGCGCCTGACGAGACGATCACTCTACCCGACGACCACGAAACGCGAGGACCACACAAGCATGGACGCCCTGACCATCACCGCCGGCCCCTTCACCTTCGGCGCCCGCTTCGAGACGGCCGCCGCGCCGAAGACCTGCGCCAAGTTCCGCAGCCTGCTGCCCTACGAGGGCCAGATCGTCCATGTCCGCTGGAGCGGCGAAGGCGTCTGGATTCCGCTGGGCGACACCGATTTCGGCCTCGGCTACGAGAACCACACCAGCCACCCGGCGCCGGGCCAGATCATCCTCTATCCGGGCGGCATCAGCGAAACGGAGATCCTGCTGGCCTATGGCGGCGTCCAGTTCTCCAGCAAGATGGGCCAGCTCGCCGGCAACCACTTCATCACCATCACCGACGGGCTGGAAAATCTGGCGGAACTCGGCAAGCGCACCCTGTGGCAGGGCGCCCAGCCGATCCGCTTCGAGCTGGCCCGCTGAAGCAGACAGGCCGCAGAACCGGACGGAACGGTTTCCTCCGATGATTCCGATCCGGTTCTGGCGACCTTCCCCCCGGCAGACAGGACACCGGTTCAAGCGGCTCGAAACCCGGTCCGGTCCGGGGCTGCTCCACTCCTGAGCGCGGTCGCTCACCTACGCATCCGGCTTGGCGGTCAGCAGATACCCGAGCCCATGGATGGTGACGATCTCCGCCTCGCTTCCGGCAAGCCGACGGCGAAGGCGCGACACCAACACGTCGGCGGTGCGGTCGCCATACACCCACTCCCGTCCGCAGATCGCCTTGCTGATCTCCAGCCGATCCGACGGCCGGTCAAGCGTGTGGATCAGATGGACGAGCAGCCGGCTTTCGGCCGGGGACAGCACCTCGGTCCGTCCGCCGACCGACAGCCGCCGGGTCTGGGTGTTGAGCTGGACGGCCTTGCCGACGGCGACGACCTCCTACGAGCGCAACGACATCGAGCAGGTCGGGAATTACGCCCTGAGCCACATCGTCCCGATGAAGAAGATCGTCGATCCGGTCTTCGAGGCGCGCAGCGACTTCGACATCTTCGCCGCCATCGCCGACAAGCTGGGCAAGGGCTATGCCTTCACCCAGGGCCTCAGCGAGATGGACTGGATCCGCGGCATCTACGAAGCCGCCAAGATCGAATCGCGCGCCAAGGGCATGGAGATGCCGGTCTTCGACGTCTTCTGGGACAGCAACAAGCCGCTGGACTGCCGAGGTGGAGCGGTTCAACGGCAGCCTGCCGCCCGTTGTGGTCTTCAGCCAACCTGCGTGAGAAGCGGGGCGGGAGCCGATGTGATGGACGGCCTTGCCGTCACATCGGCTCCGTCGCCATCGCGTGGCGGTGCGGGCTGCTTCATGACCGCCGGTGAGGTCGATGGGACCCCCTGCCAGTGCGCAGGCAGGGGCGAGGCGCTTGAGGCCATGTGCGCCTCGACGTGAAGGCCGACATCACCGGATCGCCGGCGTGTGAACCGTGCCAGCTGTCCCGAAACGGTTCATTTCACCGACGTCCACGGGCTTGATGCGGAACCATGCCGCGTAGAGGGCGGGCAGGAACAGCAGGATCAGCACGGTGCCGACCGCCGTGCCGCCGATCAGCGTGTAGGCCATCGACCCCCAGAAGACCGAGTGGGTAAGAGGGATGAAGGCCAGCACAGCGGCAAGGGCGGTCAGGATCACCGGCCGCGTCCGCTGCACCGTCGCTTCGATGACGGCGTGATAATCGTCGAGACCGGCCGCCTGGTTCTCCTTGATCTGTTCGGTCAGGATCAGCGTGTTGCGCATCAGGATGCCGGCCAGACCGATCAGCCCGAGGATGGCGTTGAAGCCGAAGGGCTGGTTGAAGGCGAGCAGCATGGGCACGACGCCGACGACGCCGAGCGGTGCGGTCAGCAGGACCATCGCCATCATCGAGAAGGACCGAACCTGCAGCATGATGAAGACCAGCATGGCGGCGATCATGACCGGGAAGACCTTGCCGAGGGCGGTGTTGGCCTTGTTGGCCTCCTCGATCGATCCGCCCGCTTCGATGCGATAGCCGGCCGGAAGCGCGGCGATCAGCGGTTCAAGAGCCGTCATGATCTGCTTGGAGACCTCCGGCGGCTGGGTCGCCTCGTTGTAGTCCGAGCGGATCGTGATGACCGATGTCCGGTCCCGGCGCTTCATCAACGGTTCTTCCAGCCTTATGTCGGCATGGCCGATCTGGTCGAGCGGGATCTGCTGACCGGTCCGGCTCGTCAGCGAGAAATCCGCCAGACGCGCCGGGTCCAGACGCTCGCCGCCGGCGCTGCGCGCCACGATGGGGACATTGCGGATATCCTCGCGCACCTGGGTGACGGCGATCCCGGTCAGAAGGAACTGGAGCTGCTGGCCGACCTCGGCCGGCGAGAGGCCGATGAGGTTCAGGCGGTCCTGGTCGGGGGTGAAGCGGAGCACCGGCGTGCGATTGCCCCAATCGCGGTTGGCCTGCCGGACATCCGGCACGCCGCGCATGATGGCGAGGGCCTTTTCCGAAATGTCGTAGAGCTTTGCCGGATCGGGCCCCATCACCCGGAATTCGACCGGGAACGGCGTGTAGGGGCCGAACACCAGCTGGGTGACACGGACATAGGCCTCGGGCACCAGTCCCTGCGCCACACTCTGCCGCAGCGGGTGCTTCAGGGTCTCGCGCGCCTCGGCGT
>NZ_BADK01000809.1 GCF_000333595.1 Azospirillum sp. B506
CGCTTTCTCTTTGTCCCAATCAGCCCGGTCGATGACGATCTCCCAAAAAATTCCCATCAAGAAAGGAAGAGGCCATGAGGATGGCGGTGCGTCCGGTGGTGTTAGCGGCGGCGGTCGGGATGGCGGCGTTGACCGGCGGTGTGCTGGTCGCACCGGCCGACTCGGCGCTGGGCCGGTTCGGTTCCGCGGTCGGCCTCGGCGCCTCGCCGGCGGAGGCGGCACTTCCGCTCGGGGCGGTGGCTGGTTCTGCCGGCGGCGGCACCATCGCCCCGATGCTGGAGCAGGTGACCCCGGCCGTCGTCAACATCTCGGTGCTGAGCCAGGCCCCCCAGGCGGAAAACCCGCTGCTGCGCGACCCGTTCTTCCGCCGCTTCTTCAACCTGCCGGACCAGATGCCGCAGTCCAAGCCGCAGGTCAGCGCCGGGTCCGGCGTGATCGTCGACGCCCGCAACGGCTATGTCGTCACCAACAACCATGTGGTGGAGAACGCACAGGAGATCGCGGTCACCCTGAAGGACCGCCGCCGCCTGCGCGCCAAGCTGATCGGCCGCGACGCCGCCACCGACATCGCCCTTCTCCAGATCAAGGCGGAGGGGCTGACCGCCCTGCCCATCGGCGACTCGGACCGCGCCAAGGTCGGCGACTTCGTGGTCGCCATCGGCAACCCGTTCGGGCTGGGGCAGACGGTCACCTCCGGCATCGTCTCCGCCCTTGGCCGCAGCGGGCTGAAGATCGAGGGCTACGAGGACTTCATCCAGACCGACGCCTCGATCAATCCCGGCAATTCCGGCGGGGCGCTGGTCAATTTCCAGGGCGAGCTGATCGGTATCAACACCGCCATCATCGGCCCGGCCGGCGGGTCGGTCGGCATCGGCTTCGCCGTACCGGTCAGCATCGTGCGGTCGGTGATGGAACAGCTGCGCGAATATGGCGAGGTGCGGCGCGGCCGGCTGGGTGTCGCCATCCAGGATTTGACGCCGGACCTGGCGGAAAGCATGAGCCTGAAGGGCGACGAAGGCGCGCTGATCGCCAAGATCGAGCGCGGATCGCCGGCCGACAGCGGCGGCCTGCGCAGCGGAGACGTGGTGATCGCGGTCGATGGACGCCCGATCCGCAGCGCCACCGATTTCCGCAACCGCATCGGTCTTCTGCGCGTCGGCACGCCGGTACAGTTGACGGTGATGCGCGAGGGCGGGCAAAAGTCCGTCACCGTCCGCACCCAGCGTTGACGCCGCCCGCTGTGAGGAGCCGCCCCGTACCGGCATGATGCGTTCCACCCCACCCCGCCGCCCGGCCGCTCCGCCGGCCCCATCGCCCGGCCGCAGCGCGGCCCAGCGCCAGCGCGAGATCGCGACGCTGCTGATGCGGCTCGACGGCATGCTGAAGCAGTCCGCCGAGCTGGCGCAGACGGCGCGCGAGCGGGTGTCGGTCGGCGGGCTGGCCCGCTACCGCCGCTTCAGCCGGCGGGTGCGCGACTTCTTCGCGCTGGCCGCCCTGACCCAGGAACGGCTGGACGCGGCGCCGGAGGAGATGGAGGATCTGATCGATCCGATGACCACCGCGCTGGAGCGTCTGCACGCCCGCATGGTGGTCCAATTCGTGGAGGGCAGCGCCGCCTTCTTCTCCAGCTTCGCACGGGTCAAGGCCCTGCCCATCGGCACCCATGAGATGTGCGGGGTGGAGTTGCGCGGCGTCCTGGAAATCCGCAAATTCCTGGACGACCCGCTTTACGAGGGGGAGCGCGGACAGGCTCTTCGTGCCGAGGCCGACCGCATCGCCGCCCTGATCCGCCGGGTGATGGACCGCATTCCGCCGCTGCCCGACTTCGGCGACGAGCCGAGCATCGGCCCGCGCGGCACGCTGAACAGCCCGCTGAAGGGGCCGAACGCCCATATGCCGCCCGGCCGCGCCGCTGCCCGCCCGGTTGCCGGCCGCCCGCCTGCCGTGCCGCCGTCCGCCCCGCCGACGCAGAGCCCCAGCACCGAGGTCCGGTCGCTCAGCCTCGACCAGTTCGAGGACGACGACGAGGATTAGAGGGAGGAGGAGCAGCAGGGAAGGGGGCCGGATCGACCGTCCCGCCCCCCATGGCGTTCCCGCTTGCCGATCAATGCCGGTGCTTGCCTTCGTCGGCCGTCAAGGCGCCGACCGCCGCACCGGCGGCACCGCCCAGCAGTCCGCCATAGATCGCGCTGCCGCCGGTGACGGCGCCGATGGCGGCACCGCCGGCAGCCCCGATGGCACCCCCGGTCAGCGCGCGGTTTTCGCGATGGTTCAGGTTCGAACAGCCGCCAAGCAGGGTCGCGCCGATCAGCAGCGCCGTCGCTCCGGTGGTGAATGTCCGCATCGTGGTCTTCATCGGTCTCTTCCTTCAAAGCACAGGCACGTCGATAAGCCGACCGCCCGCACCATCGGACAGGGCAGGACGGTCAAGCTTATGTTTGGTGAGTGAGGGCGGGTGTTGCTGTGACCATTTCGGGGTATCGCCGCTATCCGTCCGCAGCCTTCCACCCCTTCGATGTACCGACGATGCGGGACACAGAGCCGGTGCGACGCCGAATCAACGCCTTGTCCGACGAGGTCGTCGCACCGGCCGCTACTCGACCCCGCCGTCGATAGCCTGATACCGATGGGCGATGGACCACTCCCCTTCCGGGGGAGGGAGCAGCGACGAACGGACAGTTGCGCCGGTGGCGGGCTTCTCCCAATATCCGGTCGATCGGCAAATGTCAGAGCGGCCGTTCCGCAATCACCGTTTCATTGGGGCCTATGGAAGACATCGACCGCCAAAGAACGCTTGCCTATTTCGAAAGGCTGGGAAAAGAGCGGGTGCGGCTCTATACCGCCATCGACTGCGACCGCTTTCTCGGTGACTGGCAGGTCCGTGAACTGGCGGATCAATGGCTTGATGCCAAGAATGCCGAAGGTGGTTCGCGCCCGTTGGGGTGGCCCTTGTTGCGGCGGCTGCTGGCCGACCGCCGTCCCTGACCGCTTGCCTTCTCAGCCCCGCTCCGGGAACAGCCCGAGCAGCCCATCGCGCGAGGCGGCGCAGACGCCGCGTTCGGTGATCAGACCGCTGACCAGCCGGGCCGGGGTGACGTCGAAGGCGTAGTTCGCCACCGGACTGCCGTCGGGAGTGACCCGCACCGTCTCGGTCCGGCCGTCGGCGGTGCGGCCGGTCAACTCGCTCACCTCGCGGCCGTCGCGCTCTTCGATGGGAATCTCCCGGACGCCGTCGGCAATGGTCCAGTCGATGGTCGGCGACGGCAGACCGACATAGAAGGGCACGCCATTGTCATGCGCGGCCAACGCCTTCAGATAGGTGCCGATCTTGTTGCAGACATCGCCGGTCGCGGTGGTGCGGTCGGTGCCGACGATGCACAGATCGACCTTGCCATGCTGCATCAGGTGGCCGCCGACATTGTCGGCGATGACCGTGTGGGGGACACCGTGATGCTTCAGTTCCCAGGCGGTCAGGCTGGCGCCCTGGTTGCGCGGCCGCGTCTCGTCCACCCAGACATGCAGCGGGATGCCCTGTTCGAAGGCGGCATAGACGGGGGCCAACGCCGTGCCCCAATCGACGGTGGCGAGCCAGCCGGCATTGCAATGGGTCAGCACATTCACCGGCTCACCCGGGGACTTGCGCGCCGCCGCGGCACCGATCAGGGCGGCACCGTGCAGTCCGATGGAGCGGTTGATCTCCACATCCTCGTCGGCGATGGCGGCGGCCTCCGCCTCGGCGGCTTCGACACGCTGCGACTCCGGCAGCGGCGCCAGCAGGGCGCGCATGCGCTCCAGCGCCCAGCGCAGGTTGACCGCGGTCGGGCGGGTTGCCAGCAGGGTGGCGCAGGCCCGCTCCAGCCCGCGGTCGCTGGCATCGGCGCGCAGGGCCAGCGCCACGCCATAGGCCGCCGCCGCGCCGATCAGCGGGGCGCCGCGTACCAGCATGGCGCGGATGGCGTGGGCGGCGTCCTCCAGGCCGGTCAGGCGGACGACCGCGAAATCGTGCGGCAGACGGGTCTGGTCGATGATGGCGACGGCTCCCTTGCCATCCGGCCAGATGGTGCGATAGGCCGTCCCGTCGATCTGCATAAAACCATCCTCCCCTTGCCCCATCCATCCCGGCCCTATCCTTACCAAGGCGGGATGTCTTTGTCGGCACCCCACAATAGGCGGTGGCCGCGGCCGCTTCAACACAGGTAGCGTTCGGCGGAACCGTCACCCGCCGGCCGGTGTTACCGTTTCCGGCCAAGCATGAAGTGGCCGTATCCCCAGATGGTTTCCGACACGATGCCGTTGCGCGCGCTGCGTTCCCAATCCTCTCCGCTCTACCGGCTGCCCGGCTCGGCACTGGTCCTGATCGCCTGCACCGCCGCGGTTCTGCTGACCATCGGGCTGTCGGCCGTCTTCGCCTGGCGCGACCGCAACGAGGCGGTGCAGCAGGCGACTGGTGTCGCCGGCAACATCGGGTTGCTGGCGGCGGAGCATGCCGCGCGGCTGATCGAGTCGGGCGACCTGCTGCTGACCCAGACGGCGACGCTGGCCGGTTCGGCCGGGACACCGCTGCCGGACGACGCGGCGACCCGCGACCGCATGGCGATACTGGCGGCCAGCGCCCCCCATGTGGTCGGGCTGGAGATCCGCGATGCTGCCGGCGCCCTGCGCCTGTCGACGCTGCCGGACGCCGCACCGGGCGCCGCTCTGACGGGGCTGAAGCGGGACGGGATGACCGTCGGCGGCGGCCGGATGGGCCGGCGCCCGGTGGTCACCCTGGCGCAACCTCTGCCGGGCGATTCCGCTGCGGGTGGCCTGCCGCGCGGCTGGGCGGTGGCCGGTCTGGATGCGCGGGCCTTCCGTGACGTCTATCTCTCGCTCGACGTCGGCTATGGCCACAGCATCTCCATCCTGCTGCCGGACGGCACGCCGCTTCTGCGCGAACCGGAGGGCGGCGGCACCATGGGCGGCAATGCCGGGGATGAATATGGCAGTCATGCCGACGACATCACCGTGAGCCGTCCGATCGGCGACACCGGCCTGTCGGCGGTGGTGACCATCGCCACCGACAGCGTCCTGCGGCGCTGGAGCGAACGTTTGTGGATCTATGCCGCCTTCGCCGCCGCGGCCTGCGCGACGGTGGCGGTGATCGGCGCGCTCGCCATCCAGCGTGCCCGCCGCGAGCGCGAGGCCGAGGACGCCCTGCAGCACGCCTACGACACGCTGGAGGAGCATGTCCACCAGCGCACCGCCCAGCTGGAGCGCGCCAACGCCCAGCTGGAGGCCGCGGTGACCGACAAGGAGGTGCTGCTGAAGGAGGTGCAGCACCG
>NZ_BADK01000808.1 GCF_000333595.1 Azospirillum sp. B506
CGGATTTTCGAACAAGCGTTCCGCCCAGCCGGCCTTCAAGCAAGTTTCGACCGTTGCCTTCTTCACGCGCTGTCCACGCTCGTCGAACAGCGGCAGCTTGCCGCCCGGCTGGTCCAGACCGCGGCGCAGCCATGCCCCTTGGGCGTCGGACGGGGTGCTGCGGGACGGGGAACGGCGGGACTTGGCCATGGGAAGGGCTGCTCTTGCGGGGGCGGGATCGGACTGGGGATTGCCGGCCCCGGTGGGGGCTGTGGCAAAGTGCGGACATCCTACGCGAAAGCGCAGCACAGGTGCATCGAAAAGGAGGCGACTTCCCCATGCCGGAAACCTGCCCTGAAGCCCGCCCGGAAACCGGGACTGACGATCTGGCCTTCGCCTACATCACCGCCGGCTCGAAGGCGGAGGCGCTGCGCATCGGCCGGAGTCTGGTGGAGGAAAGGCTGGCCGCCTGCGCCAATGTGCTGGACGGCATGACCTCCGTCTATCGCTGGAACGGCGCGGTGGAGCAAGCAGATGAGGCGGTGCTGATCGCCAAGACCCGATCCCGCCTGTTCGAGCGCCTGACGGCCCGTGTGCGTGAGCTGCACAGCTATGACACGCCCTGCGTCGTCGAACTGGCGGTCGGGCGCGGCAACCCTGCCTTTCTCGATTGGTTGCTGGCGGAGACGGAGTAAGGCGCCGACGGGCAGAAAAACCCAAACAGAGCCTTGACGCGGATCAACGTCGCAGGCTGCAGTTGGGCCTAGGAAGAGCGATGCCTGACCACCCACCGGCATGGCACTCGACCGCTATCGGGCCGACACGACCGACACCGGGCCGGGCCCATCTTATCGAGGACACCGAGATCATGGACGATTGCTCCGCACATGGCCCCATTCCGCTGTCGCTGGACGAGGCGGTCGCGCGCGTCGCACAGGGGTACGGCGCGGTGACCGGGACGGAGGAGGTGCCGCTGCGTCAGGCGCTTGGCCGTGTTCTGGCGGAGGAGGTGACGGCGCCGATCAACGTGCCGCCGGCCGATGTCTCCGCCATGGACGGTTGGGCCTTCGCCGCCGCTGCGGGGGAAGGGTTTCGCCGGCTCGATATCGTCGGGCGGGTGCCGGCCGGTTCCAAATTCGAAGGAACTGTCGCGGCGGGGCAGGCGGTGCGCATCTTCACCGGCGCGCCGGTTCCCGCTGGAGCAGACACGGTGGCGATGCAGGAGGATTGCCGGACAGAGGGCGATGCGGTTCTGGTCCCGGCGTCGCTGAAGCGCGGCGCCAATGTCCGCTTGACCGGGGAGGACATGGCCGCCGGTGCGATGGTGCTGCACCCCGGCCAGCGGATGCGCGCGCAGGAGGTCGGGCTGGCCGCTGCGGTCGGCCGGTCGACCCTGACCGTGCGCAAGCGGCTGACGGTGGTGCTGTTCTCCACCGGCGACGAGTTGCGCGAACCGGGGACGCCCAAGCCCGACCACGCCATCTATGACGCCAATCGCTACACGCTGGCGGCCCAGCTCGACGCTCTGGGGGTGGAGGTGCGCGACCTCGGCATCCTGCCCGACCGCCCGGATGCCACCCGCGCCGCGCTGGCCGAGGCCGCCGGCAGCGCCGACCTGATTGTCACCAGCGGCGGCGTGTCGGTCGGCGAGGAGGACCATGTCAAGGCGGCAGTCAACGCGCTGGGCGGGATCGACCTGTGGACACTGGCGATCAAGCCGGGCAAGCCCCTGGCGCTCGGCCGGGTCGGCGACACGCCCTTCCTCGGGCTGCCCGGCAACCCGGTGTCGGCGATGGTGACCTTCCTGCTGGTCGGCCGGCCGCTGGTGCTGCGCCTGTCGGGAGCCAGCAGCATCGCCACCCCGCGCAGTCTGGTGGTTGCCGATTTCACCTTCACCAAGAAGCCCGGCCGCCGCGAATTCCTGCGCGCCCGGCTGGAGCGTGGCGCGGACGGACGCCCGGTCGCCGTCAAGTTCCCCAGCAACAGCTCCGGCGTGCTGACCTCGATGGTGGAGGCCGACGGGCTGGTCGACATGCCGGCCGAGGCCACCGCCGTGCATCCCGGCGATCTGGTCGATTTCCTGCCCTTCACCGCCTGTTCGCGTGACGCTGGAGCAGCTGCGCATCTTCGCCACCGTGGCGGAGATGCTACATTTCACCCCTGCGGCGGGAGTGCTGCACC
>NZ_BADK01000807.1 GCF_000333595.1 Azospirillum sp. B506
GGGCGCCGTTCCGGCCCCCCCTGCCCGTCCCGCCAGGAAGCGGGCCGTTGCCAGCGGCACAAGAACGCGGAAGGCCGAAACCTGCCCTTTGACCCGACCGGACCTCCACCGGATGTTCGAGCAATTGCGACAGCCGCCGCACGATGGCAAGGCCCAGCCCCAGCCCGCGCAGCCGGTCGCGCTCCGGATTGCCGACCTGATGGAACTCCTCGAAGATGCGATCCAAGTGTTCGGGCGGAATGCCGATGCCGGTGTCCTGCACCTCGACCGCCAGCCGGTCGCCATCCGGTCCGGCATCGACGCGGCAGCGGATGCGGATGGCGCCGGCTTCGGTGTAGCGCAGGGCGTTGTCGACCAGATTGCGCAGCAGCTGCATCAACAGACCGCGGTCGCTGCGCAGCACCGCCTCGCAGCTCTCGACCCGCCAGACCAGGCCCTTTGCGGTCGCCTGTTCGCCATAGGCTGCATCGAGCGCGTCGGTGATCTCGCCGATCTCGAAGGTATCCAGCACCGGCGTCACCACGCCGGCTTCCAACCGCGACACTTCCAGCAACCCGTCGAGCAACCCCTTCATGGTGTCCAGCCCCTGGTCGAGCCGGGAAAGCAGATCGCGCCCGCTGTGGTCGCCGACATGGCGGGCAAGCGCTGCGGACAGAAAGAACAGCGCCTGGAGGGGCTGGCGGAGATCGTGGCTGGCGGCGGCGAGGAACTTCGACTTGGCGAGATTGGCGCGCTCGGCTTCCTCCCGGGCGGCGTCGCGCTCCGCTTCCAGCGACTGAAGACGATGAATGAGACTCATGCTTCGACCACGGCTCTCATGAAGGATGGTTGGGGTCCCGAAGGCGCCCCGTTTCCATTTTCAAACAGAACCGGGGTTAATGTTAAAATGCATTAACCATAATCATGCTGCAGCGCGCAACCCCTCCCAGGCATATGCGCCGCATGGGCAGGGTCCATGAAGAAAGGTTAATGCTGGTTCATATGCGAAAGCCCCGGCATTTTTCCGGGGCTTTCCGCATTATGAGCTCAATTGGCCACCCGACGCCAAACGCCGTGGGCACACCTTTCGATGACCTTCCCCTCGAAAATGGCCTGTCTGAAATCGGCCCGTTCGAAATTGGGGAACGCTCAGACGCTGCGACGAACCGCCATGTGGATCTCGCCGCGCGTCAATCCAATGTCGGACAGTTCGGCATCGGACATGTGGTTCAGCTCATTTTCCGCACGATGAAGTTCAATCCGTTCGCGGGTCCAATGAACGACCCGTTGAAAGAGGGTGTTTTGCTTTGTTCCAGCGGCAAACAATTCACCGGACGAAGACTGCATCGAAGAGTAGGCCATGTTGATCTCCTGCGCTTGGCGCTGATTACATGAGCCTATTTTGCCTCTCGCGGTCGCGAAATCAACGATCCACCCTCTGCGGCCCAGCGGCGGCAGACCTGCGCGGATTCGATAGAACATTCGTGGTCAAATCAACGCGGGCACAAAAAAACGCGCGGAGGTTTCCCCCCGCGCGCCTTCCGGAACAACGGCTTGGCCGTCGAGCCGCTTACTTGACGCTCGACTTGCGCGACAGGTTGTGGTGCGCCTCGATGTAGCGGACGGTGCCCGACTTGGAGCGCATGATCACCGAATGGGTGTAGGCGCCGCCGGGGAAGCGGCGGACGCCCTTCAGCATGGCGCCGTCCGTCACGCCGGTGGCGGCGAACATGACGTTGCCGCGCGCCAGCTCATGCAGGCTGTACTTCTTGTCGAGGTCGGTGACGCCCCACTTGGCGGCGCGGGCCTTCTCGTCGTCGTTGCGGAACAGCAGACGGCCCTGGAACTGACCGCCGATGCAGCGCAGGGCCGCGGCGGCCAGCACGCCTTCCGGCGCACCGCCGGAGCCGACATACATGTCGACGCCGGTGCCGGCCTGGCTGGTGGCGATGACGCCCGACACGTCGCCGTCATTGATCAGCATGATGCGGGCGCCGGCTTCACGGACGCGGGCGATCAGCTCGGCATGACGCGGACGGTTCAGGATGCAGACCAGCAGCTCCTGCACCTCGGTGCCCTTGGCCTTCGCCAGCGCCTTCAGGTTGTTCGCCGGTGTCTCGTCCAGATCGACGATGTTCTCCGGCAGGCCGGCGCCGACGGCGATCTTGTCCATGTAGACGTCGGGGGCGTTCAGGAAGCCGCCCTCCTCCGCCATGGCGATGACGGCCAGCGAGTTCGGGCCGCCGGTGGCGCAGATGGTGGTGCCTTCCAGCGGGTCGAGCGCGATGTCGACCTTCGGGCCGGAGCCGATGCCGGCACCGACCTTCTCGCCGATGTACAACATCGGGGCTTCGTCGCGCTCACCCTCGCCGATCACGACGGTGCCGTCGATGTAGAGCGTGTTGAGCGCCTGGCGCATGGCGTCGACCGCGGCCTGGTCGGCCAGCTTCTCGTCGCCGCGACCCATCAGCAGCGAGGCCGACAGGGCGGCGGCCTCGGTCACGCGGACGGCCTCCAGGGCGAGGTTGCGGTCCATGTGGGACAGGTCGACATGCGTAGACGGCGTAGACATCGTGTGCTCCCCCCGACTCTTCGGTCGTATAAGGCTGTGTTTGGTTAGGTGGGAAACGGTCCCGGTCAGAACTGCCGGTCAGAACTGCTCGATCCGGATCATCCGCGGCGGCTCCAGCACGCTGTCGCTGGCCGCGATGGTCGCAAGCGCGCGCTGCATGGCCGCCTCCTCGGTGTCATGGGTGGTCAGCACCACCGGAACACCAGCGCCCGGCGAACGGCCGCGCTGCAGGAACTGCTCCATGGAGACGTTCTGGTCGCGCATCGCCGCTGCGATATCCGCTATCACACCGGGACGGTCCACGACCATCAGGCGGACGTAGTAAGACCCGCGGCGCGCCTCCATCGGCGACGGGGTTGCCGCGCCAAGCCGGTCGGCCGGAACGCCGAAGGTGGGCGTGGACCGCCCGCGGGCGATGTCGATCAGGTCGGCGACCACCGCCGAGGCAGTCGGACCGGCACCGGCACCGCGGCCGACGAACAGAACCC
>NZ_BADK01000806.1 GCF_000333595.1 Azospirillum sp. B506
TGCTTTTCATGCGCCGAGTTTAAGACCGAACGTGTCTCCTATCCGGTCATTACACCATCTGCAGCTCGCGGAATTTTCGAGGCTGTTTACTGGCGTCCCAGGCTGCGCTGGGTCATCGACCAAATTCATGTGCTCAAACCGATTCGCTTTCAGTCGCTGACGCGCAACGAGATCGGTGACCGCATCTCGGCCATTTCCGTACGCCATGCAAAGCAGAGCGGCGACATTCAAAGTCTGCCGCGGAACGCCGCGGATATCCGGCAGCGCCGTGCCGCGACCTTTTTAGTTGACGTCGATTATTTGATTTCCGCTCGCCTTCGTCTGACGGATGATGCGCCAAGCGGTGACAGGCTCGATGAACCCCTTACCATCTTTCGTCGCAGAGCCCGGCGTGGCCAGTATTTCCGCTCACCTTATCTTGGCACACGCGAATTTCCAGCCGACGTTGTGCTGTGGGAGGGGCGGGTGCCTGAGCACCAGTTGCCCGCTGATCAGCGCGACCGCGATCTCGGCCCGATGCTGCTCGACATCGATTACGCCGACAATCACGCCGCCCGGTTTTTCCACGCCATTCTGCGCGATGGCGTCATCAGTGTTCCGCCTTTCGTCGCGACGGTGCGGTCATGACGGTCCTCGCCTCTCTCACTTCCCATTACGGACGGCTGGAATGTCGCCGCGAGGTCCCGTCCTTCGGTTTCACGCGTGAGCGCATTGCCTTCAGCCTCGTACTGTCGACAGACGGAGAGCCCGTCGCCTGTGACGACCTCCGCCTTTCCACTGACGGACGGAACCGCGGCGGTGGTCAGTCGATGGCGGTTCCACGTGAACCGCGCCGGGTTTGTCGGAGGCTCCGTTTCTTGAGAGACTGGGGTCATCATGACGAAAGCGGCATCACGCAAATACGCTCCTGAAGTCCGCGAACGCGCGGTTCGGATGGTGTTCGAACACGAGGGGGATCACGCCTCGCAGTGGGCGGCGATCGGCTCGATCGCGGCGAAGATCGGCTGCACAGCGGAGACGTTGCGGGGCTGGGTCCGGCAGGCTGAGCGCGACCAAGGCAAGCGGCCTGGCCCGACGACGGATGAGCAGGAGCGGATCAAGGCGCTGGAACGTGAGGTGCGGGAGCTGCGCCAAGCGAACGAGATCCTACGCAAGGCGTCGGCGTATTTCGCCCAGGCGGAGCTCGACCGCCCGTTCCGAAAATGATCGCCTTCATCGACGCGCACCGCGCCGTTCACGGGGTCGAGCCGATCTGCCGAGTGCTGCCGATCGCCCCGTCCACCTATTACGCCCATGCCGCCCGACAGGCCGATCCGTCCAAGGCGCCGGCCCGCTCGCGAAGCGACGCCGAGCTGAGTGGGGCTATCCGGCGGGTCTGGGACGCGAACTTCCAGGTCTATGGGGTACGCAAGGTCTGGCGGCAGTGGGGGCGGGAGGGCATCGACGTGGCACGCTGCACGGTGGCCCGGCTAATGCGCCAGATGGGCCTGAAGGGGCAACGCGCGGCAAGGCGGTGCGCACCACGATCAGCG
>NZ_BADK01000805.1 GCF_000333595.1 Azospirillum sp. B506
CCGACAGCGGGTCGATGGAGCAATGCATGAAGGATTCGTCGTGCGCGCCGTCGCTTCTTCGCCCGGCTCCAGCAGCTCGGCGATGCGCCCCTCGGCGTCGCGGACGACGCGGGTGACGGGATGGATGATCAGGTGGACGGTGACGCCCTGCCGGTTCAGCTCCGCCGTGACGGAATCGACCAGGAAGGGCATGTCGTCGTTGACGATCTCCACCACCGAGCGTTCGGCCTGCCAGCCATGCTCGTCCAGCCGCGGCGCATAGACGCGCACCTTGGGCAGGCCGGCCTCGCGCTGCTGGCCCCACTGCCACATGGCGAGGGCGGCACCGTAAAGCTGTTCCGGCGTGCCGCGCAGCAGGTCGTCGGGGGGCACGTTGGCATAGAAGCGCTTCACGAAGCGCTCCGCCCGCGCGTTCGGAACCCGGCTGCGCACCAGTTCGGCCAGCTGCTGCCGCAAGTCGCCTGCCAGATCCTTCGTCGCCGTCCGCATGATGGTCGATGTCTCCTCTCGGGGGGATTCGGTCGGGTTTTATTTGGTCTCGATCTCTTTGGATTGGTAGTACCACCCCCCTGGCAGCTTTTCGACGGCAAATAAACGGCAGGATTTCTGACCAAGCGGCGATTTGCACCCCTTTGGGGGTATTTCTCCAAAGATTCGGACAATCCAGTCACATGTCCGCCGAATTTATCCATAGCGCATTCACATTCACGCCGTGGTCCCGCCATGGCCCCGCCATCGCCGATGCCGCGGCAAAGGCGCACAGCGCCGATTCGCCGCAGCCGGCGGTGGCCGGATCGCCGGCACCGGGCGGGAAAGCCGAATCGATTCGGTGGATTGGCCGGCACATTGGCAGATCGGCGGAAATTCAGGGAAAAGGCCGCCAGAAAAGGTCAGCACCACTGACCTGATGGCTTTTTAGATCGCGGCCGGTGCGCTTTCCGACAGGCTGTCGACGAGCCGGCGGGCATGGGCGGAAAGATCGGAAAAATTGCGGGCGCACAGCACCAGCAGGCGGGGTGCCCAGGGGTCGGTCAGTGGCATGACGCGCAGGCCGCCGCTGTCGAGCGCCCGCAGCGCCGCTGTTTCCGGCACGATGCCGACGCCGACCCCGCGTTCGACCAGCCGGCACAGTGCCACCGGCCCGCGCACGCGCACGCGGTAGGACAGGCTGCGGCCGGCGCGGGTGGCGTGGCCGTTCAGATAGTCCTGCAACGCGCTGCCGGCGCTGAGGCCGACGAAGGGCTCGTCCAGCAGGTCGGAGAAGGATATCCGGTCACGGTCCGCCAGCCGGTGGGAGAGCGGCAGGACGGCGACCAGCCGGTCGCTGCGGAAGGGCCGGGTCTCCAGCCCGCCGAGGTCGACCATGTCGGCAACCACGCCGAGGTCGGCCAGCCCGGCGGCCACCGCCTCGACGATGGCGTGGCTCGGCCGTTCCTCCAGGTCGATGTCGATGCTGGGATTGTCGGCCAGGAAGCCGGCGAGCGCGTCGGGCAGGAATTCGTTGATCGCCGCGGTGTTGGACAGCAGCCGGACATGGCCTTTGAGGCCCTTGGCGTATTCCGCCAGCTCGCCGCGCATCCGCTCCAACTGGTGCAGGACGAGGCGGGCGTGATGCACCACCGCGCGGCCGGCCGGGGTTGGGCGGACGCCGCGGCGGAAGCGCTCCAGCAGCGGGATGCCCAGCGCCTCCTCCATCCCGCGCACCCGCGCGCTGGCCGAGGCGAGCGCCATGGCGCTGCGTTCCGCTCCGGCGGTGATGCTGCCGGTCTCCACGATGTGCAGAAACAGCCGCAGGTCGGTCAGGTCGAAGCGCATGTCAGTTCTGGATGGAACCATAAAGTGTTACGAGAGCACCCATATAATGCACTCGCTGGAACCATAAAATGGTTTGCCACAACCGTGTTTGAATATGGCTGCCGGAGCCGACAGGGTGACGTGGAATAAAAGCCTCTAACATAGTCATCTTGTACAAACCCTGCTGCCATCCTCGTCTGGCGCGTGGCCTCTGGTTGCCCGAACCTTGGCTCACCTATGCTCTAACGATCGCGTGGGTGAAGCGTATTGTATTTGAAAAAATGAAGTTACTATTGACGTAATCTTCATTATTTTGCAGTAGTAACTTAAAATTGATGTTAGAAATTTCCGATTTTTCACTTAGTGATCCTAAGATATATTATACAGAAAATACTATTACCTAAATAACGCAGAGGTTTATCATTAGTTTGTCACCAATAAGCATTTTGCATCAGGCAGAATTCAAATATCATCATTGGCATTATTCAATGCAGGAGGCTCCCATGAGACAGGGTGTCACATTGCGTGTCTCTGGTGCTCGGGCCTGCTTTTCATGCGCCGAGTTTAAGACCGAACGTGTCTCCTATCCGGTCATTACACCATCTGCAGCTCGCGGAATTTTCGAGGCTGTTTACTGGCGTCCCAGGCTGCGCTGGGTCATCGACCAAATTCATGTGCTCAAACCGATTCGCTTTCAGTCGCTGACGCGCAACGAGATCGGTGACCGCATCTCGGCCATTTCCGTACGCCATGCAAAGCAGAGCGGCGACATTCAAAGTCTGCCGCGGAACGCCGCGGATATCCGGCAGCGCCGTGCCGCGACCTTTTTAGTTGACGTCGATTATTTGATTTCCGCTCGCCTTCGTCTGACGGATGATGCGCCAAGCGGTGACAGGCTCGATGAACCCCTTACGGCTGCGGAACGCGCTGACCCTGTTCAACCCGGCGCCAGTGACCTGACTTGACCTGACTTTACCTGTCCAGCGGCCGGGGGCGGGGACGCGGCGTCCGCGATGCGTCCCCGGATGGCCGTTCAGCCGGCCCGCACCTGCGTCAGGAAGCGGGCGACCTCTTCGCGCAGGCTGTCGGTCTGCACGGACAGCTGCCGCACATTTTCCAGCACCTCATAGGCGACCTTGCCGCTCTTGGCGGCGGCGAGGTTCACGCCGCCGATGCTGAACGACACCTCATGGCTGCCCTGGGCGGCCTGCTGGATGTTGCGGC
>NZ_BADK01000804.1 GCF_000333595.1 Azospirillum sp. B506
CCTTGCCGGAGTCCATCTTCTCGCGCAGCAGCGAGATGGCGTAGAGCAGCACCGCCTTGTCCCAGATCGTCGCGACGCCGACATTCTTTGGCGCCCGCACCTCGATCCGCACCTTGCCGTCATCGTAGGTCGGCAGCGATTCCGCCTTGTCCTTCGACAGGCCGAACAGGCTGTAGACCATCATGTGCCGGTCGTTCTGGACGTCGCCGGTCAGCGGGGAATCCAGCCGCAGAGCCAGTTGCAGCGGCCGGTCGAGCAGCTCGGCGTTGGTGGTCTGGGTCATGCGGTCTCTCCGCTGGTCCTGTGCGGCTTGAAAGGGTCAAAGCCATAATCCACAAGCCCGCCCCCCGGTTCCACACTGCCGGACCAAACGTCGCCGTTCTGCCGAAAGATTCCCGGGAGCGCGGCGGACCGGCGGGCCGAATGTCGCCGTTCTGCCAGTTTTTCCAGCCCGGCGCCAGGACGGGAGTCCGGGGACGGTCCGCAGGCCGGCGGAACGGCATCTCTCCGACGCCCGGCGGAGCCAACGTCTGCGTTCTGCCGTGCCGCCGGGCGTCCGGGCAGGGAAGGGCAATATCAGAGTGTTGTTTTCATTGGGTTATTCCCTCTCGCTCCCCCCCTGGAATCGACCCGGATCCCCCCTGGAGGGCCTTTGACTGGCAGAACGGCGACGTTCGGACGATCCGCCGGAGGGCCGATTCCCACCCGATTCTCCGCCGATTCCACCCCGGGAGCGGTGGGGGCGGGGAGGGATCCGCCCGATCATTCGGCAGAACGGCGACGTTCGACGCCGCGAGCCGGCCGTCCCGCCCTGTCGACGGCCAAGAATCTTTCGGCACAACGGCGACGTTCGGACCCGAATCTTTCGGCACAACGGCGACACTTCCCTCCGGCCGGCCGTTGCGGCTGCGCTTCAAGTGATTGATTCCTGCGCGAGAATCCGATTCAGCGTCCATGAAATGCCGGCACCGGGCGATTTTTCCAAGACCGTGGACAGACGCGCAACGGGACGTACACATTTCAAAAAAGGGCGAAAACCGCCCTGACGCCGTCGACCTGCGCCCGTGCCAGACCCTGGCCGACGCCACGGGTGTCCGCAGACCCTGTTCTGCGCCCGTGTTCTGAGAAGGAGCGAAGAGCATGAGTTAACGGAGGACCGACCTCCGCAAACACAAAAGGCCCGGATTGCTCCGGGCCCTTCGTGTCGGACGGAGGAGACCGAGGGAAACCCGGGCACCCCACATCTGGCTGTTTGGCGACTCCATGATGGCAGGGCAGGCCCGCAAACCCAAGCGGATTCAGTGCGAATCCGTTGACGCTCCCCCTTTGTC
This sequence comes from Azospirillum sp. B506, assembly GCF_000333595.1. Taxonomy (GTDB): domain Bacteria; phylum Pseudomonadota; class Alphaproteobacteria; order Azospirillales; family Azospirillaceae; genus Azospirillum. Next base: position 1,332 of record NZ_BADK01000804.1, read on the forward strand.
TTCGTCCGTCCACGGATCGACCGACAGACGGGTGACGCAATGAAGCCATACATCGACATGTACCGGCCGGTGGATCGCCGTGCCCGGCATCCAGGCCGCCGACATCGCGGGGGTGTCCGCGCTCTACGCCCATGCCGACCGCGACGGTGTCTGCACCGCCACGCAAGGGGAGCTGGCCGAAGAGCTGGGGCAAAGCCGCGCTTGGTTCAACGCCGTGCTGAAGGCCCTGCAGGAAAAGGCGGCACAGGAAAAGGCGGCGGCGCTGGTCTGCGCCAAGCCACGGCGGGGCCTGCGCGGGTTCGCCTATCAGCTGGCGGGGATGGAGGGTTTCACTGCCGGCATCTCCTGTCAGCCGGCTGACATCTGCGGTTCGCCAGCGGGCTTCTCCTTGGACTCCCAGAATCCTGAATCCTCCTCCTCTCTCCCGGATGGGGCGATGGAGGACCGGGATATCCGGCAGGACGGGGCACTGGCAGCCGACTGGCAACCGGATGCCGCGGATCTGGCCTGGGCGGCGCTGGAACGGCCGGACGTCGATGCCGGCCGGGTGACGGCGAAGTTCGTGTCCTGGTGCCGCAAAGCCCACCGCCGCAATGGCTACCGCCCGCCGGATCCGGGGGCCGCCTGGCGCCGCTGGATCGCACGGGAACTAGTGGCGCCCGCCGAACAGCCAGACGCACCGGCTCCCCAGCCATCCATCCGGTCCTCCGCCCCCCACGTCCGCCGCGAGCCACGCCATGACCGCCGCCCCGAACCCCGCCCCGAACCGCGTTCCGGCTCCCTGCGGGCCGGTGCCGCCGCCGATGCCGCCGGCCGCAACCGCGAAACACTCGCTGCCCTGCGCCTTCGCCTCGCTGGCCAGGCTTGAGGTCGCGGATCTGCGCTTCGAGACGCAGGATCTGACGCCGGACGAGATCGGCCGGCTGGCCGAGCGGGTGGAGCAGGCCATCGGCACGCTGACCCCGGCGATCGGCATCGAGAATGTGCTGATCGGGCTGGAGAAGCTGGCCGACCGCTTCGCGCTGGAACTGCCGGAGGCCGACCTGCTGGAGGCCGACGTGCGGGCGATGGCGGAATGGCCGGCCGACCGCTGGATGGCGGCCTTCGAGGCGGTGTGGGCGGCTTTCCGCAGCGGCTGGAGCCGCTTTCCGACGCTGGGCGACTTCCGCGAGGCGCTGGGCGCCCTGCCGCCGGCAGCGGAAAGCCGCGCCGCCGACGATCTGAGGCGGCTGGCGACCCGTCTGCGCCAGGAACAGAGCCTGCGCCTGCGCACCGAGGAGCAGCGCCGCCGCGCCCGCGCCCGCGAAGCCGCCCTGGCCGACCGGCAACGCCAGCTGGCGCCGCGCGAACTGGCGCTTGTCCTGGCGCCGGCCGGTCAGCATTATCCGCCGGACCACCAGAGAGTGCCGACAGCGGATGAAACCGAACCATCGCCCGATGCATCGTCCGACCGGCACCGCCGACGCACAGGCGCTGCTGACCCGGGCCGTCACCCATCATCAGAACGGGCAGCTGGCCGAGGCGGCGACGCTCTACGAGCAGGTGCTGAAGCGGCTGCCGAAACAGGCGGACGCACTCCACCTGTCGGGTCTGGTCAAGGCGCAGACCGGGGCGCTGGCCGAGGGGATCGCGCGGATCCGGCAGGCGGTGAAGGCCGACCCGCGCCAACCGATCTTCCATGCCAATCTGGGCCGGCTGCTGGAGACGGCGGAGCGTTGGGAGGATGCGGCGACGGCCTTCCGCAGCGCCGCCCGGCTGGCGCCGCTCGACCCGTCGCTGCCGCGGATGGAGGCGGCGTCGCGAACGAGGCTGGGGCAGCACGGGCCGGCGGCGCAGGCGCTGTTGCGGGCGATGGCGCTGGAGCCGGCGGATGCCGGGAGTGCGGCGGAGTTGGGCGACGCGCTGTACGATGGCGGGCGCTTCCTGCCGGCCGCGGCGTGGTACGGACGGGCGGCGACGCTGGAGCCGCAGCGGATCCTGGCCGCCTTCAACCGGGGGGCCGCCCTGCGCGATGCCGGCCGGATGGTCGAGGCGGCGTCGGCCTTCGCCGCGCTGATCCAGCTGGCCCCGCAGATGGTGGAGCCGCTGGAGCAATGCTTGCAGATCCGCAGCCGGCTGGGCGATGGCGGGGGTGCCATGGCGGCGGCCCGCCGGCTGCTGGCGCTGGTCCCCGCCCAGATGGCGGCGCTCCGCACGCTGGGCGCGGCGGAAAGCGGTGCTTCACCGGAGCCGCTCTGGCTGGCGCGGCTGGTGAGGCTGGATCCGCTGGCCGAGGATCTGGTGCTGGCGCTGGCCGGCCGGCTCTATGGCCGTCGGCGGGCCTCGGCGGCGGAGCGGGCCTACCGCCACGCGCTGGCACTGGCGCCGGCCTCGGGGCTGGCGCTGTCGGGCCTGGGACTGGCGCGCGCGACGCTGGGGATGGAGGGTGGACCGCGGGCGGCGCTGCGGGCGGTGCGGGTGGCGCCCGGCGATGCGGCACTGGCCGCCAATGCCGGATCCGCCCTGCAGCTGGCCTTGCAGCCGGAGGCGGCGCTGTCCTGGCACCGGAGGGCGCTGGCGCTGATGCCCGAGGATGCGGCGGCCTGGGTCAACATCGGCACGCTGAGGCTGGATGCCAACGCGGCGGAGGAGGCGATCCCGCCATTGGACCGCGCGCTGCGGCTCGGCGATCCGGGGCAGATGGCGCTTGCCAGCTCCAACCTCGGGGTCGCCTGGATGGCGCTGGGGCTGCATGCGCAGGCGGTGGCGGCCTTCCGCGCGGCGCTCGACCGGGCGCCGGAGGATGCGGCGATCCGCTCCAACATGCTGTTCTGCCTGTGCTTCGACGATGGCGCGGATCCGGTGGAGGTCTTCCGCGAGCACCGCGCCTTCGAACGCCATCTGCTGGCGGTTCCAGCCGCACCATATGCAGTGGAGAGCCGCGACCCGGAGCGGGCCTTGCGCGTCGGCTATCTGTCGCCGGATTTCCAGCGCTATCCCGGGCCGGGCTATCATTTCCTGCTGCCGCTGATCGAGGGGCACGACCGCGGGACGGTGGAGGTCACCTGCTATCACAACGACCGCAGCCGCGACGCCACCACCGACCGCTTCCAGGCGGCGGCCGACCGCTGGCGCGACGTGGCGGCGCTGTCGGACGAGGAGCTCGACCGCCGGATCCGGCAGGACCGCATCGACATCCTGGTCGATGCCGGCGGCCACATGTCGCGCAACCGCATGCCGCTGATGGCCCGCCGCCCGGCACCGGTTCAGGTCAGCCTGCCGCTCTATCCCAACACGACGGGACTGAGCACCGTCGATTACCAGATCGCCGACCCCCGTTTGACGCCGGCGGGGGCGGACTCGCTGCACACGGAAAAGCTGATCCGGCTGCCCGGCTGCGTGCTGTGCTACCGCCCGGCGGAGTCCGGCTTCGTGCCGCCGGACCGGCCACCGCTGGAGCGCAACGGCCACATCACCTTCGGGTCCTTCAACAACATCACCAAGGTGAATGCCGCCACCATCGCGCTGTGGGCGCGGCTGCTGGCGGCGGTGCCGACGGCGAAACTGGTGCTGAAATGGCGGGGGCTGGGCAGCGGGGGCGGTGCAGACCGGCGCCTGCTGGACGCCTTCGCCCGGCAGGGCATCGGAGCGGAGCGGCTGGAGCTGCGCGGCATCACCCCGGATCCTTATCAGGATTACGTCACCATCGACGTGGCGCTGGACCCCGTCTTCGCCAATGGCGGCACGACGATCTGCGACGCGCTGTGGATGGGCGTGCCGGTGCTGAACCGGACCGGGCCGACCCTGATCGGCCATTGGGGCGCCAGCATGCTCGACACCGTCGGGATGGGAGAGCTGGTGACGGGCGACGATGACGGCTATCTGGCGCAGGGAGTTCGGCTGGCGACAGACCGCGCCTTCCTCGACAGGCAGCGCGAGGGGCTGCGCGATCGGATGCGGCGCTCGGCATTGATGGACGAACCCGGCTATGCCCGCGCGGTGGAGGCCGGCCACCGCACCGCCTGGCGCCGCTGGTGCGCCGGGCTGCCGCCGGTGGCGTTCGATGTGGACGGGGAGGGGCGGTCATGAGCGTCTGCGATCTGGCGAGCGTGGGCAGCATCCTGGTCATCAAACTGGACGAGGCCGGTGACTTCGTGATGGCCACCCCCTTCCTGCGCGGCTTGCGCGCCGCCGCCCCGCAGGCGCGCATCCTGCTGGCGGTGCGCGAGGCGGTGGCGGATCTGGCCCTGACCTGCCGTTGGGTCGACGGGGTGGTGGCGCCGCGGCCGAAGGAGGGCGGCGGCATCGACTTCCGCGGCATCACCCCCGGCGGGCTGAAGCTGTTCGCCGAATGCTACCGTGCCGGCTTCGATCTGGCGCTGGTGCCGCGCTACGACTTCGACCGCCATGGCGCGACGACGCTCGCCGCCAACAGCCGGGCCAAGCTGGTCGCCGGTTTCTCCGAGCGGGTCACGCCGTGGAAGGCGGAGGGCAACCCGGGCTTCGACCGCGCCTATGGGCTGGCACTGGCCCCGCCGCCGGGGCGGCATGAGGTGGAGCAGAACGCCGCCTTGCTGGAGGCGCTGGGCGCCCGGCCGGATTTGGGTCTGCTGGAGCTGACGCTGACGGCGGAGGACCGGGAGGAGGCACGCCGGCTTCTCGGGACCGCAGATGGCTCGATGGATGACCGGCCGCTGATCGCGGTGGCGCCGGGGGCGGCAAGCCCGCGCCGCGTCTATCCGGCCGACCGGCTGGCTGCGGTGGTCTCCACCGTCGCTGCGGGGCTGGACGCGCGGCTCGTGCTGCTGGGCACCGGGGAGGAACGCCCGGTGGCCGGAGCGCTTTCGGCGGCGTTGCCGGGACGGGTCATCGACCTGACCGGCGCCACCCGGCTGCGCGTCGCCGCCGCGGTGATGGCGGAGGCGGCGTTGGCGATCACCATGGATTCCGCCCCGGCCCATCTGGCCGCGGCGATGGGCGTGCCGGTGGCGGTATTCTCCTGCCATCCCCTGGGCGGCGATCCCAACCATTTCCATGCGCCCGAGCGCTTCTGCCCCTGGACCGGTGGCCGGGAGGAGCGGGCGCTGGTCCTGCGCCCGGCGGCGGTGCCGCCCTGTGCCACGTCCTGCGTGGCGGCCGAGGCCCACTGTATCGCCGCCATCGACCCGGCCGACGCGGCGCGGCGCATTTTGACGCTGGTGGGCGCGACCGGGGGGACGGCAGGGTAGGGGGGGTGGCTCCCTTTCCCGGAGCGGGGAAGGTTGTGTCGCTGACCGCCACATATACCGCAGAAGTTGCTTTCGAGAAAGAAAGCGGGCGGATCCACCTGCGTGGATCCGCCCGAGGCGAGGAGACCGAAAGCCGGTGCCCGAACGTGCCTGAAAAGGCACCGGCACTCCGGAGGTCCGGCTGCGCAGGACAGTGCAGCCGGACCGTCCGAACCGAGCGTCTCCTATCCCTGTGACACCATCAGCCTTCCATTACCCGGCGATCAGGCCGCGCAGCTGCCGATTTGCGACAGCCAGCATGGCGAGATCGACCGCCGGCTGGGCGCGCAGTTCGGCGAGAAGCTGCTCGACGCGCTCGACCACCAGGCTGCGGCTGGCGATCCAGCCATCGACCGCCGCAGCCTCGTCGCCCTCGCTTTCCAGCACGCGCACGGTCAAGGCACTCTGGTGGGCGAAGAGGTCGTCGACGATCGCGGCGACGGCTTGACGCTGCCAGTGGTTGTCGACCTTGGCGGTGCTGGCACGGTCGCGCAGCCATTCCAGGCCGAAGCGGCGGCCAAGGCCGAAATAGACCGAGGCGACGCCCTCCACCGCGCGGCCGGTGCGCTCGGCGATCCGCACCAGATCGGGGGCGGCGGCGAGGACCGGCAGGGCGGCGATGCGGCGGGCCAGATCCTCCGGCACGCCCTGGGCGATGGCGTCGGCGATGCGGGCGGCGAGGCGCGAGGATTCCTCGGCATCGAGGAAGCGGTCCAGCCCGGCGGCCAGAGCCTCCACCCCCGGACGGAAGGCGGCGGACTCGCGGCCCAGATCCAGCGGGTGCGGGCTGTGGGCCAGGAACCAGGCCACCGCGCGGTCCAGCAGCTGGACGGTCTCCAGCATCAGCGCCGTCTGCAAGGCTGCCGGGACGACGGTGTCGAGGCCGTCGATGGCGTCCCACAGCGGGCGCAGCTGGAAGACGTCGCGGGCGATGGCATAGGCGCGGGCGACGTCCGCCGGGCCGAGGCCGGTCTTCTCCACCATGTCGCGGACGAAGGTCGGGCCGACGCGGTTGACCAGGCTGTTGGTGACGGCGGTGGCGATGATCTCGCGGCGCAGGCGGTGGCGGAAGATCGCCTCACGCTGGCCCTCGCGCAGCGGCTGCGGGAAGTAGCGCAGCAGATCCTCGACCGTCGCCGGATCGTCCGGCAGCTCCGAGGCCAGCAGGTCGTCGTACAGCGTGATCTTGGCGTAGGCCAGCAGCACCGCCAGCTCCGGCCGGGTCAGGCCGCGGCGTTCGGCCATGCGCTGGGCCAGTTCCTCGTCGGTCGGCAGATACTCGATGGCGCGGTTCAGCCGGCCGTTGCGCTCCAGGTTGCGCATGAAGCGCAGCTGGGCCTCCAGCAGGCCCGCGCCTTGCGCCTCGGCGATGGTCAGGGCCTGGGTCTGGCGGTAATTGTCGGCCAGCACCAGCCCCGCCACCTCGTCGGTCATGGCGGCCAGCAGGGTGTCGCGCTGCTTCAGCGTCATGTCGCCCCGCGCCATGACGTCGCCCAGCAGGATCTTGATGTTCACCTCATGGTCGGAGGTGTCGACACCGGCGGAGTTGTCGATGGCGTCGGTGTTCAGGCGGACCCCCTTGCCGGCCGCCTCGATGCGGCCGCGCTGGGTGACGCCGAGGTTGGCGCCCTCCCCGATCACCTTGGCGCGGATCTGGCCGCCGTCGATGCGCAGGGCGTCGTTGGCCTTGTCGCCGGCCTCGGCGTTGGTCTCGCTCGACGCCTTGATGTAGGTGCCGATGCCGCCGAACCACAGCAGGTCGACCTCCGCCGTCAGCAGGCGGCGCATCAGCTCGACCGGGGAAAGGTGAGCCTGCTCGATGCCGAAGCGGGCGCGGACCTCCGCCGTCAGCTCAACCGTCTTGGCGCTGCGTTCGACGATCATGGCGCCGGCGGACAGCCTGGAGCGGTCGTAGTCGGCCCAGGAGGAGCGGGGCAGGGCGAACAGACGGCTGCGCTCCTCCCAGCTCGATGCCGGGTCGGGATCGGGGTCGAGGAAGATGTGGCGGTGGTCGAAGGCGGCCAGCAGGCGGATGTGCTTCGACAGCAGCATGCCGTTGCCGAACACGTCGCCCGACATGTCGCCGACACCGACCACGGTGAAGTCGGTGGTCTGGATGTCGGTGCCCATCTCGCGGAAATGGCGCTTCACCGATTCCCAGGCGCCGCGGGCGGTGATGCCCATCACCTTGTGGTCATAGCCGGCCGAGCCGCCCGAGGCGAAGGCGTCGCCCAGCCAGAAGCCGTGGTCGATGGAAACGCCGTTGGCAATGTCGGAGAAGGTGGCCGTGCCCTTGTCGGCGGCGACCACCAGATAGGGGTCGTCGGCGTCGTGGCGCACCACATTCTTCGGCGGCACGACCGAGCCGTCGGCGGCCAGATTGTCGGTGAGGTCCAGCAGGCCGCGCATCAGAATCTTGTAGCACTCGATGCCTTCGGCAAGCGCGGCCTCGCGGCCGGCGCCGGGGGGCGGGGGACGCTTCACGACGAAGCCGCCCTTGGAGCCGACGGGCACGATGACGGTGTTCTTCACCATCTGTGCCTTCATCAGGCTGAGGATCTCGGTGCGGAAATCCTCCCGGCGGTCGGACCAGCGGATGCCGCCGCGGGCGACCTTGCCACCGCGCAGATGGACACCCTCCATGCGCGGGCTGTAGACGAAGACCTCCACCCACGGCCGCGGCAGCGGCAGCTCCTCGATGGAGCCGCTGTCGAGCTTGAAGGACAGATGCGGCTTCGGCGCCCCGTCCGCCCCGGTCTGGTAGGCGTTGGTGCGCAGGGTGGCGCGGATCAGGTTGACGAAGCGGCGCAGGATGCGGTCGTCGTCCAGGTTGGTGACGGCGTCGAGCGCGGTCTCGATCTGCTCCAGGATCGGGGCTTCGTCGCTGCGGTTGGCCGGGTCGAAGCGGGCGGCGAACAGCCGGGCCAGCAGGCGCGCGGTCTGCGGGTGGGCGGCCAGCGTCGTCTCGATGGTGTCCTGGGCGTAGGCGAAGCGGGCCTGCTTCAGGTACTTGGCATAGGCGCGCAGCACCGTGACCTCGCGGCCGGCCAGCCCGGCGCGCAGGACCAGACGGTTGAAGCCGTCATCCTCCATCCGGCCGTCCCAGATGTCGGCGAAGGCCTCCTGGAAGGTCTGCTTGACCTTGACGCAATCGACGGCCAAGCCGTTCTGGGTGCGGGCGGCGAAGTCGTGGATCCAGACCGACTGGGCCGGGGTGGCGCCGCCGGCGGGACGGACCTCGTAGGGCTGCTCGGTGATCACCTTCAGGTCCATGTGCTCCAGCATCGGCAGCACGTCGGACAGCGGCACCGGCCGGCCCTGGTGGTAGATCTTGACGTGCAGCTCGTCGCCGTCGGCCTCCAGAGGGTGGAACAGGACGATGCCCAGGCGCTGTTCCGCCAGCACGCGCTCGATGCGGTCGATGTCGTGGACCGCGGCTTCCGCCGTGAAGGTTTCGCGGTAGCCGGCGGGGAAGGCGTCGGCATAGCGGCGCAGGCGGGCGTTGCCGGTCTCCTCGCCCAGCGCCTCGACCAGCGCGTCGCGGATGCGGTCGGCCCAACTGCGCGAGACCTGCACCAGCCGCGCCTCGATCTCGCCGATGTCGACCGGGGGAATCTTGCCCGGCTCGGTCTTCACCATCAGGTGCAGGCGGGCGAGCGCGCTGTCCGACAGCTGGGTGAAGTAGGAGGTGCAGGCGCCGTGGAAGGCGGATTCCAGAACCGACTGGATCTTGCGGCGGAGCGCCGTGTCGTAGCGGTCGCGCGGCACGAAGACCAGGGCGGAGACGAAGCGCTCGAACGGGTCGCGGCGGACGAACAGGGCGAGGCGCTGGCGTTCCTGCAGGTAGAGGATGCCGACCGCCGTCTCGAACAGCTCGTCGGACGGGGTCTGGAACAGTTCGTCGCGCGGGTAGGTCTCCAGGATGTTCAGCAACGCCTTGCCGTCATGGCCCGACGGGTCGAAGCCGGCGCGGGTCATCACGCGGGCGACCTTGCGGCGCAGGAACGGGATCTCGCGCGGGGCTGCGGGTGTAGGCCACCGAGGTGA
>NZ_BADK01000803.1 GCF_000333595.1 Azospirillum sp. B506
CCATCGTCACCTTCGCCAAGCCGGGCGAGCGCTATTACACCGGCTGCCCGGCCTTCTACACCACCAATCTGATCAAGCTGTATCTGGACATCGTCGCCGGTCTGGCGCTGGAATACTCCGTTTACGACCGGCTGCAGGAAGGCTGAGCCCGATGGCCCGCA
>NZ_BADK01000802.1 GCF_000333595.1 Azospirillum sp. B506
CGCCCGACCAGTGTCGACGGGCTGGATATCGTTCCTTCCAGCATTGCGCTGGCGAGCGCCGACACCGAACTGCCGGGCAACCTGACCAATGCGCAGACCGCGCTGGCCGAAATGCTCGACGGCGTGCGGGAGCGTTATGACGTGATCGTCATCGACGGTTCCATTGGGACGTATCGAAGGACCGATCGATCTGGAAATCCGTTTCACGCTCGACGGCAGGCAGCAGGCGGGAACGACGGCACTGTGTGTCGTGAAACGGCTGGTCGTTTCCCTGTCGGAACGTGAAGGATGTGCTTGATGAAGCGGCATGGCGGACAACTGCCCGAAGCCGGGACCGAGCGTGTCGTGATCCTCGGCGGAGGCGCATTGGGCGCCATGGCGGCCGATCTGTGCGCCGCCACCGGCCGCGAGGTTGTCGGCTTCCTCGACAACCGCAAGGAGCCGGGAAGCTGTGTTTACGGCACTCCCATTCTCGGCCCCTTCGATCTGGTGGAGCGGGATGCCGCCTTGCGGGCGGCCTGCCACTTCATCGTGGCGGTCAGCGATGCCCTGTTGCGCCTTGAATGGCTCGGCCGGATCGCCGCGGCGGGGGCGCGGCTGATCACTCTGATCCATCCGTCGGTTGCCTGTTCGCCTTCGGCCTCTCTGGGTGACGGCATTATGATCCTCCCGTTCACCACGATCTATCCGGGCGCGTCGATCGGGGAGGGCTGTCTGATCGAAGGCCATGCCGGCGTGGGGCCGGAGGTGTCCGTCATGCCGGTCTGCATGCTTGCGGAAAGTTCGGTTCTGGGCCATCGAACCCACATCGGTGCCGGCAGCTTCATCGGCGCCGGAGCCGTGACACGTCCACACATCACCATCGGCGAGGGGTGCCTGATCGGGGCGAACAGCACCGTCATCCGCGACATCCCGCCGTTCAAGGTCGCGGCAGGATCACCGGCTCGCGTGCTGCGGGACAATGTCGACCTCGATCCGGCGCACGCGGAACGGACCCGGCAAAACCGATGACGGCGGCCATCCGCTCCACCGAAATCCCAGCGTCACCTGCGCCATGACCATTTCCTTGCCGTGCCTCGGTTCAGGCATGAAATCCTTTTTCCCAGCCACCGGACGGCCATGACTCCTCTTCTGTCGATCGTCATTCCCACCTACAACCGCGGCAGCTTCCTCGCGGCGCTGCTGACGGAACTGGCAAGACAATCGGCCTGCCTGCCTGCCGGGACGGTGGAGGTGGTTGTCATCGACAATGCCAGTTCCGATGGCACGAGCGCCGTGTGCCGCGATATCGCGGCAGAACTCCCCTGCTTTCGCTACATCCGCAACCCGGTGAACATCGGCGCCGATGAAAATGTCCTGCGTTGCCCGCAGGCAGGACGCGGCGAATGGCTGTGGATCTTCGGCGACGACGACATCCTGCATGACGGGGCATTGGCCCGGATCGTCGGGCTGCTGGGGGAAACGGCCGCCGACATGGTGCTTTTGAACTACAGGCAGGTCCATCGGGATGGCCTGACCGTGCTGGCCGAGAGGGTTTGTCCGCTCGACGGCGACATGTTCCTGCCATCGTTGGGGAAATGGCTGGAGCAGCCTGCCTCCTTATGCCTGCTCGCCTTCATCACCTCCGCGATTGCCCGCCGGTCGCCGATGGCGGCAATCGATCCGTCCTCGTACCGGCTGAAAAGTTACTTCACCTTTCTCGGCGTCCGTTTCGAGCCGTTCGGCGATCGTCCTGTCCATGTCGTCGCAACCCCCTGCCTCACCCAGCGCCAGTACAATTATCGTCCGGACCATGCCGATGCCCCGACCATAGGCGTCGATCCTTCGACCGGAGTCGCCATCATCCGGCTTCTTTTCCAGATCGACAGGCGCAGCCGCCTGCGCCCTGGCGAGCTATGGTCGGCCTCGGTCATCGATGGCATCGGCCAGGACTTGCCCGTCATGAATTTCCTGGACTGGCTGATGAAGCACTCGATCATCCCATCGCTTTTCACCAGCTTCCATGCAATGACGCCGGACGGGTGGACCGTTCTCAT
>NZ_BADK01000801.1 GCF_000333595.1 Azospirillum sp. B506
ACGCTGGGCAACACCGGTGTGACGATGTCGGTCTCCGGCATCGAGACGCTGATCAGCGGCACCGGCACCGACGTGATCACGGTCACGGGTGGTGCGGGCATCCGCTTCCAGGCCGGTACGGGCGACAGCCTGACCCTGGCCCCGGGCGGCGGCACCGACACGGTCGTCTACTCGTCCTTCACCGACATCTCGGCGCTGGGCGCGAACAGCGGCTTCGTCTCGGTCTCGAACTTCCAGTCGGGCACCGACAAGGTGCAGCTGACCGGTGCGGCCCGGACCGATGCGGACAAGAACGGCGATGCCTCGCTCTCGACGGCCTCTGCGGCGACCAACGGCGTGAACGTCAGCTCCAACGAGCTGGTGAGCCTGACCTCGGTCGTCAGCGGCAGCCTGACGGATGCGACCCTCGCCAACTTCCGCACGGCGCTGGGAACGCTGACGAACTCGTCGGCTGGTGCGAGCACGCTGGTTCTGGCCAACAACGGCACCAGCTCCGGCCTCTACCAGGTGGTCGACACCAACGGCGACGGCCAGGTGGCCGCCACCGAGGTCCGGCTGCTCGGCGTCTACAACGGCACGGTCCTCTCGCTCTCCGACATCAACCTCGGTTGATGACGGCGGCCTGAGCCAAGCCAAGGGTAAGGGAGGGGGCGTCCGCAAGGGCGCCCCTTTCTCTTTGGGCGCGTATAGGCATGTCGGTCGATATCCGGTGCGGAATTTCTTCGCTTCGAGGAAATTTGTTTATAAATATACCAGATGCTGTGTTGATTTGTTCAGGAAGGGGCTGCATACCATTGCGAATGGATAGGTTTTTGTTCGCGCTTGATGGCAAGGCAGGCTTATGGACGTCAATCCAGATGTGAAGAATGTGTTGTTTACCGGGTATATCGCTGCCGCTCGCTCCGGTGATTATGAGCGTGCGAAAAGAATTATGAAAATATTCGCCGCGCTTGAGCCAAATTCAGAGAAATATTATATTCATATCTCTGGCGTTTGCTCGGAGCAAGGCGAATTTGCAGAAGCAATCCGACTTCTGGAACGTTCAGAAATCCTGAACCCGAACGATCGCTCTCTTTATATGGTGCTTGCCCGTTGCTATGAGGCAGTGGGGAAAACTGATCTGGCTAAGGAAATCATAAGAAAGGAACTTGAGAAAAATCAAAACTCATTTATTTTCCATCAAATACTTTTGTCTATTTCAATAAAGGATAATGACGTTGAGAGTTCAGTGGAAATTACAAAGAAATTGTTGGAAAATCCTGAGGTTGATGAGAAGAAATTTATCGAAAACGCAAATATTCTTATTTCATTGTTGGGAATTTCGTTGGCGATTGAAAAATTCAATATACTGTCGGTGAAAAGCGCCGATTGGAAAGTTAAAAATACATTGGAGACTTATAAAAGTTTCTTGACGGCAGGGGTGAATTCTCCAGAAATAATCAAGGTATGCAGCATTCGGGATATGGAGAAAGAGGGCCTCTGTCATCTGCTGCCTTTGTCTCAACATCGAAGGCTTCTGCATAGTCATGATGCTTATGTCGGCGTTTCAAGCCAGTCGGTCATGGTAAAAAACCGGTTGTGCCGGGATCTTTGCTATCATATTGAAAGCGATGCATCTTCGGATATTGTAAACCTCCCGAACACGAGGTTCGGCACGGGGAAAGAGGCCAATGTCATTGAGGTCGATGAAGCCATCTTTGTTGGAGGTGGAAAGAATTACTATCACTGGATGATGGATTATCTTCCAGGCCTTGGAATTCTGGAAAGGGATGGAATTCTCAGGAAAGTCCCCGTCATATTCAGTGCGGAACTTACGCCTTTCCAAACACAGTCCCTGGAGCACATCGGTTTCGACTTCTCGCGGTATCTCGATCCTGGCCAGGATAAGGTATTCCGCTGCTCGCAGCTTTGGGCAACCACCAGAATCCCAGGCAGAAGGACCTTCATGGGCGTGCCGGATTGGTGGCAATCCGTGGTTGACCCTGAAACATTGTCCTGGTTGCGAAACGCATTTCTCGGAAAACCAGGCGGCGGTGGAGGGCAAGGAAAGCGAAAGCTGTATCTGTCTCGCGGAGGCGCTTCCATCAGGCGCCTGTTGAACGATGCGGATGTCGTTGAACTCATGATGGCTGCCGGCTATGAAATCGTTCATCCGGAGACGCTCTCAGTTGTCGAGCAAGTCAGCCTGTTCGCCGATGCCAGTCATGTCGTCGGGGTGCACGGCGCAGCCTTCACGAATATCGCCTTCATGGCTTCAGGGGCGAAAGTTCTTGAGATCGTTGGCGAATTCAAGCCGCCGGAGTTCTACAGGAAGATTTCCGGTATTCTGGGCTTGTCTCATGACTTTATCGAAGCGCGGATCGAGAAAATACACAAGAAAGCCTTTTTCCTGGACCCGCGGTTTGGAGATATTTCTGTTGATATACCGCAACTTAAGAATAAGCTTGCGGATTTCGACGACAGTTTCCGTCAATAGACGGGCCAATTGCTGAAGCCTGCCAGGGCGATGCAACCGGTCGGCCGTTCGGTGCGAGTTTCAAATGACGATCAGAGTTTCCGACTATATCGCCGCCTTCATTGCCGACACTCTTGGCTTGCGGGATGTCTTTCTCGTGTCGGGCGCCGGGATCATGCACCTGACCGACAGCATCGCCCGCCATCCGGATCTGCGGGCGGTTTGCCTGCATCACGAGCAGTCGGCCGCCATGGCGTTGGATGCCTATGCCCGCATCAACGGACATTTTGCGGTCGGCTGCTTCACCACCGGGCCGGGAGCCACCAATGCCATCACCGGCCTTGTCGGAGCATGGCAGGACAGCGTGCCATGCCTGTTCCTGTCCGGGCAGGTCAAGCTGGCGGCGGCCTCCCACATCGCCGGGGTGCCGGGCCTGCGCCAGTTCGGCGTGCAGGAGTTGGACATCGTCCCCATCGTTTCATCGATTTCCAAGCATGCGGTCATGCTGACCGATCCCCTGCGCATTCGCTACGAGCTGGAAAGGGCGGTCCATATCGCCCGCTCCGGACGCCCCGGTCCGGTGTGGATCGACATTCCGATGGATGTTCAGGCCGCCTGGGTCGAACCGGAGAATCTGGTCGGATACGGCACGGAGGAGGACGGGAGCGGCGTTCCGCTTCCGGCGCGCGAAGATGTGGCGCAGGCTGCGCGCGATGATTTCGTGCGGGCTGCGCCCGGTCATTCCATGCGGGCTGCGCCCGGCGAGGTGGCACAGGCATGGCAGCGGCTTTGCCGTGCCGAACGGCCCGTCATCATCGCAGGGCAGGGCGTTCGATTGGCGGGAGCGTGCGACGCCCTCAGGAACCTGGCCGAACGCCACACCATCCCGGTTGTCACCCCCTATCTCGGGCTCGACGTGATGAGCCACGATCTGCCCGTCTATATCGGCAAGCCGGGCGTCAGGGGCGACCGTGCGGCGAATTATGCCATGCAGAACGCCGATCTTATCCTGGCGATCGGCACCAGCCTGCCGGTTTCGGTCATTGGCTACGACCCTGCCGGATTCGCCCGCGCCGCGACCCGGATCGTCGTGGATATCGACCCGACCGCCCATCGGAAGCCGACGATCGCCATCGATCAACTGCTGGTGGCCGATGCGAAGTCATTCATCGACCGCCTGCTTGAAGAGGCGGAGCATGCCGCGACACCGGCCCAGCCATCCGCGCGAGCCGCATGGCTGGCGCGCTGCACGGATTGGAAGACCCGATACAGGGCGGATGTTCCCGATCCCGCCGACAGCATTGGCGGCGTGCACAGCCATGGGCTGATCGCGGCTTTGTCCCGACGGTCGCAGGAAGGCGACATCTTCGTCTGCGATACCGGAACGGCCATGTATGCCACCGCGCAGGCGATCCGGCTGACCCGACCGGGGCAGCGCTTCATCACCTCGGGCGGAATGGCCTGCATGGGCTATACGCTGCCGGCCGCCATCGGAGCGGCCTTCGCCGGAGGCGAGCGGCGGGTGCTGGCCATTACCGGCGACGGTTCGCTGCAGATGAATGTCCAGGAATTGCAGACCCTTTTCCACCATCGGCTGCCCGTCAAGCTGTTCGTGCTGAACAATGCCGGCTATCTGTCGATCCGGTCGACCCAGCAGAGGTATTTTGCCGGACGCCTGATCGGCGAAGGTGCCGAAAGCGGGATCAGCATGCCGGATACGCTCAAGCTTTGTGCCGCCTATGGGCTGCCGGCGGAGCGCGTGTCGTCGTTGGCGGAACTGGACGATGCGCTGGAGCGGGTGCTGGCGGTGCCGGGTCCCTTTGTCGTCGATGTCGTCATGCCGGCTGACCAGCCGGTGATCCCGGCGCTTTCTTCCCGGATCGAGGCCGATGGCAGCATGTCCTCCAGCCCGCTTGAGGATATGTATCCCTTTCTTCCCCGCACGGAGCATCGTGCCAACATGCTGATCGACCAGGCACCCCTGCGAAAAGGTAAGGTTGGTGACGCCTGATGCAGACGATGCGATCCGAGCAAATCGAGATCCTTGGCGCGGTTCACCGGGACATCGCCGAGGCCCAGGCCTTTCTGCGAAACGCCCTCGCGGATGCTGTTCCCGTGCCGCCGAAGCCGGTGAACCGAACCATCAGCATTGGTGTTCCGATTTACAACCGCCATGTCGAGACACAGGATCTCATCGCTGTCCTCTGCCGGCAGATCTGCCAACTCGACCAGCACATTGCGGTCGATATCCACGACAATGGCAAAGACGAGCGCAATATTCGGTTGATAGAAAAAATCACCGAAATATTTCCATTCGTCCGATACAGAGGATCCTTCTGCAATGTCGGGGCGGACCTGAACATCTCGTCCTTGTATATGTTCAGCGAAACCCCGTACCGGTGGATCATTGGGGACGACGATCTGCCGGCACCCGGTGCCTTGCAACAGATTGCCGATCTGGTCGCGCGCCATGGCGACAGGACCGTGACCTTGTTCCATCTCGGCAACCTGGTCGTCGATGCGGGATTGAGCGACATAATCCACGATGAATTCATGCCAAGCTCCCGATATGAGCCTGGAGTTCACTTTCTCGAAAAGGATCAGTCAATTCTCGACATCGGTCGCGAATTTCTCAGGATGAGTGCTAATATCGTCAAGGTTCTTCCTCTCCATGATGTGGTGAATCGTCACTTGGTTGGTCTTGAGATTTCCCCGATCTGCTTCAATTTGAACGCTTTGACTTATGGGAAATGCTGCTTCATCAACCATCCCCTTCTCGTCTATCGTGAAGGGGATAAGTCGCACTGGATTTCCAGGTGGCCACGGATCGCCCATTATCATTTCCCGAAATTTCTGGGCGAGATGGCCCGGAACGGACTGCTGTCCACCGCGACGGTGGACAGCTTTTTCAAAGCGCGTCCGGAATTTGTGTTCGGTGCCAATGCGGACCGCACATCGGCTTTCAACCACTTGAACTGGCATCGGATGCTCGCGGCGACCGACCTTGACGGTGCCGAAGCCAACCTGGCCGGCATCGATCTGATGAGCGGGCTTTTGAAGGGCTGGGCGGACGGACAGGCTGCGGAGATCGATTGCCTGCTCCACAGGCGGGCTTTCCGGCCCGACTGTGTCGGCGACAGGGCGCCCGGCGGCTTCGAGATCGACGAGCGGCTGATGTACGTCATCATCCCGGCGAATGGCGGCGGCAGCGCCGGCTTCCGTCTCTTCGGCATTCCCGCTTACGGACAGGCGGTGTGCGACCTTCAGACCTGGGTGCGCGATGACGGCCAGCCTCCGGTGGTCAGTGCCCTGGGCATGAGGCCGTCCGGGGACAACGGCCCCTTCCGGCAGGTTGCGGCCCTGGTTCCCACGCCGGGGCGGTCGGTTCGGTGCAAGGTTCCATTGGGACGTATCGAAGGACCGATCGATCTGGAAATCCGTTTCACGCTCGACGGCAGGCAGCAGGCGGGAACGACGGCACTGTGTGTCGTGAAACGGCTGGTCGTTTCCCTGTCGGAACGTGAAGGATGTGCTGAGAAG
>NZ_BADK01000800.1 GCF_000333595.1 Azospirillum sp. B506
CTTGACCTGGCGCACTACGACCCGCGTCGAGGCACCGTCGNCATTCTCGCAAAGGGCGGAAGGAGCGGCAACTCGTGACCCTTCCGCCGGCTGTCCGCGCAGCGGTCGAGGCGTGGATCGCGGCGCGCGGCAGTGTCGCCGGTCCTCTGTTCACCAACCAGGACCGCGCCCGGAAGGGAAGCGGCCGGCTGACGGACTCGGCCGTCTACCGGCTGGTTCGCGACCTGGGAAAGAAGGCGGGGATCAAGGCACGTCCGCATGGGCTTCGGCATTCAGCCATCACGGACGCGCTCGACCGGACCAACGGAAACATCCGCGCTGTGCGGAAGTTCAGTCGTCACAAGGATTTCAACGTCCTTGTCGTATATGACGACAATAGATCGGACCTTGCTGGAGACATTGCCCGGCTGGTGTCGGAGGATTGAGCTAGAGCATGAGCACGAAAACTATAATTATCATGCACATACCACTTAGGTGCCGGATTTTGACCACATTCCGCACCCCTTCGAAAGGGCGGAGGTTTGGGCTTCGATGTATGTTTTTTCGAAATCACTGCCAGATAATACCTGGGGGTCGATCTTTGCGCGTCCATTCTCAAGCAGAATGGTTGCTACGTCGGTTTGTTGGTCATTTGTGTCACTATTGATTGTGCATACCCACTTATCAACACTCTCTGAAGGCTGAAAACAAAATCCGCTCAATTTATTTTCTTTTGATACGCGTTTCGCTACCTGCGTCAAATTGATGGCCGCAGCGTTAATTTGAGCATCATTGGAACTGTCAATACGAATTCCAAAAAGATCAAAGTATCTCACAGATGAAGATGCATCTTCAATAAAAGCAATCTTGCTACCTTCAACAGGGATTATCATCCCATTCACAGAATTATGTGGCTTTCCAATGGATAATGCACGGCCGGGTGCTTCGCAGCGGCTGTCAACATCCTTGTAGTCGATGAGGTACTTCCGATCAATGAACATGGGATAATTGTCATTGAATGGGATCATGGCGCTAAAAGGAAGTCCTACATCGCTAGCAGATTTTCTCAAAGCATCATCGTAGTCTGATGCTTTCATTTCTTTCTTAAACGGCTGAATTGTTGCCATTTTCATTACAGAGGCAGCGCCAATTGTGATCTGAATTAACGTACTTACCGTCCATAACGATAATGCAAAGGCAATAATTCCTCTAAATACTATTGTCCTGAATGTTGGCTTTAACTCCTTCTCGATGATAACAGTAACAGCAAAAAACAAAAGCGAAGATAAAGAGAACCAAGTAAATAAAATATATGATGAAACACGAATAGGAACTTCTGTTGATGAATACCATCCAGAAACGCAGGCGATAGATAATGCTCCTGACGAGACCATGCACACTCTAATCACGACTTTAACGTGATCGTAAAGGTATTCAACTCCTTCTCGAACATATGGTTTGTCAATTTTTTGTATAAGACTTAGAAAAAACCTTAGTTTTTCCATTTTTTGTTTCCTAATGCAAGGAGGTTCTAAAGTGAGAACTTACAATAGCACAAAATTGCGCCATATTGAGGAGCAACTCGCAAGCCACACGGGCGTCGCAAACGGTCTTTCCGAGAAATACCGCGCCATCGCACTCCGTCGCATGGATGCAGACAAAGAACTCGGTGAAGCCAGTGCATGCTCCTACCGTAGCCGGGATAAAGCCTTGTTGGCAGAGCTCGGGAAGAAGGCTGTGAAACTCCTTCAAGAGGAAAACGCGATTGCGGAGCAAGTTGGAACCGCTCGCCAACAGGCTGATCGCCTCAAACAGCTTGTTGCCCGCCTCAAAACTCACATCCAGAAAACCGGCGCGCTGCCGCGCGATTGAAGGGAACGGCCATCATGACGCTTTCCACCGCGCTTGCCAGCATCGCCGATGCGCGCAAGGCAATCGAGACAGAGATCGCTGCGCTTCGCCGCCGCATCATCACGACCAAGCAGGAGATTGAAACCATCAGCCGTGCACCGCTTCCCAAGGAGGAGGCTCTCGCCAAACTGGACGGTGTCCTGGCCGGCTTTGACAGTTATGCCGCGAACGTTCACGCGCTCGTATCCCCAACGGCCAAGGTCGGGATCGACGATCTCCTGCTGAGCCACTATCCCGAACGGACTTTGCTTTGGGCTGTTGCCCTGACCATGCGGGACCGCTTGGCGGAGTCCATCACTGAATACCTTGCGGACAAGCCGGCCGGATTGCCGCACACCGCACGCGAAGCCAAGCTGGCAACTCTGGAGGCGTCTCTGCTGAAACTGGAGCGCGACGAAAAGAAGCTGATCGAGCATGCCGGCGCCGCCGGGATCGAGATCATGCGCCGCGTCGATGCGGATCCCCGTGCCGTTCTCGACATTATCGAAAGCTGAGGCTTGCCATGTTCCGACACATGCTTGCACATCTGAACCCCTTCGCCTCTCGCAGGGCCGACACCAAGGAAGCTCCCAAACGGGCGCTGAGCCCGCCCGGCAGACCTGCCGGGCGGTTCAGCTTTGCCGATTTTGTCCAACGCTCCACAGGGCGCACAAGCGGCGGGAACCGTGGTGCGGCCGACGGCGGCGCCCGAGTGGGGTCATCGGGCGGAGACAAGGCCGAGAGAGACCGCTGGCGCACCGTGTTTGCGTCATCAGAAGCACAGGATCGACCTGACGCTGCCTGCACCATGCTCGCAACAACGAACATGCCGCCGGCCAAGATCGTCGCTGCTTTGGTGGGGATACCGAAGCCGATACGGGGCAATCCGGAAATGATCGCTGCGATGGATGCTTTCCATATCCCCAAGATCGGCGCTGCCTACGAGGGGCCGGCTCTCTCGGAAGATCAGCAGGCAGCCCATGCCGTGCTTGCCAGCCTGAACCAAACCCTCCACCCGCTCAACCGCCTGGACAGGAAGGCATGATCAGGCGCGGGAAGTCGATAGGTGTGCGGGCTTCCTGATTTCCTCCGCTGGGTATGGAAGGACCCGTCGACGGCAGTTCAGGCGGTCGACGGATCCTTACCAGGGGCGGGCCGCGCCGGGACAAACGGATGGAGCGCCAGCTGCGGGCCGCTGGCCTGCTGTAGGCCAGCCTCGACGCCTACGAGAACATGCGGCGGCCGGAGGTGGTCCGCGTCCCGTCGCCGACCCAGGCTTTCGGGGAGCAGGGATTCACCGCCAATCGGAGCAATAGCGCCCACAGCAGGAAACAGCATTGCCGGGCAATCCTTGCGGGCCGTCGCCGGGCATCTACCAGCGCGACGGCACCGACGCCCGGCCAGTGGTGATCTTCGTGCCGGCGCCAAGCTACCGCCCGCGCCTCTGCTTCCACGACATCGCGGAGCGGGCGGTTCGCGCCAACATCGGCCGGCGCCTCGAGGGGGCGGTGCGGACGGTCAACGCCCGCGTCGCCGCCCGGCGGTAAGCGCCCAGCTGGCCGCCGCGGGTCCTTCCGGGGGCACCCCCCAGTGAGGGTAATTCGGGCCGCACCCCCCAACCCTCTGAGAAAATTTCCAGACGCGCTTTTTGTTTACTTTGGCACCAACCTAAGATTTGAGATCATAGATCTGCGGCTGTCTTACATATATGCCTAGATCAGCAGGTTGATGCGTATTGCGTATTCTTCCTAATCTCCAAGAGGGTTCAGTGCTAACTTCACGCTGCGTTATAATTTCAGAGAGGCGGGAAGTATACGTTTCTATGTATATTCTATTCTTTTCTTTTTGACTCGCTTCTGGTTATTTTGTCGCTATCAATTTTTTCCCCAATGACATTGAGATCAAACTCAGATGAAGATGTCTCTGGTGGGTCAAATTTAATAAGAACGCCATATACCTCACTTCTTACTACCGATCCAGTGGCACCGTCTGGCAGTTGAGAGAATTCAACTCTGGGGGGGGTCTTGTATGGAGTAGAAAAATACTGCCAATACATGTTCTGCCCAACCTGAATTCTCAAGCCGCCGTTACGAGGTGGGTCTGGTAGTTGTGCTTGTGTTCCTTGAATAAAATCGTAAACAGAGCTCCACAAATCAGGGGCGAGCTTATTTGCGGTGTCAGAGTCTGCATTACGCATTACGCTGTACTGCAAAGCGGCGCCAACCAGTGCTTTTTCAGCTATCGCATCCGGTCTTTTTGGTTCCATGGAAACTCTAAATGATCCAGCATAAGACTGCGCGTTTCCGCACTGAACAAAAACCATGAACTCACTCGGTTTCTTGACGATAAATCCCTTCACTTGGAAAAAGGCTGTTGTTTCATAATACGCACTTTCCCCATCACTAATTTCCCATGTCGGAATTTTTCTATAGGGTTCGCTTAGTTTCCTGTAAGTCTTCTTGCCTGAAACAATGCTTACCGTCATCTCACTATCTGCTATCTCTAGCTCGGTGCGTATTGTTACCATTACCTCAAAATCGAACAATTTGCCTGGAAAAGCATCAACATAAAATCTTCTGAATCGAGCTCCAAGCATGCAAGACGTTGATCCGTCCTCTTCCCGGCGAATATCATCAGCAATCATAAACCATGCAGAAGTATTGTTACTCATTGCTTCACCCGGACGCTTTCAAGAGCTCTGCTTTTTGGTTTGACATGGCATTTGTAATCTTCAATATCTTTATTGTTTTCTACTACTCTCATAAAGTCATTATTGGCCCATTGTTTCAATTGCGCGCGGTTTGTGTGATGACGATCTTGATTAATAACCCCCCATACCAATGTAAAATCTTCGTCTTGCCTTAGCTTTTTCTCATTGGAGTGGCTGGTGACATCTGCATTGTAGGTGCTCACCGGGCACTCAACAATGTCAATGTCAGCTTCCAGAGCAAGGAAGGTCTCTGCAATGCTTCTAATAGTCATGTTTTCATGACCGCTTAAGCGCTTAGAGATGATGGATGGGCTAATATCCAGCCTCTCGGAAATTTTTTTATAGCTTATGTCATTGTGCTTTGACTCTAGACGTGCGTAGGCACGCTGCATCGCTCGATATACTCGCTGTTCGAGCTTTGCAGTCGCTATTTCTTTCTGGTGCTCAGTAATTGAATCAATATTCAGCCGATTTTGGCTTGGTATTCCAATGCCTTCAACGAGACGATATATCTCAATTTCTTCTTCGCTTAAGTTACTTAAGTTGCTTGCAATATCAAATGTTTCATTGAGCTTCTTTGTCATGGCGGCGTTCCTTCAGAAATAATCGCGCAGTGAGGATGAGTAGTAAACACATAGAGGAGTCAGGCCGATGAGGCATCTGACGTTATTGACAATCCTCATTTGCCTGGGCCAGTGGGGTCTGGATCT
>NZ_BADK01000799.1 GCF_000333595.1 Azospirillum sp. B506
CACCGGTCCACCCTCTGAGACATTTTTGAACCGAGGTTTTTGTTTATGTCCAAACCGGGCCAACGGGTGAACCGGGCGGAGCTGGCCGACCTGTTCGGCGTCAGCCTGCCCACGGTCGACGCCTGGGTGCGCGACGGCTGCCCCTTCGCGGAGAAGGGGGCCAAGGGCCGGGAATGGGCCTTCGCGACGGCCGACGTCCACCGCTGGCTGGTGGACCGCGCCGTCGCCGACGTCGCCGCCGGCTATGCGGGCGAGATCGGCGTCATCACCGCCGACGAGGCCAAGCGCCGCAAGGCGGTGGCCGACGCGGTGGTGGCCGAGATCGAGGCGGACGAGGCGCTGAACGAGGTGGTGAACCGCCATGAGGCCGCGGCCGACGTCGCCGGCTTCTGCATTGGGTTGCGCACCGGCCTGTCCAACGCGGTGGCCAAGATCGCCGGCCGTGCCGCGGCGATGACCGGGGCGCCGGAAATCCAGGCGATGGCGGAGACGGAAATCAATCGGGCCTTCGACGCCGCCCGCGATGAGCTGGTCAAGAACTGGGGCGCTGCGGTGAGCGATGAACCGGGGGCATGAGGCGGCGGCGCGGGTCAGCGCCCACCGTCACGGCGATTACCGGATCGGGCGGGGCGAGCTGCGCCGGGCGCTGCTGGCCCTGTTCGAGGGCAGCCTGAAGTTCCAGGAGCGCATGAGCGGTTCCGTCTGGGCCGAGCGCTATGGCTGGATCCCGAAGGGCACCGGGGCCGAGCATGGCAAGGTGACGCTCTACGGCTACCAGCGCGGGCTGGTGGACGCCATGTGCGATCCGGCGGTGCCGCTGCTGACCGTGTTGAAGGCGGCGCGCGTCGGCTACACCCGCTGTGCCACGCTGGCGGTGGCCTACCACCTGCACCAGGACCCGACGCTGTGCGCCATCGCCCAACCGACGATCCCGGATGCAGGGGACTCGTCCTCTGATAGAAATCTGAAATCTCTGTTCTATATCAATTCCTTATCCCCCGGCCCGTTTCTGTGGCCGGGGGTTTCTATTTGAACGGCGCCTCCTCATAAGACCTTGATTTTCCCTGATTTCCGCAGTTGCACGGCTTCTCCGTGCGACAAAGCCGCGACATGGATGCAACAAGAGCAAGGAGCAAAGTGCATGGAAAGCCATCGGCTTGAGGCCCCTCCCGAGGATGCCAGTGCGACAAAGGCGGGGGTGTGCGGGGCAGACTCGGACCTGCTCTATGGAATGCCGGCCATCGCTCGGCACCTCAACATCCGCCCGAGACAGGCGCACCACCTCAAGGAAAAGGGCGGGCTGCCGATATTCGACCTTGCCGGCGTGCTGTGCGCGCGGCGAAGCACGCTCAACGCCTGGATCGCGGATCGGGAGAGGACGGCCCATGCCGCCGGCCCGGTCAAGGTGAAGAACAGTGGCCCGCGTGGTCGGAGGGCAGCATGACCGGCTCCGCTGTCGTCATCCGGGCGCCGCCCGCGGCACTGGGCCTGAGCGATCTACAGGCGCACCTCCTCGACGCCTTCTTCGCCGGGCAGGAACGCCCGAACTGTCGCAGCCTAC
>NZ_BADK01000798.1 GCF_000333595.1 Azospirillum sp. B506
TTCTGTTCACGTCCACGCTCCTTGTTCTTGATGCCGTGAGATATGGGCTTTGTTTCGTTTTCAAAACTATGCGTCAAGCATCGGGATGAAACAGTTTCCCCAGGCAGGCCGGCGCGTTCAGGCGAATGCGGGCGACGTCCCGCGAAATCAGCACCAGGACCAGAACGGTAGCCAGATACGGCAGCATCGACAAGAGCTGCGACGGCACGTCGATGCCCAGCCCCTGGACATGCAGCTGCAGGATGGTGACGCCGCCGAACAGCCAGGCGCCCAGCATCGCACGCACCGGCTTCCAGGTGGCGAACACGACCAGCGCCAGGGCGATCCAGCCGCGGCCCGACGTCATGTTCTCGGCCCACATCGGTGTGTAGTCCATCGACAGGAAGGCACCGCCCAGACCGGCCATGGCGCCACCGAACAGCACGGCGAGGAAGCGGATGCGCAGAACCTTGTAGCCCAGCGCATGGGCCGCCGTGTGGTTCTCGCCCACCGCACGCAGAACGAGGCCGGCGCGGGTGCGGTAAAGGAACAGATGGACCAGCGGCACGGCGGCCACCGCCAGATAGACCATGATGTCCTGGCCGAACAGCGCCTGTCCCACCACCGGCAGGTCGGTCAGACCGGGGATGTGGAGCTTGGGCAGCCCCTCCAGCGGAATGCCGACGAAGCCCTGGCCGATCAGCGCCGACAAACCGACGCCGAACAGGGTCAGCGCAAGGCCGGTCGCCACCTGGTTGGCCAGAAGGAACAGGGTCAGCACGGCGAAGAGAGAAGCGGTGGCGGCGCCGGCGAGTGCGGAGACGATGAAACCGGTGACGGCGCTGCCGGTCTGCACCGTCACGGCGAAGCCGCAGACGGCGCCGACCAGCATCATGCCCTCAACACCGAGGTTGAGGACGCCAGACTTCTCCACCACCAGTTCGCCCAGTGCGGCAAACAGCAGCGGCGTCGCCGCCGCGAACATGGCAGCCAGGATCGGGCCGATCAGGGCAAGGTCGCTCATGCCACCGCCCTCCGTGCCCCGAAGCGGACCCGGTAGCGGATCAGCACGTCGCTCGCCAGCAGGAAGAACAGAAGCATGCCCTGGAACACTCCGGTGATGGCCTTGGGCAGGCCCATGGCGATCTGCGCCGCCTCGCCACCGATGAAGGACAGCGCCATCAGCAGCGCCGCCAACAGGATGCCGACCGGATGCAGCCGGCCCAGGAAGGCAACGATGATGGCGGTATAGCCGTAGCCGGGCG
>NZ_BADK01000797.1 GCF_000333595.1 Azospirillum sp. B506
TTATCTGCTGGGTCGGACGATGCCTATTACGGGATCGAGGGCGATGGTTCGCCGGTGGTGCATTCGATCGCCTTCGACGGGGTGATCACGACCCTGTTCGGCCCCTTCTTGCGGGGCCAGCCGCTGCATCTGCCGCCCCACGACCGCGAGGCCGAAATCCTGGCCGCCGGCCCGCCCGCTGGCGGTCCGCATACGCTGGTCAAGCTGACGCCATCGCATCTAAAGGTGTTGAACCAGGAACTGGCGGATAGCGGTTCCGCCAGCCCGACCCATGCCCTGATGATCGGTGGCGAGGCGCTGGTACCGCGGGATATCGCCTTCTGGCAGAAGCGATTCCCGGACGTGCGCCTGATCAACCATTACGGCCCGACCGAGGCGACGGTCGGCTGCTGTACCCTGGAAATCCGCGAGCCGGTTGACGGGCTGTCCAGCATCCCCATCGGGCGGCCGATCTGGAACAGCCAGCTTCATGTGCTCGACCCGCTGTTGCAACCGCTGCCGCCGGGGGTGGTGGGCGAACTTTATATCGGTGGCGCCGGGCTGGCACGCGGCTATCTGAACCGGCCCGACCTGACGGCCGAACGATTCATCGCCGACCCATACGGACCGCCCGGATCGCGCCTCTACCGCACCGGCGACCTGGCGCGGCGGCGCAGCGACGGCACCATCGATTTCCTCGGCCGCACCGACCATCAGGTCAAGATTCGCGGCTTCCGCATCGAACTGCGCGAAATCGAGGCGGCGATGGCCCGTGCCCCCGGAGTGGCCCAGGCGGTGGTTGTCGCGTGTGCGGACCGCACGGGCAACCGGCGCCTGATCGGCTATTTCGTACCGGCGGCCGGCATGGCGCCGGAACCGGCTGCGCTGCGCGCCTTCCTGGCGAATGAGTTGCCGGACTACATGGTCCCCGCCGGCATCCAGGTACTGGCAGCCCTGCCGGTGACGCCGAATGGCAAGCTCGATACCCGCGCCCTGCCGGTGCCCGATTTCGTTGGCGCCGCGCTGGCCCGCCCGCCCCGCACGCCGGCCGAACAGGTGCTGTGCGGCCTATTCGGCGAAATCACCGAGGTGCCAGTGGTCGGCATCGATGACAATTTCTTCGAACTCGGCGGCCATTCGCTGCTGGCGATGCGTCTGATCGGGCGAATCAGGGCGGTATTGGGTGTCGATCTGCCGATCCGCACCCTGTTCGAAGCGCCGACGGTTGCCGAACTGGCGGACCGGCTGGACGGTTCCGCAGCCGATACCGGCGGTTTCCTGGCGCCGTTCCTGGCGCTGCGCCGGACGGGATTGGCGACCAGGAAAGGCCGATCGCCGAGCGCCACCTTCACCGAGCGGCTGATCCGGCAATCGAAAGCGCAGCCGGAGGATCGCATCCTGATCGTCGGACTGTGCAAGGCCGAGGTGCTGCTGGATCTCTACCGGCGTGGTTTCCACCATGTCTGTCACGAAACGGGGCACCGGTTGCCGGTTCATGACGACTTCGATGTCGTCTGGCTGCTGCATCATGAGTCGATGGGGGCACTTGAAGCGAATGATGAGCGGCCTTG
>NZ_BADK01000796.1 GCF_000333595.1 Azospirillum sp. B506
GAAGCGAAGAGCCAAGGATCGTTTCCAT
Organism: Azospirillum sp. B506; assembly: GCF_000333595.1. GTDB lineage: Bacteria > Pseudomonadota > Alphaproteobacteria > Azospirillales > Azospirillaceae > Azospirillum. Next base: position 29 of record NZ_BADK01000796.1, read on the forward strand.
CTCAGTGTCCCCTTCCCAGGTACGCCGACCGCACCTCCGGGTCGGCCAGCAGCTGCGCTCCCGTCCCCGTCATCGTGATCTTCCCCGTCACCATCACATAGGCCCGGTGCGCCAGCTTCAGCGCATGGAAGGCGTTCTGCTCCACCATGAACACCGTCATCTTCTGTTCCCGGTTGATCTCCTGGATCACCTGGAAGATCTGCTTCACGATCAGCGGCGCCAGACCCAGCGACGGCTCGTCCAGCAGCAGCAGCCGCGGCTGGCTCATCAAGGCCCGCCCGATCGCCAGCATCTGCTGCTCGCCGCCCGACATCGTGCCGGCGCGCTGGTTGATGCGCTCCTTCAGACGCGGGAACAAGGTCAGCACCCGCTCCAGCTCGCGGTCGAAGCTGCCGGGCTGGGCGACGATGGACCCCATCTGCAGATTCTCCAGCACCGTCATGCGCGGGAAGATGCGCCGGCCCTCGGGAGACTGCGCGATGCCGCGCCGCACGATCTCGTGGGTGGGGAGGTCGGTGATGTCCTCGCCCTCGAAGAACACCCGGCCCTGGCGCGCCCGCGGGCTGCCGCAGATCGTCATCAGCAGCGTCGACTTGCCCGCCCCGTTGGCGCCGATCAGCGAGACGATCTCGCCGGCGCCGATCTCGATGTCGATCCCCTTCAGCGCCTCGATGGCGCCGTAGAAGGTGTGGACGCCCGATACCTTCAACATGGCTCAGGCTCCCTTCTGGGCGAGGTTCAGATCGGCAGCGACCTCCGGCGGCAGGGCTTCGTCCTCGTCCTCGCCCAGATAGGCGCGGATCACCGCCGGGTCGTTCTTCACATGCCCAGGCGTGCCGTCGGAAATCTTCCGGCCATAGTCCAGCACCACCACATGGTCGGAAATGCGCATCACCACGCTCATGTCATGCTCGATCAGCAACACGCCGGTCCGGTGGCCCTGCGGCGTCTGGACGTCGCGGATGAAGGTCAGGATCTCGGGCAGCTCCCCCGACTCGCGCGGGTTCAGACCGGCCGCCGGCTCGTCCAGGCACAGCAGCACCGGCTCGGTGCACATG
>NZ_BADK01000795.1 GCF_000333595.1 Azospirillum sp. B506
CGCTTTGGGCGGTGGAGTGAGGGAGCGGGGTTTTCCGCTCCCCCGATCCGCCCATTTACGGCACCAGCACCGTCGATCCCGTCGTCGCCCGCGATTCAAGCGCGCGGTGCGCGTCTGCGGTGTCCTTCAAGGCGAAGCGCTGGTTGACCGTGAACGTCACCCCGCCATTTTTCACCGCGTCGAACAGATCGGCGGCCGAGGCCATCAGATCTTCGCGCTTGGCGGTGTAGGTCGCCAGCGTCGGCCGCGTCACATAGAGCGACCCTTTGGCCGACAGCAGCCCCAGATCCAGCGGGGCCGGTGCGCCCGACGCGGCTCCGAACAGCACCATCAGGCCGCGCGGCCGCAGGCAGTCCAATCCCTTGAGGAAGGTCGTCCTGCCGACGCCGTCATACACCACCGGCACGCCCTGCCCGCCCGTCAGCTCCTTCACCCGGACGACGAAGTCCTCGCGGCTGTAGTCGATGGTGTGGTGGCAGCCATGGGCCTTGGCCAGCTCGGCCTTCTCCTCCGACCCGACGGTGCCGATCACCGTGGCGCCGAGATGGCGTGCCCAGGAGCACAGCAGCAGGCCCACCCCGCCGGCGGCGGCCTGGACCAGGATGGTGTCGCCGGGTTGGACCACATAGGTGCTGCGCAGCAGATACTGTGCGGTCAGCCCCTGCAGCAGCGTCGCGGCGGTTGCCTGCTCGTCGAGCCAGCTCGGTAGCGGCACCAGCCGGTCGGCGGCGATCAGCCGGCTCTCGGCATAGGCGCCGATGGACATGGCGTAGCCGACGCGGTCGCCGATTTTCAGCGTGGTGACGTCCGGACCCAGCGCCTCCACCACGCCGGTCCCGGCCATGCCGATCACCGCCGGCAGATCCGGCAGCTTGTAGGCGCCGGAACGGTGATAGGTGTCGATGTAGTTCAGCCCGACCGCGGTCTGGCGGATGCGCACCTGTCCCGGACCGGGCTGTCCCACCTCGATCTCGTCCCAGCGCAGAACCTCCGGCCCGCCGTGCTCATGGATGCGGATCGCGTGAACCATGGTGGTTGGTTTCCCTTGTCGTTGGTCGTTGACTGTCGCTCGGGCTTCAGAGCAGCGCGAACTGCTCGGCCGCCGCACCGTTGCCCAGGCTTATGCCGGCATGGCGGCGCTCCAGCGCCAGCAGCCATGCCTTGGTATCGAGCCCGCCATGGCCGGAATAGCCGCCGGGCGCGCCGCCGCTGGCCAGCACCCGGTGGCAGGGGATGACGATGGGAATCGGGTTTGCGCCACAGGCACCGCCAACCGCGCGCGGCCCGCTGTCCAGCAGCTTCGCCATCCCGCCATAGGTGGCGGTGCCGCCATAGGGGATCGCCAGCATCGCATCCCAGACACTGCGGCGGAAGGCGGTGCCCGCCGGCTTCAGCGGCAGGTCGAAGAGCTGAAGACGTCCGGCGAAATAGCCCTCCAGCTGGCGAGCGGTTTCGACCAGCACGGCATCCGGCTCGTCCCGGTCGAATCGGCCCCACCCGACCGAGGTGAGGGCGGATCCGTCCCCGGTCAGCATCAGGGGGCCGAGCGGGCTGTCGATGGAAAGACGCGCCATGGTTTCCTCCCCACGAGTGTGGCGTTCGATCAGGCTTTCATTGCCAGAAGAGCGGCCAGATCCGCTGGCGCCGTCACCGGTGCCGAACAGGTCATGCCACGGCAGACATAGGCGGTGGCCATCCCGTCGCGCATCCCCTTCCCCTGTGCCGGATGGGTGGCGGGCAGATCCGCCCCCGGCGCCAGCACGGTCAGGATGCGGTTGGGCAGCGAGCGGTCCAGAACGGTGCGGCGCAGCGCCTCCGTCTCCGCCGTCCGGGGTGGGCCGACGATGACGATCTGCAACGGCGCCGTCATCAGCTCCACCGCGTTCAGGAAGGTCGGCAACGGGAAGAAGTTGCGCGTCAGTTCACCGGAGAAGGCAGCGGCGAGCGCCTCCGCCCGGTCGCGATAGGCGTCCTCGCCGGTGCGCTGGAACAGGGTGGCCAGCACCGCCAACATGGTGCCGTTGCCGCTGGGCGTCGCGTTGTCGTAAGCGGTCTTGGTGCGGACGATCAGCCCTTCGGCATCGTCGGCGGTGAAGAAATAGCCGCCGTTGGCATCGTCCCAGAAATGGGCGTCGAGTGCCGCCACCCAACCCTTCGCCCGGTCGAGCGCCGCCGGATCCCCGGTCGCCTCATGCAGCGCCAGGGCCGCCCGTGCCATCTGGGCGTAGTCGTCGAGCATGCCGGCGTGCTTGCCCTGCCCGTGCCGCCAGCTGTGGCAGAGCCGCCCGTCGGTGTCCATGCGGTCGCGGACGAAGGCGAAGGCGCGGCCGGCGGCGTCCAGCCAGTCCGGCTCGTCCAGCGCAAGGGCGGCATGGGTCAATGCGGCGATCATCAGGCCGTTCCAGTCGGCCAGCACCTTGTCGTCCCAGCCCGGCCGCACCCGCTTGGCCCGTGCCCTCAGCAGAACCTCCCGGCCTTTGGCGAGCGTCGCCTCGGTGGCGTCGTCGGCCAGGGCCAGACCGCCAAGCCGGTTCAGGATGGTGGCACCTTCCCAATTGCCCTGGGGTAGCACCTCGTAAATGCGCTTAAACGTCGCCAGCCCATCGGCCCCCAGCGCCGGGGCCAGCAGCCGGTCGACCTCCTCCTCGTTCCATATGTAGAAGAGTCCCTCCTCGCCCTCGCTGTCGGCATCCAGCGTCGCGGCGAAACCACCGCCGTCGGCGATCATCTCGCGCAGCAGCCAGCCGACCGTCTCGCGGATGCGCGTCTCCAGCAGCGGGTCGCGCGTCTCCTGCCAGACCAGCGTCATCAGGTCGAGCAGCTCGGCATTGTCGTAGAGCATCTTCTCGAAATGCGGCACCAGCCAGCGTTCGTCGACCGAATAGCGGGCGAAGCCGCCACCGAGATGGTCGTAGATGCCGCCCTGCGCCATGTTGGCCAGCGTGTGGGTCACCGCCTCGCGGAAGGGTTCGCGTCCGGTGCGCTGCCATGCCCGCCACAGCAGTTCGAACAGCGGGACCTGAGGGAATTTCGGCGCGCTGCCGATGCCGCCATGGATCGGATCGACCTCGCGCAGCAGCCGTTGGGCAACCTGATCGAGGACGCCGGCATCGACGGCACCGGCCGGCCGGTTTTCGCCCATTCCGGCGAGCGCCGATTTCAGTGCGTCGACATTTTTGCCGACCTTGTCGGGTTCCTGGGCATAGGTGCCGGCGATGCCGCGCAGCACATCGGGGAAGCCGGCCCGGCCATAGCGTGCGGCCGGCGGGAAATAGGTGCCGCCCCAGAAGGGCTCGGCGTCGGGGGTCAGGAACATGGTCAGCGGCCAGCCGCCCTGCTGGCCCAGCAGTGCCAGGGCCGACTGGTAGATGGTGTCGAGGTCCGGCCGCTCTTCCCGGTCGACCTTGATGTTGACGAACAGCTCGTTCATCAGCCCGGCGATCTCGGGATTCTCGAAGCTTTCGTGCGCCATCACATGGCACCAGTGGCAGGCGGCATAGCCGACCGACAGCAGCACCGGCTTGTTCTCCGCCCTGGCACGGGCGAAGGCCTCCGGACCCCAAGCCATCCAGTGGACGGGGTTGTCCTTGTGCTGCAGCAGATAGGGGCTCGTCTCCCGGCCCAGCAGGTTCTCGCCCAACGGAGTGGCGGGCATGGCGGTGTCCGATCTGTTGGTGTGTCGTTGCTCAATAGGTGGCGCCGGGGTGGCGTTGCGCCAGTGCATCCTATCTGTATAGTGGGGCATGAGCCGCCACCGTGCTCAACCCCAAAATCAACACGGCCAATGGCTGGACCGCTGCCGGATCCATTGATTTTTGGAGTCGGGTTCGCGGTTCCCGGTCTGGAAGGGGGTCCCATGAAAATCACCGTCGACATCGACTGCACCCCGGACGAGGCCCGGCATTTCCTGGGCCTGCCCGATGTGAAGCCGATGCAGGATGCCATGATGCACGAGATCCAGGAACGGATGCGTGCAAACCTCCAGGCCATGGATCCGGAGACGATGCTGAAGACCTGGCTTCCGGCCGGCATCCAGGGCATGGAGCAGATGCAGAAGATGTTTTGGTCCCAGATGGCCTCGGCCCTGGGCCAGGAAGGAAGAAAGTGACCGATCACGTTATGGACTCGCAGAAGCCCTATTTCGAAGCCCATGTCTTCTGTTGCACCAACCGCCGTCCCGATGGGCACCGGCGCGGATCCTGCGCCGCCCACGGCTCGGAGAAGCTGCGCGATTATATGAAGGCCCGTGCCCGCGAACTCGGCTTCGACGGCAAGGTGCGGATCAACTCCGCCGGCTGTCTAGACCGCTGCGAGTTGGGGCCGACCCTGGTGATCTATCCGGAAGGCGTCTGGTACACCTATCACAGCACCGGCGATATCGACGAAATCCTGCAGACCCATCTGGTCGAGGGCCGCCGCGTCGAACGGTTGATGCTGACGACGGAGCAGCGGGAGTTGCGGCCCGAGCAGAAGGGCTGATCCTCTCCCGATGTCCGCCACCAATTTGTTCACCACCATCTATGCGCTCGCCACTGCCCCCGGCCGGTCCGGTGTGGCGGTGGTTCGCATTTCGGGGCCGGAGGCGGGATCCGCTCTCACCGCGCTGACCGGCCGTCCCTTGCCGGCCGCACGCCGCGCCGTGCTGACCAAGCTGTGCGACCCGCGCACCAGCGATGCCCTCGACGATGCTCTGGTCCTGCGCTTCACCGCCCCTGCCAGCTTCACCGGCGAGGATGTGGTGGAGCTTCACCTGCATGGCGGTCGTGCCGTCGTCACTGGCGTGATCGAGGCGCTTGCCACCCTGCCCGGCCTGCGGCTGGCCGAGCCCGGCGAGTTCACCCGCCGCGCCTTCGAGAATGGCAAGCTCGACCTGACCGAAGCCGAAGCCGTCGCCGACCTTATCGACGCCGAGACCACCGCGCAGCGCCGGCAGGCCTTGCGGCAGATGGAGGGTGCGCTCGGCGAGCTTTATGACGGTTGGCGCCAGCGGCTGACCCGCGCGCTCGCCCACATCGAGGCGGACATCGACTTTGCCGAGGAGGATCTTCCCGGCGGCGTCACCGATGCCGTCCGCCCGGTGATCGCCGATTTGGCCGACGAGATCGCCGCACATCTCGATGACGGCGGCCGCGGCGAGCGCCTGCGGGAAGGCCTGCACATCGCCATCGTCGGCGCACCCAATGCCGGCAAATCGAGCCTGTTGAATGCGCTTGCCCGGCGGGACGCCGCCATCGTCTCCGCCCGCGCCGGCACCACCCGGGACATCATCGAGGTGCATCTCGACCTCGGCGGCTATCCAGTCGTGCTGGCTGACACGGCGGGATTGCGCGAGGCGGCCGCTGACGAGGTGGAAGAGGAAGGCATCCGCCGTGCCCGCGACCGCGCGGCGCGAGCCGACGTGAAAGTGGCGGTATTCGACGCCACCACCCTACCCGACCTCGACCCGGCGACGCTGAACCTGGTCGACCGCGACACCGTGGTGGTGTTCAACAAGACCGACCTTACGACCACCACGGACCTGCGCCGTGATCTGTCGCCGATCCTGGTCTCTGCTCAGACCGGCGACGGGTTGAAGCTGCTGGAAGAAAAACTGACGGAATTCAGCGCCGACCGTCTCGCCATCGGCAGCGCGCCGTCCTTGACCCGCGCCCGTCACCGTGCCGCGCTGATTGAATGCCGGGAGTCACTGTGGCGGGCATTGGACGCACCGCTTCCCGAACTGGCGGCGGAGGATGTGCGGCTCGCCAGCCGGGCGCTGGGACGCATCACCGGCCGGGTCGATGTGGAGGATTTGCTGGACGTGATCTTCCGGGACTTCTGCATCGGCAAATGAGGTGGGCAATAAGGGTGGCTGGCGGGGGCGTGTTTCACGTGAAACAGCGCTGACCTGCGGCGCGTGTCCCCGATCCGCCTTCCTGCCTCCCTCTTGGATCCGGGCCGCCATTCGGCTATGGTCCCGCACATGCGAAGCTATGATGTCATCGTTGTCGGCGGCGGTCACGCCGGCTGTGAGGCGGCTGCGGCGGCAGCGCGCATGGGTGCGCGCACGCTCCTGCTGACCCACAAGGTCGAAACCATCGGCGAAATGTCCTGCAACCCCGCCATCGGCGGCTTGGCCAAGGGTCACTTGGTGCGGGAGATCGATGCGCTGGACGGGGTGATGGCGAAGGCCATCGACCGCGGCGGCATCCAGTTCCGCATCCTGAACCGCAGCAAGGGTCCCGCTGTCCGTGGCCCGCGCGCGCAGGCTGACCGCAAGCTCTATCGTCAGGCGATGCAGGATCTGTTGGCCGAACAGGAGAACCTGTTCATCGAAGCCGGCGGTGCCGAGGATCTGATCGTCGATGCCGGGCAGCGGATCGCCGGCGTCGTCACCAGCGCTGGCGAGTCCATCCAGGCCGGTGCCGTGGTGCTGACCACCGGCACCTTTTTGCGCGGCCTGATCCACATCGGCGAGGAGCGCACTCCCGCCGGCCGTGTCGGTGAGGCACCCTCCATCGGCCTGTCGGAAACGCTTGCCCGCCTCGGCTTCCCGCTCGGCCGTCTCAAGACCGGCACGCCGCCGCGGCTCGACGGACGCACCATCGACTGGGACGCGCTGGAGAAACAGCCGGGCGATATGCCGCCCCCGCCCTTCTCCTACATGACGGAGCGGATCGATACGCCGCAGATCGACTGCGCAATCACCTGGACGACACCGGAAGCCCATGCGCTGATCCGCGCCAACCTCCACCGCGCGCCGATGTATTCCGGCCAGATCACCGGCACCGGGCCGCGGTACTGCCCGTCCATCGAGGACAAGGTCGTCCGCTTTGCCGAGAAGGACAAACACCAGATTTTCCTCGAACCGGAAGGACTGGACGATCCCACGGTCTACCCGAACGGCATCTCCACCTCCCTGCCCCGCGACGTGCAGCTCGGTATCCTCGCCAGCATGCCGGGTCTGGAGAAGGTGACGATGATCCGTCCCGGCTACGCCATCGAGTATGATTATGTCGACCCCCGCGAACTGAAGCCGACGCTGGAGACCCGCCGGGCGCCGCGCCTGTTCCTTGCCGGCCAAATCAACGGCACCACCGGCTATGAGGAGGCAGCCGCCCAGGGGCTGATGGCCGGCATCAACGCGGCGCTGGCGGCGGGCGGCAACCGCGACGGCTTCGTGCTCGACCGTGCCGATGCCTATATCGGCGTGCTGATCGACGACCTGATCGGTCGAGGCACCAACGAGCCTTACCGGATGTTCACCTCGCGCGCCGAATACCGGCTGTTGCTGCGCGCCGACAACGCCGACCAGCGGCTGACCGACAAGGGTGTCGCCATCGGCTGTGTTGGCTCCGAGCGCCGCGATGTCTTTGCAGCCAAGAGTGCGGCACTGTCGGCCGGTCGGGCGCTGGTCGCCGCGCTGCAGGCGACGCCGGCGGAGCTGGCCCGCCAGGGTGTCGCGGTGAACCAGGATGGCGTGCGCCGCAGTGCTGCCGACCTGCTGCGCTACCCCGAGATCGACCTTGCCGCCCTCGCCCGCCTGTGGCCGGAGCTGGGAGAGATCGCGCCGGAGATTGCCGAGCAGTTGGAGATCGACGGCAAATATGCCGGCTATCTCGGCCGGCAGGAGGCCGACAT
>NZ_BADK01000794.1 GCF_000333595.1 Azospirillum sp. B506
TGCCCCGGCCACTCCCGCAGGATACGGGTCAATGTTTCCACATGTTCGGGCGGGGTCGATTGGATGACGGCATGGCCCAGGTTGAACACGAAGGGACCGCCGGCCAACGCCTCCAGGATGTCGTGGGTCGCGGTCTCCAGCGCCTTGCCGCCGGCCGCCAGCATGATCGGGTCGAGGTTTCCCTGCACCGGAAGCCGGGTCTGGAGGGTTTGTGCCGCCCAGGCCGGCGGAACGGTGGTGTCGAGCCCGACGGCATCGATACCGGATCCGGCGACATACTCCTCATAGGCGTGGCCGGCGCCGCGCGGGAAGCCGATGACCGGCGTGTTCGGGTGCTTCGCCTTGACCAGTGCGACGATCCGCCGCGTCGGCTCGATCACCCAACGGCGGAACTCGGCCACCGGCAACACGCCGGCCCAGCTGTCGAACAGCTGCACCGTCTCTGCCCCCGCATCGATCTGGTGGCAGAGATAGTCGGCGGTCACCTCGACGATCAGGTCGATCAGCTGGCCGAATCCCGACGGGTCGCCATAGGCCCAGCGCTTGACGTGAGCATACTCCTTGGAGCCCGCCCCTTCGACCATGTAGCAGGCGATGGTCCAGGGAGCCCCGGCAAAGCCGATCAGCGTCGTCTGCTCGGGGATCGCGGTGGAGAGCCGGCGCACCGTCTCGTACACCGGTGCCAGCGTCTCGTGGAAGCGGTCGCGCGACAGGCGCTTCAGGTCCTCGACGCTGCGGACCGGATCAAGCTTCGGCCCCTCCCCTTCCAGATAGGCCAGCGGCTGGCCCAGGGCATGCGGCACCACCAGGATGTCGGAGAACAGAATAGCCGCGTCCATGCCGTAGCGCCGCAGCGGCTGCAAGGTGACCTCGACGGCGAAGTCGGGATTGTAGCAGAGGTCGAGGAAGCTGCCGGCCTTGGCCCGCAGCTCGCGATACTCCGGCAGATAGCGCCCGGCCTGACGCATCAGCCAGAAGGGCGGGCGTGCCCGCACCTCTCCCGCCAGGGCGGCGAGCATCGGCTTCAGGGCAGGCGACGTGGCCTGATTCTGGACGTCGGAGCTGGTGGCGGACAAGACGGTGCGTTCCCCTGACATGCGAATCCGAAAAGCCCCCTACGATTCCGGCGCCGATTCCGCGCCAGAATCCGGGACGGGTTTATCCCCTCTTCTTCACTATATTTTTTAAAGGGAGAAAGGAAGAGGATGAGGTGGATGGCTGTGGATAACGGTGATCCCCGATTCTGGAGAATCTATCCACAGATCCGGGGGCTTGTGCGGCCATGTGTGCGGATCTGTGGACGATTCGGAGCACTACCGCCGGAAACGGCGGAAATGCTATAGCTGGACGAGCGGGAGTCCCGTGGATAACAGGGCGGACGGGGCCGGATCTTCCCATCTTCCGAAGCGGTCGGCGGAGTTGTTCCGCGCTTGGCCGTATCGGGGAGGAGGAGTCCCCCTGTCGGGACGAAATGAAGGCGGATCCGGTTGTCCACAGATCTGGGCCGGGTTCTCCACAGAATGTTGGGGACGGATGAAAGAGTTCCACCTACATCTCGTGTCCGATGCGACGGGCGAGACGATCAACAGCGTGGCGCGCGCCTGCGTCATCCAGTTCGACGACGTGCGGCCCATCGAGCATTTCTGGAATCTGGTGCGGACCGACCGCCAGCTCGACCTCGTGCTGGAGGGGATTCGGGACAACCACGGGCTGGTGATGTTCACGCTGGTCGACGAGACGCTGCGCCGCCGGCTCCAGGATTTCTGCCGTGAGATGCAGGTGCCTTGCATCCCCGTGCTCGATCCGCTGATCAACGCGCTCGCCGCTTTCCTCGGCGTGGAATCGCAGCGCCAGCCCGGCCGCCAGCATGTGCTGGACGCCGAATATTTCAGTCGCATCGATGCCGTCGATTTCGCCCTGTCTCATGACGACGGTCAGTCGAACTGGGACCTGCACGAGGCCGACGTGGTGCTGATCGGCGTGTCGCGCAGTTCCAAGACGCCGACTTGCATCTATCTGGCCAACCGCGGCATCAAGGCGGCCAATATCCCGCTGGTGCCCGGCAGCCCGCTGCCGGCGGAGCTGGACCTGCTGACCCGTCCGCTGATCGTCGGGCTGACCAAGGACCCCGACCGGCTGGTGCAGATCCGCCGCAACCGGCTGAAGTTGCTGAACCAGGGCGAGGGGTCCAGCTATGCCGATCCGGAAGTGGTGCGGTCGGAGGTTCAGGAGGCACGGCGCCTGTTCAGCCGGCGCGGCTGGCCGGTGATCGATGTCACCCGCCGCTCCATCGAAGAGACGGCGGCCGAGATCATGATGCTGCTTGCCCGTCGCCAGAGCGCCAATTTCAGCCCTGAAGGAAAGAAGACGTGAGCGCGCCGCGTCTGGTGTTGGCCTCCGGCTCGCGCACGCGGGCGATGATGCTGGAACGGGCTGGTGTGACCGCCATCCTCGACAAGCCGCTGGTCGACGAGGATGAGGTGAAGGCCGCCGGCCGGGCCGAGGGCGTCTCCGCCGACATCGTCGCCGAGGCCCTGGCCGAGCTGAAGGCCCAGCGTATCACCCGCCGCCACCCCGGCGCCCTGGTGGTCGGCGCCGACCAGATGCTGGACTGCGAGGGGCGCTGGTTCGACAAGCCTGCCGACCGCGCCGCGGCGCGCGCCCAGCTGCTCGATCTGCGCGGCAAGACCCACCGGCTGGTCAGCTGCGCCGTGGTGGTGCGCGACGGCGAGCGGATCTGGCATAAGGTCGACAGCGCCCGCCTGACCATGCGCAACTTCTCCGAAACCTTCCTCGACGAGTATCTCGACCGTGTTGGCGACGAGGTGCTGCAGTCGGTCGGCGCCTATCAGCTGGAAGGGCTGGGGGCGCAGCTGTTCCATCGGGTCGAGGGCGACTTCTTCACCATCCTCGGGCTGCCGCTTCTGCCGCTGCTCGGGTTTCTGCGTGTGCATGGGGTGGTCAAGGAATGACGGCGGTTCCCTTTAACAATGGCGGGGCTATCAGCGGTAAGGCGAAGATCGCCGGCGTGATGGGCTGGCCGATCGGCCATTCGCGGTCGCCCCGTCTGCATGGCTTCTGGCTGCGGCACTATGGGATCGACGGCGCCTATGTACCCTTGGCGGTGGCGCCGGAGCGCGCCGAACAGGCGATCCGCGCCCTGCCCGCGCTTGGCTTCCGCGGCAGCAACGTCACCGTTCCGTTGAAGGAGATCGCCTTCCGCTCCGTTGACCGGCTGGATGCGACTGCCCGCCGGATGGGTGCCGTCAACACCATCGTGGTGGCGGAGGATGGCGCGTTGGAAGGCGGCAACACCGACGGTTTCGGCTTCATCGAGAATTTGCGGGCCGAACAACCGGACTGGACGGCGGAACAGGGACCGGCTGTGGTGATCGGCGCCGGCGGGGCCGCCCGTGCCGTGGTGGTCGCCCTGCTCGACGCCGGTGCGCCGGAGGTCCGTCTGGTCAACCGCACCCGTGCCCGTGCCGAGGAGCTGGTGGCGGATCTGGCTGCCGTCGATCTGAAGGATGGCGTGACGGTGGTCGATTGGGTTTCACGTGAAACCGGTCTCGATGGGGCGTCCCTGCTGGTCAACACCACCACCCAGGGCATGGCGGGCCAGCCGGCGCTGGATCTGTCCTTGCGCGCCCTGCCCGCCTCGGCGGTCGTCAATGACATCGTCTATGTGCCGCTGGAAACTCCGCTGCTGGCCGAGGCCAGGGCGCGCGGCAACCCGGTGGCCGGCGGCATCGGCATGTTGCTGCATCAGGCGCGTCCGGGCTTCAAGGCCTGGTTCGGTGTCGAGCCGCAGGTGACGCCGGAACTGACCCGCTTCGTCCTGGAAGGCTGAGGCCGGGCCATGATCGTGCTGGGCCTGACCGGCTCCATCGGCATGGGCAAGAGCACCGCCGCCCGCATGTTGCAGGCGATGGGTGCTCCGGTCTGCGATTCCGATGCGGTGGTGCATGAATTGCTCGGCCGCGGCGGCCGGGCGGTGCCGGCGATCGACGCCACCTTCCCCGGAGTGGTGATCGACGGTGCGGTCAGCCGGCCGGCCCTGGGGGCGGCGGTGTTCCGCGATCCGAACGCGCTGAAGCGGCTGGAAGCGATCCTGCACCCGATGGTCCAGGCGGCGCAGCGCGACTTCCTTGCCCGTGCCGCCCGTCGCGGCGCCAGGATCGCCGTGCTGGACATCCCTCTGCTGTTCGAGACCCATGGCGAACGGCGGGTCGATGCGACCATCGTCGTCTCCGCCCCTTTCACCGTGCAGCGCGCCCGCGTGCTGGCCCGGCCGGGCATGACGGCGGAGAAGTTCGCCGGCATTCTCGCCCGCCAGATGCCGGATGCGGAGAAACGCCGGCGAGCCGATTATGTCGTGCCGACGGGGGCCGGTCGGCTGGTGACGCGGCGGACGCTTCAGGGCATTGTGCGGGCGATCAGACAACATCGGACGGTACGGCGGCCGGGCAGGCAATGGCCGCCGCGCGGTTATCAACCAGGGCAGATCCATCATGCGTGAAATCGTTCTCGACACCGAAACCACGGGCTTCAAGCCGGAGGAGGGTCACCGGCTGGTCGAGATCGGCTGCATCGAGCTGGTCAACCACCTCGCTACCGGCGAACGCTTCCACGTCTACCTCAACCCCGAACGCGACATGCCGCCGGAGGCCTTCGCCGTCCACGGGCTGAGCGCCGAGTTCCTGGCCGACAAGCCGCTGTTCAACGACGTCGCCGCCGACTTCGTCGCCTTCATCGGCGACTCGCCGCTGGTGATCCACAATGCCGCCTTCGACATGCACTTCCTGAACTGGGAGCTGAAGATCGCCGGCTATCCGGTGATGCCGAAGGATCGCGCCATCGACACGCTGCTGATGGCCCGGCAGAAGTTCCCCGGCTCGCCCGCCACTCTGGACGCATTGTGCAAGCGCTTCGGTGTCGACAACTCCAACCGCACCCTGCACGGCGCGCTGCTCGACGCCCAGCTGCTGGCGGAAGTTTATCTGGAGCTGCTCGGCGGCCGGCAGACCGGCTTGTCCTTCGCCGGTGGCCCGGCGGCGAAGAGCGGTCCCAGCGGCCCGGTCCGCATCGACCGCCCCTTCCGCGAAGCCCGCGTCTTCGCCGTCAGCGACGACGAGGCGGCGGCGCATGCGGAGATGCTGAAGAAGATCAAGAACCCGCTTTGGGCGGTGGAGTGAGGGAGCGGGGTTTTCCGCTCCCCCGATCCGCCCATTTACGGCACCAGCACCGTCGATCCCGTCGTCGCCCGCGATTCAAGCGCGCGGTGCGCGTCTGCGGTGTCCTTCAAGGCGAAGCGCTGGTTGACCAGCAGAACGTCGCAGACGCGCATGATCAGGCTGTCGATCCAGCCGCCACGGAAGCCGGCGATCAGACCCAGCGCCACGCCGGCCACCCCGCCGAGCAGCACCGACAGCAGCCCGACCGACAGCGAGATGCGGGCGCCCCACAGGATGCGGCTCAGGATGTCGCGGCCATAGGCGTCGGTGCCGGCCCAATGGTCCGCGGACGGCCCTTCCAGGATGCGGTCGTAATCGAAGGCCGCCGGGTCGAAGGGGGCGATCCAGGGGGCGGCGGCAGCGGCCAGCACCAGAGCCAGCAGACAGAC
>NZ_BADK01000793.1 GCF_000333595.1 Azospirillum sp. B506
GGCTTTTCGCCGGGATCGGTGTGAAGACCGTGGCCTGGCTCATCTCGCCGCGCAGCAGGCGGACGCAGGCACCGTCCTTGAGTTCGATGGCGGNATAGATGATCATCGCGGGCGTCTTCCTATGGCGTGGCTGGCGGTTGTTGGGCAGGCGGCTGTTGAGAAGGCTCAAGGTCCTTGCAGTAGAAGTGTCCGGCAAGCGGCTTTCCCTGCACCAGCGCGTAGAAGGGATGGGTGCCCCAGCGCTTGAAGCCGAGCGACTCATAGAGCGCGATGGCCGCCTCCTGCGTCACCCGGACGTCCAGGTTCAATACCCTGAAGCCGACGCTGCGCGCCTCCTCGACCACTGCCATGGTCAGGCGGCGGGCCAGCCCATGGCCGCGCGCCCAGGGGGCGACGAAGCTGGTGGTCAGCTGGGCGGCATGGGCCTGCGCCTCGTTGTTGCGCGGCGGCTTGACCAGCTGGGCGGATCCGGCCACCACCCCGTCGAGGCGGGCGACGAACAGCACCCGTTCCGGCACCACCAGCACGCCCTTCCAGAAGCGCTCCATCACGTCGCGCGGCGGCGGCTCGACCCAGCCGAAGCCGCCACCGGCGCGGATGGCATCGTCGGCCGCGTCGCACAGGTCGTGCAGGTCCGCGGTCTTCAGCGCATCGATCTTGTCGATGGCGATCTCGGCCATCGGTTCAGACCTTCCAGCGCAGGAAATTGGCGATCAGCGCCAGGCCGGTCGCCTGGCTCTTTTCCGGATGGAACTGGGTGCCGACCAGATTGTCGCGCCCGACCACCGCGGCGAAGGGGCCGCCATAGTCCGCGGACGCGATCAGCGTGTCGGGATCGGCCAGCTTGAACTGATAGGAATGGACGAAATAGGCGTGCGCGCCCTCCGGCAGTCCGGCCAGCACCGGGTGCGGGCGGCGGACATTCAGCTCGTTCCAGCCCATATGGGGAATCTTCAGGGTCGGATCGGATGGATCCAGCTTCACCACCTCGCCCGGGATCCAGCCCAACCCCTCGGTCACGCCATACTCGCGCCCGCGTTCGGCCATCAGCTGCATGCCGACGCAGATGCCCAGGAACGGGCGGCCGCGACGGTGCACCACCTCTTCCAGCGCGTCGAGCATGCCGGGAACCTCCGACAGGCCGCGCTTGCAGTCGGCGAAGGCGCCGACGCCGGGCAGCACCACCCGGTCGGCCCGGCGGACCACATCGGCGTCGGAGGTGACGAGAACAGTGTAGGCGGCCTCGGCTTCACCGGCGGCGCGCTCGATCGCCTTGGCGGCGGAGCGCAGGTTGCCGGAGCCGTAATCGATCAGCGCGACCGTTTCCATGAACGTGACAAACCTTCCGATAGGACGGCGGAGAAGGGTTGGTTGGACCGGGGCCCCGCCGTCAGAGCGATCCGCCGAGCGTGCCCTTGGTGGAGGGCACCGCATCGCGCTTGCGCGGGTCGATCTCCACCCCGGCGCGCAGCGCGCGGGCAAGCGCCTTGTAGCAGCTTTCCACGATGTGGTGGTTGTTCTCGCCATACAGGTTTTCGACGTGCAGCGTCACGCCCGCGGCCATGGCGAAGGCCTGGAACCACTCGCGGAACAGCTCGGTGTCGAAATCGCCGATCTTGTCGCGGGTGAAATTCACCTTCCAGATCAGGTAGGGCCGGTTGGAGAAGTCCAGCGCCACCCGCGTCAGCGTCTCGTCCATCGGAATGTAGGAATGGCCGTAGCGCTGGATGCCCTTGCGGTCGCCCAGAGCCTTCGCCACCGCCATGCCGATGGCGATGCCGGTGTCCTCGGTGGTGTGGTGATAGTCGATGTGCAGGTCGCCGTCGGCCAGGACCGTCAGGTCCATCAGGCTGTGGCGCGACAGCTGTTCCAGCATATGGTCGAGGAAACCAACCCCCGTCTTGACGTCGTAGACGCCGGTGCCGTCAAGGTTCAGCGCGACCCGGATCCGGGTCTCGGTGGTGTTCCGCTCGATCGAGGCGCGGCGGCCGCCGTTGATGGGGGTCTGTTCCATGGCGGTTTTGTAGCAGGAAGCATCCCCACGCGCCAGCATCGGGCACGATTGATGCGCCACCTGTCCATTCCGACGATTGTCCTACAAAGGTGTGCAAGGTACAGTCTTGCACACTCCATACGTGCATATCCGCTTATGACGATCCTCCGGCGCCCGATTGTCCCGATCCTGATCCTCTTCCTCGGCCTTCTGCCGGCGGGGTGTGGCGGCCTGACGCCGCCACCGCCCGTCGGGAATGCCGTGCGCCCGGTTGCTGCCGGGACAACCGCTCCCTTCCGTTTCGGAGAGATGACGATCGGGTCGATGCGGCGGGGAATGCAGATCGGCCGCTATGTCTGGGGCATCGACTGCGCCCCGCCCTATGACGACGTCTATTGGACCAGCGGCGTCAACATGCGGCGTGGCTCCACCTTCGACGAGCGGTTTGCCGAAGTGATGACCGCCGCCGGCTTCGACGTGGTCGGCCGGCCCGGCGGTCCCGACAATCCCGACGGCAATCGCAGCCGCGCCCGTTTCACCGTCCAGGGCGACCTGCGGGACGTGCAGCTGGAGTTGTGCCACCGCACCAACTGGCTGACCGGCAGCAGCAAGGGCAGTTCCGGCACCGGCAGTGTGAAGGTGGAGTGGACGGTCTACGACGCGCGTGGCGGCGGGCTGGTTCACCGAGTGGTCACCACCGGCGCCACCGCGCATGAGAGCGGCGTGCCGCAGGGCGACACCTTTCTGGTCGAGGAGGCCTTCGCCGCGGCGGTGGAGTCCCTGGCCGCCGATGCCGGTTTCCGGGCCCTGTTGTCGGGCGGCACCCTGCCCGCTTCCTCCGCAGCCACGCCGACAGCGCTTCCCTCAATCGCATCGGCCGCATCGGCTGGATCCGGCCCTATCCCGCTGATGCCGGCCGCACCGTCCCCAGCTCCGGCGGTCGTTGCGCCGCCAGTCGCTACTCCACCACCTATTGCACCAGTTCTCCCCGCCCCAGCCGTTCCGGCCGCCGCACTCAGGCCGGCTGCGCCAAGCCGCCTGCTGCTGCGCACGGGAACCGGATCCGCCCGGTTCGCGGCGGCAAGAATACCGGTCGGCGGATCCTACGGGCTGGTGATCGGCGAAACCGATGTGTCAGGCGAGGTGCAGGCGGTGTTGCTGGCTCTCCTGCCCGGATCCGACCCCACAGTCACGGTGCGGCCGGCCCGCGGGGTGGAGCTGACCGGCTGGACGGTCGGGCGCGATGCGGCAAGCGGCTTCGCCTTGGTTCGGGTACCGGCCCGGCTGCCCGCCATTCCCATCCGTGCCGGGACCTTGCATGTCAGCGAACCGGTGCGGATCGTGTCGGCAGGACATCGTCGGGACATCGTCGGCATCGTCGGCGGCTTGCCGCCGGATAGCGGGACCGGCGCCCCCCTGATCCAGGCGGATCTGGGCTCGGCTGCCCTCTTCGGCACGGTGACCGAGGCGGGCGATCCGCTGCTGGACGGAAGCGGTGCGCTGATCGGCGTGGCATCGGCCGCCACCGACTCCGCGGCGAAGCCGGCCGGGCTGGTCGAGTTCCTGGCGCTCGGTCCGCTGCTCGACCGGCTGGGGGCGGATCCGGCCGGCCCCGCCCTGTCATCCGTTCCGGCCCAGCACGGCAAAACACGCCGAAACGGTCCGACCAGGCCGGTGTGGAACGACGACGCAGCCGACGGCGACATGCTTGACGGCGACAGTGCCCCTCCCACATAGACCGGATGTCCTGCCGCCACGAGAGAGGACTCATGCTCCCGCATCGGCGCCTCCGATCCGGGGCGGCGGGGCCGTTTCCCATTCTCCAGCGTGGTTTCCGCATGACCTATTCAGCGTCCAATCCTCACGATCCCATCCAGTGGCACGGCACCACCATCCTGTCGGTGCGTAAGAACGGTCAGGTGGTGATCGCCGGCGACGGGCAGGTCTCGGTCGGCCCGACGGTGATGAAGGCCAACGCGCGCAAGGTCCGCTGGCTGGCCGGCGGCACGGTGATGGCCGGCTTTGCCGGCGCCACCGCCGACGCGATGACCCTGTTCGAACGGCTGGAAGGCAAGCTGGAGCAGTATCCCGGCCAGTTGACCCGCGCCTGCGTCGAGATGGCCAAGGACTGGCGCACCGACCGCTACCTGCGCCGTCTCGAAGCGATGATGGCCGTCGCCGACAAGTCCGTCAGCCTGGTGCTGACCGGCAATGGCGACGTGCTGGAGCCGGAGGATGGGCTGATCGGCATCGGCTCCGGCGGCTCATACGCCCTGTCGGCGGCGCGTGCGCTGATCGACATCGACGGGATGGATGCGGAGGCGGTGGCACGCAAGGCGATGAAGATCGCCGCCGGCATCTGCGTCTACACCAACGAAAACGTCACCCTGGAAAAGCTGTGAGCGCCATGACGACCCAATCCGCTTCCGTCTCCGCCGACAGCGCCGCCTTCAGCCCGCGCGAGATCGTCTCGGAACTCGACCGCTACATCGTCGGCCAGAACGAGGCCAAGCGCGCCGTCGCCATTGCCCTGCGCAACCGCTGGCGCCGGCAGCAGCTGCCCGAGGGCCTACGGGAAGAGGTGCTGCCGAAGAACATCCTGATGATCGGGCCGACCGGCGTCGGCAAGACCGAGATCGCCCGCCGCCTCGCCCGGCTGGCCCAGGCCCCCTTCCTGAAGGTGGAAGCCACCAAATTCACCGAGGTCGGCTATGTCGGCCGCGATGTCGAGCAGATCGTCCGCGATCTGGTCGAGGCCGCCATCGGCCTGACCCGCGAGCGCCTGCGCAAGGAGGTCGCCGCCAAGGCGGAGCTGCGGGCGGAGGAGCGGGTGCTCGACGCGCTGTGCGGCGACAGCGCCAGTGCCGAGACGCGCGCCAAGTTCCGCAAGATGCTGCGCGAAGGCACGCTGAACGACAAGGAGATCGAAATCCAGGTCGCCGACACCGGTGCGCCGGCCGGCATGCCGACCTTCGACATTCCCGGCATGCCGGGCGCCCAGATGGGCATGCTGAACCTGAACGACATGTTCGGCAAGATGATGGGCGGCCGCACCAAGACCCGCCGCATGACGGTGTCCGAAAGCCACGGCGTGCTGATGGCCGAGGAGTCCGACAAGCTGCTGGATCAGGAAAAGGTGGTGGCGGAAGCGATCCGCGCGGTCGAGCAGAACGGCATCGTCTTCCTCGACGAGATCGACAAGATCTCCGCCCGGTCCGATGCCCGCGGCGCCGATGTCAGCCGCGAGGGCGTCCAGCGCGACCTGCTGCCGCTGATCGAGGGCACCACCGTTTCGACCAAGCACGGGCCGGTCAAGACCGACCATATCCTGTTCATTGCGTCCGGTGCCTTCCACGTCGCCAAGCCGTCGGACCTGCTACCGGAGCTGCAGGGCCGCCTGCCGATCCGGGTCGAGCTGAAGGCGCTGAGCCAGGACGATTTCAAGCGTATCCTGACCGAGCCGGAGGCCAGCCTGATCCGCCAGTACAAGGCGCTGATGAAGACGGAGGAGGTCGATCTGGTCTTCACCGACGACAGCATCGACGAGCTGGCCCGACTGGCGGCGGAGATCAACAGCTCGGTCGAGAACATCGGCGCGCGGCGCCTGCACACGGTGCTGGAACGACTGCTGGAGGAGATCAGCTTCGCCGCCAGCGACCGCGCGGGAGAGACCGTCACCATCGACGCCGCCCTGGTCCGCGAGCGGGTCGGCGGGTTGGCGAAGAACGCGGACCTGTCGAAGTTCATCCTGTGAAGAGAGGGGGCGCCCGATCGAGTGCCCGGGCAACTGTCTGGACGGTCGCCCCCTGCTTCACGTGAAACATTCCCCTGCCCGCCCCTATCCGCCGGCCGCCACCTTCACGCTTTTCGGCAGCAGCAGCGCGTAGGTTCCACGGCTCTTCATCACCCCTGCCCTGCGCTCCGCATCATGGCCATGACCCCAGAAGACGTCGCCGCGCACCGGGCCGCGGATCGCCCCACCGGTGTCCTGGGCAACCAGCAGCCGTTGCAGCCGCTGCCCGGTCTCGACCGGGTCCTCGGCATCCAGCCAGACCGGCACCCCATAAGGCATGAACTTGGAATCCACCGCCAGGCTGCGGCCGGGGGTCAGCGCCACGCCCTGGGCGCCATTCGGGCCGTCACCGGTCAGTGGCTGGAAGAAGACGTAGGACGGATTGACGTTCATCACCGCCGAGGCCTGATCGGGATGCGCAAGCAGCCAGTCGCGGATGGTCTGCAACGAGACCTCCTCCCGCTTCAGAGCACCGCGGTCGATCAGCTCCTTGCCGATGGCGACGTATTTGTGGCCGTTCTGACCGGCATAGCCGATGCGGGTTTCGCTGCCGTCCGCCAGCCGGATCCGCCCCGACCCCTGGATTTGCAGGAAGAAAGCGCCGATCGGGTCCTTGACCCAGACCAGTTCCAGCCCCTTGCCCTTGAGTGACCCCGCGACGATGGCGGCGCGATCCTCGTAAGGCTTCAGCTTGCCGTCGATCACGCGGCCGGCGGTGCGCTCGCCCTTCCAGCGGTCGGAGAAATCGCCGAGATCGACCATCACCAGATCGGGCGGCCGGCGGTAGAGCGGCACCGGATAGGCCGGATCCGGGCGCAGGCTGCCCTCCAGCTCGGCCTCGTAATAGCCGGTGAACAGCCCTTCGCGTGTGCCGTTGTTGCCGGCGGCATAGGGAGTGAAGTTGGCCTCGAAGAAAGCGCGGGCGGCGGCATCGTCGCCGGAGGGCAGATCCGCCAGTCCGGCACAGGGAGACAGCCAGTCGCCGACGGTGCCGCCCAGCCCGTTCGGTCCGACCGGCCGGTCTGCCGGCTGGGTCTTGAACCGCGCGCAGGAACGGGCGAGCGCCGGCACCGCCTGGGCAACCGGATCGCTGCGCCAGCCCGGCAGATCGGCGAAGGACAGCGGCGCCAGGGTCAGCGCTTCGGGGGGCGGCTTGGCCTCTTCCCTGGGGGCGCAGGCCGAAAACAGCAACGCCACCGCCCCGAAGAGGGCGATGGCGCTGAAACCGGTACGGTGATGGAAAGCCATTGTTGGTGGTTGTCCATTATTGGACCGGCCGAACCTCAACCAGCACCCAGTTGGGATCGCGGGAACGCAGGTTGCGGGCGAAGGTCCAGACGTCGGTGTTCTCCACCAGGGCCTTGGGATCGCCATCGACGACGGCGCCGGTACGGTCGCGCACCACATTCACCTGATCGGAAACCAGACGCACGGTGACGCGGGCGGTGCGGCCGGCATCCAGCTTGGCTTCCACCACCTCGGCCTCGCGCACCTGCTCGATGCGGGCCTCATGCTGCTCGCCGGCCGCCTGCCGGTCACGGATGACGTGGGCAAAGCTCTCATAGACATCGTCGGCCAGCAGCGGGCGCAGCGTCGCGGTGTCGCCACGGGCGAACGCATCGACGATCATGGCGAAGGCGGCCTTGGCGCCGTCCAGGAAATGCTTCTCGTCGAAATTGGGATCGGCGGCCCGGATCTGGTCGATGGAGGCAGCGAGCGACAGCGGCTCGTCGGACGCGATCACGTCGGCACCGGCTGCGACATCGGGCCGCGGGCGGTTGCGCTCCGGCAAAGGCACGACATTGTCGGGCTTCGCAGCGCCGGGAGCGGACGTGAAGGGGTTGGAGCGCTGCCGCTCCTCCCCCGTCCGGCGGCCGAGAACGCTGCGCAGCCGATAGACGAGGAAGGCCGCGATCATCGCGAAGATCACGATCTCGATGAACACGAACCCGTCTCCCATCATCCGTTCCTTCCAAAACACCGTGCCAAAACGATTTGTCGCGAACGTTGAACCGCGGCGAATTCGCCGGCGGATCCGGCCCGCCTCTGGACCTTGCCGCCGGGCGGCATTACGTGTTGCTTGCCCGGCAGTAACAGCCAATTGGATGAAGTCGCCAGTCTTTGACCGGACGACCTATCCAAACCTAGATAGGGGCAACGAGCCCGAAGAGCAAGGACACCCTGAATCCCCTGTTGGTGATCCTTCTTCTGCCGATCCTGGAGATCGTCGGACTCATCCAGGTCGGCGATTGGATCGGCGCGGGGCCGACCATCGGGTTGCTGGCCCTGTCCGCGGTGGTGGGCGTTCTGCTGGTCCGTCACCAGGGGGTGGCCTCCTTGACCAAGGCCCAGGCGGCGGCCGCACGGGGCGAGGCGCCGATCGGCACGGTGCTGGATGGCTTCTGCGCCGTGCTTGCCGGCATCCTGCTGATCATCCCCGGCTTTCTGACCGACATCCTCGGGATCATGCTGCTGATCCGGCCCCTGCGCCGCGGCATCGGCCGCTGGCTGCTCGGCCGTCTGGGTGCCGGGGTGCCGGTCTTCACCGCAACCACGGGCGGATTCGGCAGCGCCAGCGCCAGCGGTCAGGGCTTCGGCGGCGCGGAGTTCGGCGCTGACGGCCCCCGCCGTGCCGATGACCCGTTCCGTCCCGCCCCCGGCGTGATCGACGTCGATTACCGCGACGTCACTCCCGGAGAAAAAGAGGACGATCGCGAGGCGCCGCGGCTGACCGATTCCCAATGGGGGAAGCACCGCCCGGATGAGCGGCGCTGAGCCGCCGGCCGGCCGGTGGTTTCCGTTGGCAGGACGGCCGATCCGTGATAGCCAGCCCCTTGGGCGAAGGCACAACCGTCGCGAACCAAACCCTGTCACCTCACATCCGGGTCGGCCCGCCGCCCCTGCCCTGGTCCACACCGGGGTCGGGACGCGGGCCGGCGATTAGGAGTCCGTTATGTCCGATCAGATGAGCAACGGCGCCGAGCAGCAGCAGACGTCGTCGCTGCCGATGCATGTCCTCGCGCAGTATGTGAAGGACTTCTCCTTCGAGAACCCCAACGCCCCGCAGAGCCTGCTGCCGAACCAGCCGCAGCCGCAGGTGAACATCGGCGTCGACGTTCAGGGCCAAAAGGTCGGCGACGACATCTACGAGCTGACGCTGAACCTGCGCTGCGAAGCCCGCCAGGGCGAGTCGGTCGCCTTCCTGGTCGAGCTGGCCTATGGCGCGCTGTTCCAGTTCCCCGGCCTGCCGGAAGAGCATCACCGCCCGGTCCTGATGATCGAAGGCGCCCGGATGATCTTCCCGTTCGCCCGCGCCATCGTCTCCAGCGCGACCCGCGAAGGCGGCTTCCCGCCGCTGATGATCAACCCGATCGACTTTGCGGAGCTGTATCACCGCCAGTCGGCCCAGGAGGCCGCGCCGCAGCAGCCGCCCTTCTGATCTCCGAAGGATCAGGAGGCCGCGCTGAGCCGAAAAGAGAAAGGGCGGGTGACCGGAAGGTCCCCGCCCTTTTTTCTGTTCCGCCCTCCCCCGGAGGGGAAGGCGGATCCGGCACAATCCTACTGGTTCATGCTTTCGAAGAACTCGTTGTTCGACTTGGTGTGCTTCAGCTTGTCGACCAGGAAGTCGACCGCGTCGGTCACGCCCATCGGCATCAGGATGCGGCGCAGGATCCACATCTTCGACATCGTGCCCTTGTCGACCAGCAGCTCCTCCTTGCGGGTGCCCGACTTGGAGATGTCGATGGCCGGGAAGGTACGCTTGTCCGAGAGCTTGCGGTCCAGCACGATTTCCGAGTTGCCGGTGCCCTTGAACTCTTCGAAGATCACCTCGTCCATGCGGCTGCCGGTGTCGATCAGCGCGGTGGCGATGATGGTCAGCGACCCGCCCTCTTCCACGTTGCGGGCGGCACCGAAGAAGCGCTTGGGCCGCTGCAGGGCATTGGCGTCGACACCGCCGGTCAGCACCTTGCCGGATGACGGCACCACCGTGTTGTAGGCGCGGGCCAGACGGGTGATGGAGTCCAGCAGGATCACCACGTCGCGCTTGTGCTCGACCAGCCGCTTGGCCTTCTCGATCACCATTTCCGCGACCTGGACGTGGCGGGTCGCCGGCTCGTCGAAGGTGGAACTGATGACCTCGCCGCGGACCGAGCGGGCCATGTCCGTCACTTCTTCCGGACGCTCGTCGATCAAGAGGACGATCAGATAGGCTTCGGGATGGTTGGTGGCGACCGAGTGGGCGATGTTCTGCAGCATCACCGTCTTGCCGGTGCGCGGCGGCGCCACGATCAGCCCGCGCTGCCCCTTGCCGAGCGGCGCCACCAGATCGACGATGCGGCCGGTGAGGTTCTTCTTGGTCGGGTCCTCGACCTCCATCCGGATGCGTTCTTCCGGATAGAGCGGCGTCAGGTTGTCGAAGTTGATGCGGTGACGGACCTTGTCAGGCGCATCGAAATTGATGGTGTTGACCTTCAGCAGGGCGAAATAGCGTTCGCCATCCTTGGGCGAGCGGATCTGCCCTTCCACCGTGTCGCCGGTGCGCAGGCCGAAGCGGCGCACCTGGCTGGGGCTGACGTAAATATCGTCAGGACCCGGCAGATAGTTGGCTTCCGGCGAGCGCAGGAAGCCGAACCCGTCCTGCAGCACCTCCAGCACGCCGTCGCCGAAGATCGGAATGTCGTTCTCGGCCAGCTGCTTCAGGATCGCGAACATCATGTCCTGCTTGCGCAGCGTGCTCGCGTTCTCGATCTGCAGCTCCTCCGCGAACGCCAGCAGTTCGGCGGGGCTTTTGCACTTCAGCTCTTGGAGATGCATCGGATTGCCTGTGAAATCGTCATGCGGGGGAATGGCCTTGGGGATGGGGGGTGCCGGAGGGTCCGGCCGACGGCGGCTGGGGGCGGCGGAGGCCGCAACGCGGTCGCGTCGGGTGGGCAGCGGGTGGTGCTTCGGCGAAGGCGCACCAGGGCGTCCGGAAAATGGCCGCACGGAAGCGATTCGCCAGCCACCAGGCCCGGCTCAAGATCAGAGCGTCGGATCGGCAGATGTGGGCGTGGGAGGCCGCGGGGCGAAAACCCCGTGGTCCTGACATGGTTATCGGATCGGCGGGCGCAAGTCAAACGAAAGCGAAACCGGCGCAGGTCGCGGATTCCGCTTTTTCCGGGGGGTGGAAGACCGGGGATTCACCTGCGGCCGGTCAGAAGGGCTTCACGATGACGAAGATGACGATGCCGATCATCAGCAGCGTCGGCACCTCGTTGGCGATGCGGTAGAAGCGCTGCGGCCGCCTGTTGCGGTCCTCGGCGAAGTCCCGGCGCCAGCGGGCCATCATCATGTGGCTGACGGTCAGCAGCAGGACGAACAGCAGCTTGGCATGCAGCCAGCCCTGCTTCATCCACTCCGGAGTCAGCACGATCATGGCGATGCCGAACACGTAGGCCGCTATCATCGCCGGATTCATGATGGCGCGCAGCAGGCGGCGTTCCATCACCTTGAAGGTCTCCGACGCCTCGGATCCGGCCGGCACCTGGCAGTGATAGACGAACAGGCGCGGCAGATAGAGCAGCCCCGCCATCCAGGCGATGATGCTGATGACGTGCAGCGCCTTGATCCATTCGTACAGCACCGGGCGTGTTCCCTTTTGTCTTTGCGGTTCGGCAGTTGCAACTCAGGGCCGCACCTGCGGGCAGCCGGAGAAGTTGGATGGGCAGACCCGGTCGCCCTTCTGCGAACAGATCGCCGCCTTGCCAGCGACGGTCTGACGCACCAGCTTGGCCAACCGGTCGATGAAGCCGGGATGGACCCCGACAGTGGGCACGCGGGTGAAGTGCGGCACCCCCGCCTCCTTGGCAAGGTGGCGGTATTCGACCTCGATCTCCACCAGCGTCTCGGAATGCTCCGACACGAAGGCCATCGGCACCACCAGGATCGGCACGCCGTCCTGGCCGGCGCGGCGGATCTCGGCGTCGGTGCTGGGGCCGATCCACTCCATCGGGCCGACACGGCTCTGGTAGCAGTTGATCCAGTCCAGATCGTCGATGCCCAGCGCCGCGGCGATGGACTCTGCGGTCCGCTCGCACTGCCACTGATAGGGGTCGCCGGCGGCCACCACCTTCTTCGGCAGCCCATGGGCGGAGAACAGGACGCGCGGCTTGCCATGGGCCTTGGCGGCCTCGTAGAGCGGGCGGATCAGGTCCGCCGCGCCGTCGATGAAGCCGGCCTGGGTCGGGTAGCAGCACAGCAGCCTCGTCGGCGCCGTCAGCCCGACGGTGCGCGCCGCCTCATGCCACGCCTTGGCGCTCGATGCCGTGGTGGTGGTGGAGAATTGCGGATAGAGCGGCAGCAGCACCACCAGATCCGGGTCGTAGGCCTTCACGCGGGCGGCCGTCTCGGCGCTCATCGGGTGCCAGTAGCGCATGGCGATGAAGACCTTGGTCTCCGCCCCGGCAACGGCCGGATCCGCCCCCAGCATGGCTTCCAGCGCCGCCGCCTGGGCTTCCGTGTTCTCCAGCAACGGCGACTTGCCGCCGATCTGCGCATAGATCGCGGTCGCCGGCTTGGCCCGCCGTCCGCTGATCAGGCTGGCGATCATGAAACGGAACGGGTTCGGCAGCCCGATGATGGCCNGATCGGCGAACAGTTGAAACAGAAAGGCCGCACCGCCTCCGGCGCGTCCGGAC
>NZ_BADK01000792.1 GCF_000333595.1 Azospirillum sp. B506
GATCGAGGCCATCCGCCACGCCAAGGCGGCCAAGGTTCCGATCATCGTCGCCATCAACAAGTGCGACCTGCCCGATGCCAAGCCGGAGCGCGTCCGTCAGGAACTGCTCCAGCACGAGCTGGTGGTCGAGGAGATGGGCGGCGACGTTCTCGACGTCGAGGTGTCGGCCAAGGCCAAGCGCAACCTGAGCAAGCTGGAAGAGGCCATCCTGCTCCAGGCCGAAATCCTGGAGCTGCGGGCCAACCCCGAGCGCGCCGCCGAAGGCGTCGTCATCGAGGCGAAGCTGGAGCGTGGCCGCGGTTCGGTCGCCACCGTGCTGGTCCAGCGCGGCACGCTGAAGGTCGGCGACGTGTTCGTCACCGGCGCCGAATGGGGCCGCGTCCGTGCCCTGATCAACGACCGCGGCCAGACCGTCAACGAAGCGGCCCCGGCCGTCCCGGTCGAGGTCCTGGGCCTGAACGGCACGCCGATGGCCGGCGACGACTTCACCGTCGTCGAGTCCGAAGCCCGTGCCCGCGAGATCGCCGAGTTCCGCCAGCGCAAGAAGCGCGAAGCGGTGGTGGCGGCCTCGGCCCGCGGGTCGCTGCAGGACATGTTCAGCCGCATCCAGGCCGGCGAGGCCAAGGAACTGCCGGTCGTCATCAAGGGCGACGTGCAGGGCTCGATCGAAGCCATCGCCAGCTCGCTGGAGAAGCTCACGGCCGAGAACACCGAGGTCAAGGTCCGCGTCCTGCACAACTCGGTCGGTGCGATCAACGAGTCCGACATCACGCTGGCCAATGCCTCCAACGCGATGATCATCGGCTTCAACGTCCGCGCCAACCCGCAGGCCCGCGACCTCGCCAAGCGCGACGGCGTCGAAATCCGCTACTACTCGATCATCTACAACGTGATCGACGACGTGAAGGCGGCGCTGACCGGTCTGTTGTCTCCGACGCTGCGGGAACGCTTCATCGGCTACGCGACCATCCGCGAGGTGTTCAACATCACCAAGGTCGGCAAGGTCGCCGGTTGTATGGTCACGCAGGGCACCGTCAAGCGCGGCGCCGGCGTCCGCCTGCTGCGCGACAACGTCGTCATTCACGAAGGCACGCTCAAGACGCTCAAGCGCTTCAAGGACGAAGTCAAGGAAGTGCGCGAGGGTTACGAGTGCGGCATGGCCTTCGAGAATTACGACAACATCCAGGCCGGCGATCAGATCGAAGCCTTCGAGATCGAGGAAATCGCTCGCGAGCTGTGACCTGTCCGGTCCGCCCGGTCCCTTCCGGCATCCTGTCGGGGCGGATCGGGCGATCTTCTTCGCTTCCAAGGGCGCGGGACCAGTCCTGCGCCCTGTTCCTATGTTGGGGTGATCGCCACTGCCCTGCTTCCGCCTGGCGGGAGATGGTTGGGGTGGGAGATTCGCAACTCCCTTGGCGGCGCCCATCTGTGTGTGATCGGCCGGAGAGCTGAAGCAGCCCGGCAAAAGACATCGACGAAAGACACGTATCATGGCCAGCAAGAAGCGCGGCGCGTTCATCGCCGGCAAGCCCCCGTCCCAACGGCAACTGCGCGTCGGCGAGGAGCTGCGCCACGCCCTTGCCGACCTGTTCCGCCGCGGGGATTTCCACGATCCGGAGCTGGCCGCGCTGAACGTCACGGTCACCGAGGTGCGGATCAGCCCCGACCTGTCCAACGCCACCGTCTTCTATTCGACATTGGGCGGCGAGCGGATGGAAGAGGCCCAGGTCGCCCTGAAGCGGGCCGCCGCCTTCCTGCGCGGGCAGGTCGCGCGCATGGTCAATCTGCGCCATGCCCCGACGCTGAGCTTCGAGGGCGACACCTCCTTCGACTACGCCCACCGCATCGACAGCATCCTGCACAGCCCGGAGGTCGCCCGCGACCTGAGCGGCCATCCGCTGGGCCGCGTCAACGGCGACGACGACCATGACGAGGATGAGGACGAGGACGATTCCTGGGACGAGGACGGTGACGATCTCGGCCCCGACGAGGCGGACGAGGACGACGACCTCGACGAGGAAGACCGCGCCATGCTCGACGACGAGGACAAGAGCGGGGAAAAGGGCGGCCGTCGTGGCTCGTAAGCGCAAGGGCGCGCCGATCCATGGCTGGGTGGTGCTGGACAAGCCGGAAGGCATGACCTCCACCCAGGCGCTGTCGAAGGTGCGCCGCCTGCTGAACGCCGAGAAGGCCGGACATGGCGGCACGCTGGACCCGCTGGCGACCGGCATCCTGCCGATTGCGCTGGGCGAGGCGACCAAGACCGTCGCTTACGCCATGGACGGCGCCAAGACCTACCGCTTCTCGATCCGCTGGGGCGAGCGCACCGCCACCGACGACCGTGAGGGTGCGGTGATCGACCGTTCCGACCATCGTCCGTCGACCGAGGCGATCCGCGCCGCCCTGCCCGCCTTCCTCGGCGAGATTCAGCAGGTGCCGCCGCAATTCTGCGCCATCAAGATCGACGGCGAGCGCGCCTACGACATCGCGCGCGAAGGCGACGCCGTCGATCTGGCCGCCCGCACCGTGCGCATCGACCGCTTCGAGCTGGTCGAGCAACCCGACGCCGACCATGCGCTGTTCGAGGTCGATTGCGGCAAGGGCACCTATGTCCGCTCGCTGGCCCGCGACCTGGCGGAAGCGCTGGGCACGGTCGGCCATGTCGGGCTGCTGCGCCGTCTGCGCGTCGGCTCCTTCACGCTGGACCGGGCGATTTCCCTGGACGAACTGGCCGCCATGGAGCAAGGTGCGGCCGTCGAACGACTTCTGTTGCCGATCGAGACCGCGCTGGACGACATCCCGGCGCTGGCCCTGACGGAAGCGGAAGCGCACCGACTGAGGCACGGCCAGACGGTGGCTCTCCTCACCCGGCAGGATCGTGACCGCCTGATGGCGGTTCAGGGTGCTGACGGTGGGGATGGCACCGTCATTGCGCTTTTCGGCGGAACGCCGGTGGCGTTGGCCCGTGTCGAGGGGGCGGAGGTCCGTCCGGTGCGCGTACTCAACCTCACGTGAATTAGGAGACCCCGATGTCGATTACGCCCGAGCGCAAGCAGGAGCTGATCAAGGAATTTTCCCGCGGCACCAACGACACCGGTTCGCCCGAGGTCCAGGTGTCGATCCTGACGGAGCGGATCAGCAACCTGACGGAGCACCTGAAGGGCCACAAGAAGGACTTCCACTCCCGCCGTGGTCTGCTGGTGATGGTCGGTCAGCGCCGCCGTCTGCTCGACTACCTGAAGAAGAAGGATCAGTCGCGCTACGCCACTCTGATCGAGCGTCTGGGCCTGCGTCGCTGACAAGGCACGCCGTCCCGCCGACGGGTTCGGGTTCCCCTGGCCGGCCACCGGCCGGGGGTTTCCCCTGAAGACCGGCGGGAACATAGATATCGGACAGCAAAGTTTTCGTTCACCTGTATCGTTCCGGAACACCTCATTGGTTATTGGCAATAGAAACTCGATCTTGAGCGTTTCGTAACGGACAGGCCGGCCCGATCATTCGGGGACCGGCCTTTTTTGCATCCGCGACGCCTCCATCTTGAGTCGTTTGGTCCTGTTGTCGAACACCGTATCTTCAGTTTTTTCGCGGGGTCCTACGACCGATGGCCCCGGCCTTGGGCGGCAATCCGGCCGTTCCAGGGTGTCGGATGGAAGGAAAGAATCCATGTTCACTGTTCATCGCAAGGAAATCGAGTGGGGCGGCCGCAAGCTGGTCCTGGAAACGGGCAAGATCGCCCGTCAGGCCAACGGCGCGGTCATGGTCACCTATGGTGATACCACCGTCCTGTGCACCGCCGTCGCCGCCAAGGCGCCGAAGCCGGGCGTCGATTTCTTCCCGTTGACCGTCAATTACCAGGAAAAGGCGTTCGCAGCCGGCAAGATCCCCGGCGGCTTCTTCAAGCGCGAGGGCCGTCCGACCGAGAAGGAAACGCTGGTCAGCCGCCTGATCGACCGTCCGATCCGTCCGCTGTTCGCCGATGGCTTCCGCAACGAGACGCAGGTCGTCTGCACCGTGCTGAGCCATGATCTGGAGAATGATCCGGACATCGTCGCGATGGTCGGCGCCTCGGCCGCCCTGACGATTTCCGGCATCCCGTTCCTGGGTCCGATCGGCGCCGCCCGCGTCGGCTACAAGAACGGCCAGTACATCCTGAACCCGACCATGGATCAGGTCGAGGACACCGATCTGGATCTGGTGGTCGCCGGCACCACCGAAGGCGTGCTGATGGTCGAATCGGAAGCCAAGGAGCTGACCGAAGAGGTCATGCTGGGCGCCGTCATGTTCGGCCACACCAACTTCCAGCCGGTGATCGAGATGATCATCGACCTGGCCGAGGAAGCCGCCAAGGAGCCGTGGGACCTGCCGGAGCCGGCCTACGACCGCAAGGCCCTGAAGGCCCGCCTGCGCGAGACCGTCGGCTCGGACGTCGAGGCCGCCTACACCGAGACGGTCAAGCAGAGCCGCTACGAGAAGGTCGGCGCCGCCAAGGCGAAGGCCCTGGAAGCCTTGGCCGAGGAATTCGACGCCCAGTCCATCGGTTTCGAGTTCAAGGAGCTGGAGGCCGACATCCTGCGCGGCGCCGTCCTGAAGACCGGCCGCCGCATCGACGGCCGCGACACCAAGACCGTGCGCCCCATCGTGTCGGAAGTCGGCGTGCTGCCGCGCGCCCACGGCTCGGCCCTGTTCACCCGCGGCGAGACCCAGGCGCTGGTCGTCACCACGCTGGGCACCAGCCAGGACGAGCAGATCATCGACGCGCTCGAAGGCGAGTACCGCGAGCACTTCATGCTGCACTACAACTTCCCCCCGTACTCGGTGGGTGAAGCCGGCCGCATGGGCAGCCCGGGCCGTCGCGAGATCGGCCACGGCAAGCTGGCGTGGCGCGCCATCCACCCGCTACTGCCGAAGAAGGAAGACTTCCCCTACACGCTGCGCGTCGTGTCGGAAGTCACGGAGTCCAACGGCTCCTCCTCGATGGCCACCGTCTGCGGCACCTCGCTGTCGCTGATGGACGCCGGAGCGCCGCTGGCCCGTCCGGTCGCCGGCATCGCCATGGGCCTGATCAAGGAAGACCACGGCTTCGCCGTCCTGTCCGACATCCTGGGTGACGAAGATCACCTGGGCGACATGGACTTCAAGGTCGCCGGCACCGAGGTCGGCGTCACCGCGCTGCAGATGGACATCAAGATCACCTCGATCACCGAGGAGATCATGAAGATCGCGCTGGGCCAGGCCAAGGACGGCCGCCTGCACATCCTGGGCGAGATGTCGAAGGCGCTGACCGGCGCCCGCGAAGGCGTCAACGAGAACGCCCCGCGCATCACCGTGATCAACATCCCGAAGGAGAAGATCCGCGACGTGATCGGCTCCGGCGGCAAGGTGATCCGCGAGATCGTCGAGCAGACCGGCGCCAAGATCGACATCGACGACGACGGCACCGTCAAGGTCTCGGCCGTCGACCAGAAGAAGTCGGACGCCGCCATCGAGTGGATCAAGGGCATCGTCGCCGAGCCGGAGATGAATGTCGTCTACACCGGCAAGGTGGTGAAGGTCGTCGATTTCGGCGCCTTCGTGAACTTCCTGGGCTCGCGCGACGGCCTCGTCCACATCTCCGAACTGGCGCAGCAGCGCGTCGGCAAGGTGTCGGACGTCGTCTCGCAGGGTGACCAGGTGAAGGTCAAGGTCATCGGCTTCGACGACCGCGGCAAGGTCAAGCTGTCGATGAAGCAGGTCGACCAAGCCACCGGCGAGGACCTGACCAAGAAGGCGGAGTGATCCGCCAGTAAGGTTCGGGACCGCCGGGCAACCGCCCGGCAGGACCTGCCGTGAAGAGGGGCGCTTCCCATCGGGGAGCGCCCCTTGTCATTTTAGATGTCATTATGGGCACCCTTCCCTTTCCGCGGTTTCCCATGTCCCGTGCCGAACGTCTCCTCGATCTGATGCAGCTTCTGCGGCGGCATCGCCAGCCGGTCAGCGGCACGTCGCTTGCCGGCGAGCTGGGGGTCAGCCTGCGCACGCTCTATCGCGACATCGCCACACTGCAGGCCCAGGGCGCGATGATCGAGGGGGAGCCGGGGGTCGGCTATCTCCTGCGCGCCGGCTTCCTGCTGCCGCCGTTGATGTTCACCGAGGAGGAGGTCGAGGCGCTGGTGCTGGGGTCGCGCTGGGTGGTGGACCGCGGCGATAGCCGGCTGGGCGGGGCGGCGCGCAACGCGCTCGCCAAGATCGCCGCGGTGCTGCCGCCGGACAAGCGCGAGGAAATGGACGGCTCGACACTGCTGGTCGGGCCGGGCGAGGCCATCCCGGCTGGGGATGCTGAGTTGGCGACCATCCGCGGCGCAATCCGGGGAGAGCGCAAGCTGGAGATCGCCTATCGCGACCGCGACGGGTCGGAGAGCCGGCGCGTCGTCTGGCCCTTCGCGCTCGGCTTCTTCGACCGGGTGCGGGTGATGGTGGCATGGTGCGAGCTGCGCCAGTCCTTCCGCCATTTCCGAACCGACCGCATCCTGGCGCTGACCGCCAGCGACACCCGCTATCCCCGCCGCCGGCAGGCGATGCTGAAGGAATGGCGCGCGGCGGAGGGCATCCCGAACAAGGGATGATCGAGGCAGACGGCATGCTGACGGAAACTGTCAGCAGGGGGGCCTAGTCTTGGCTTTGCCGGTGAGGGCGGCGAACGGAACCGCCCCACCCCAACCCTTCAAGCCCGGAACCGACCATGACCGCGCCCCAGACCGCTGCCGCCACCCTCGCCCTCGATTTCGTCCTGCTCTACGTCGACAGCCCGGCCGCCAGCGCCGCCTTCTATGCCGATCTGCTGGGCCGCGAGCCGGTGGAAGCCTCGCCCACCTTCGCGCTGTTCAAGGCGGGAAACGGGCTGATGCTGGGCCTGTGGTCGCGCCACACGGTGGAGCCGGCGGCGACCGTGCCCGGCGGCGGCGAGGTCGCCTTCACCGTCGCCGACGAGGCGGTGGTGCGTGACATGCATGCCGACTGGAGCGGCCGCGGCCTGACCATCCTGCAACCGCCGACCGCGATGGATTTCGGTCATACCTTCGTTGCACAGGACCCGGACGGCCATCGCCTGCGCGTGTTCGCACCCAATCAGGGCGAGGAAGCCCAGTCCGAACAGGTGCGGTCGTGAGCGGCGGCGGCATACGCACCGGAGCCTGGATCGCGGTCGCCAGCGCCGAGCATGTGCGGCGCGGCCGGGCCGGCGGCTTCATGCAGGTCTGTCATGGCAAGGCCGCCCCGCTGTGGCCTGCTGCCGGTCAGCCTGCACGACTTCGACCTGATCGCTGGAGAGATGCAGGCGGCGGTGCAGAACGCGAAGGTGGCCTGATCGGGAAAAAATCGCCGGCGCGCGGGGGATGAAACGCCCCGCCTCCGGCGTCCCACACCAGGGAAGACAGGTGCCGCCGGAGGTCCGGGCCGCCTCATACCTTGGTGTCAGAGTACGAACGAATGGCGGGTTCGCCTGACCGAGATCAAGGCGAAACCCCTCGCAGTCCGCCATACATGCGCTTATATCGTCCGCAAGCCTGACCAAGGTCATCTGTACCGGGGCCATCGTTCCATGCATCGTTTCGCCAACCCCGCCCGCTTCCTGCGCCTGTCGGCCGTGCTGCTGCCGTGGTGCGCCGGGGCGACCGTGATCCTGACGATCCTCGGTCTGTGGTTCAGCCTGTTCAGCTCGCCGCCCGACTATCAGCAGGGCGAGACGGTGCGGATCATGTACATCCATGTCCCCGCGGCCTGGATGAGCCTGTTCGTCTACACCAATATGGCAATTGCCGCAGCGGTCGGGCTGGTGTGGAAGCACCCGCTGGCCGACCTGTTCGCCAAGGCCGCCGCCCCCATCGGCGCCGGCTTCACCTTCGTCTGCCTGGTGACCGGGTCGCTGTGGGGCGCGCCGATGTGGGGCACCTGGTGGGTGTGGGACGCGCGGCTGACCAGCGTGCTGATCCTGTTCTTCCTCTATCTCGGCTACATGGCCCTGGTGAACGCCTTCGACGATCCGCAGCGCGGCATGAAGGCCGGCAACGTCCTGCTGCTGGTCGGCATCGTCAATGTGCCGATCATCAAGTTCTCGGTCGACTGGTGGAACACGCTGCATCAGCCCGCCAGCGTGGTGCGCATGGGCGGCCCCAGCATCGATCCCAGCATGCTGACGCCGCTGCTGGTGATGGCCGGCGCCTTCACCGCCTATTTCCTGTCGGTCGTCATGCTGCGCGTGCGCACCGAGATCGCCCAGCGCAAAATCCAGACGCTGCGGCTCTCTGTTGCCGGTGACGGCGTGGTGACGGACGGGATGCAGGGGTAAGGACGATGAACGAATTTCTCCATATGGGCGGATACGCCGCCTATGTCTGGCCGGCCTACGGCATCGCCACCCTCGTCCTGCTGGGGCTGCTGGTCGCCACCTGGAAGGGGCTGCGCAACGCCGAGGCGACGCTGAAGGCGCTGGAAAGCGCCCGCCCGGCCCGCCGCCGCACCCGCAACAGCGGCCGGAAAGCGGCCGATCAGACCGCCGGAACGCCGGTGGAAGCGAGCGAAGGATGACCCGCAAGAAACGCCGCCTCTACATGCTCGGCCTCGCCCTTCTGGGGCTTGGCTCGGCGACCGCCCTGGCGCTGACCGCCTTCCAGGACAACATCGTCTTCTTCTACAGCCCCAGCCAGTTGCAGGCCCAGCATGTCGGCGACCGCAATTTCCGTTTGGGCGGGCTGGTCGAACAGGGCAGCGTGCAGAAGCAGCCGGACGGCGTGACCACCGCCTTCCGCGTCACCGACACCGTCAACACCGTCGATGTCCGCTATCGCGGCCAGCTGCCCGACCTGTTTCGCGAGGGCCAGGGCGTGGTGGCGGAGGGCCGGATGACCGGCGGTATCTTCGTCGCGCGCGAGGTGCTGGCCAAGCATGACGAGAACTACATGCCACCGGAGGTGTCGGAGGCGTTGAAGCAGGCCGGCGTCTACAAGAACCCGGCGGAGTCCGCGACGAAGACCGCGAAGAAGGAGTAGCGGACCCGTGATCCCTGAACTCGGTCATTACGCGCTGGTGCTGGCGCTGTTCGTGGCGCTGGTGCAGTCGGTGCCGCCGCTGGTCGGCGCCGCCACCCGCAACGGCGCCTGGATGAACGTCGCGGTTCCCGCGGCCATCGCCCAGATGCTGCTGGTGCTGATCGCCTACGGCGCCTTGACCTGGGCGCATGTGGTGTCCGATTTCAGCGTGCTGAACGTGGTGCAGAACAGCCACTCGGCCAAACCGATGCTCTACAAGGTGTCGGGCGTCTGGGGCAACCACGAGGGGTCGATGATGCTGTGGATCGTCATGCTGACGATCTTTGGCGCCGCTGTCGCCCTGTTCGGGCGCAACCTGCCGCCGACCCTGAAAGCCCGGGTGCTGGCGGTCCAGGGGCTGATCGGGGTCGGCTTCCTGCTGTTCATCCTGATCACCTCCAACCCCTTCATCCGCGTGGTGCCGGCGCCGCTCGACGGCAACGATCTGAACCCGCTGCTGCAGGATCCCGGCCTCGCCTTCCACCCGCCGTTCCTCTATGCCGGCTATGTCGGCTTCTCGATGGCCTTCTCCTTCGCCGTCGCCGCCCTGATCGAGGGGCGGGTCGATCCCGCCTGGGCGCGCTGGGTGCGGCCCTGGACGCTGGCGGCGTGGTCGACCCTGACCATGGGCATCGCCATGGGATCCTGGTGGGCCTATTACGAGCTGGGCTGGGGCGGCTGGTGGTACTGGGACCCGGTGGAGAACGCCTCCTTCATGCCCTGGCTGGCCGGCACCGCGCTGCTGCATTCCGCCATCGTGGTGGAGAAGCGCGACGCGCTGAAGAGCTGGACCATCCTGCTGGCCATCGTCACCTTCTCGCTGTCGCTGATGGGCACCTTCCTGGTGCGCTCCGGCATCCTGACCTCGGTGCATGCCTTCGCCGTCGATCCCAGGCGCGGCATCTTCATCCTGGTGCTGCTGGCCGTCGCCACCGGCGGTTCGCTGCTGCTCTACAGCCTGCGGGCGCCGACGCTGAAGGCGGGCGGGCTGTTCGCGCCGATCAGCCGCGAAGGGGCGCTGGTGCTGAACAACCTGCTGCTGTCCACCGCGACGGCGACGGTGTTCATCGGCACGCTCTATCCGCTGTTCCTCGACATCATGAAGCTGGGAAAGGTGTCGGTCGGCGCCCCCTTCTTCAACGCCACCTTCGTGCCGGTCGCCATCCCGATGGTGATCGCCATGGTCGTCGGCCCCTACCTGTCCTGGAAGCGGGCGGATCTGGGGGCGGCGCTGTCCCGGCTGTGGGTTGCCGGCGTCGCCGTGGTGGCCGCTGTCGCCGTCACCGCCTATGTCAAGGCGGGCGGCGGGCCACTGCTGGCGCTGGTCGGCATCGGCCTTGCCGCCTGGGCCTTTGTCGGCTCGCTGGTGGAGTTCGCCGACCGCATCGCCCTGTTCCGCACCTCGTTCCGCAACAGCTGGAACCGCGCGGTGCATCTGCCGCGCAGCGCCTGGGGCATGACCATCGCCCACGCCTGCCTCGGCCTGTCGATCCTCGGCATGACCGGCACCTCGGCGTGGCAGACGGAATCGATCAGTGCGATGAAGCCGGGCGACCGGGCCAACGTCGCCGGCTACGAGTTCCAGTTCGACAGCGTCGGGCTGGTCGACGGCCCCAACTTCAAGGCGGAGCGCGGCATCTTCACGGTGACGAAGGACGGCCAGCGCGTCGCCACGCTGGAGCCGGAACGCCGCAGCTACAGCACCACCCGCATGACCACCACGGAATCGGCCATCCACACCACGGTCTTCTCCGACCTGTATGTGGCGCTGGGCGACCCGACGCAGAACGGCACCGCCTGGATCGTCCGCATCTACCACCACCCGCTGGTGCCATGGATCTGGTTCGGCGGCGTCGGCATGATGCTGGGCGGGCTGGTGAGCCTGACCGACCGCCGCTTCCGCATCGGTGCGCCCGAACGCCGCCGCGCTGCCGGCAAGACCGGTGGAAAATCGGCTCCGCTGCCGGCCGAATAAGGACCAAGACACGATGCGCCGCCTTCTCTACCTGCTGCCCTTCCTGCTGTTCATCGGGGTGGGTGTGGCCTTCTACCTGGGGTTCGAGCGCGATCCGCGCGACATCCCGTCGGCCCTGATCGACAAGCCGGCCCCGACCTTCGACCTGCCGGCGGTTCCCGGACAAATGGCTCAGGGCCAGCCGGCGACCGGCGGCCTGTCCTCCGCCAAGCTGGCGGGCGACGTGACGCTGGTGAATGTTTTCGCCTCCTGGTGCATCCCCTGCAAGGCGGAGCATCCCGTCATCACCCGCCTGTCACGGGAGCAGGGGGTGACGGTCTACGGCATCAACTACAAGGACAAGCCGGAGGATGCGCTGACCTGGCTGTCGCGCAACGGCAACCCCTATGCCGCCATCGGCGCCGACCAGGACGGCCGGGTGTCGATCGACTGGGGCGTCTATGGCGTGCCGGAGAGCTACCTGATCGACCGCAAGGGCCGCATCCGCTTCAAGCATGTCGGCCCGCTGACCCCGCAGGTGGTGGAGGAGCAGATCCTTCCCATGGTCAAGCATCTGAGGCAGGGCTGATGAAGCGCCTCCTCCTCGCCGTCCTGCTGGCGCTGTCCGCCCCTGCCGCCATCCCTGCCCTGGCCGTCCAGCCGGACGAGGTGCTGCCGGATCCGGCGCTGGAGAGCCGCGCCCGCGCCATCAGCCAGGAGCTGCGCTGTCTGGTCTGCCAGAACCAGTCGATCGACGACAGCAACGCGCCGCTGGCCCGCGACCTGCGCCTGCTGGTGCGCGACCGGCTGAAGGCCGGCGACAGCGACGACAAGGTGATGGAATTCGTCACCGACCGCTACGGCGACTATGTGCTGCTGCGACCGCCCTTCAAGGCGACGACCCTGGTGCTGTGGATCGGCCCCTTCGCCGTGCTGCTGCTGGGCGCGGCCGGCACCTTCCTGTTCCTGCGCGGGCGGCGCGGTGTGGCCGCCGGCGCCGACACCGCCCCCCTGAGCGCGGATGAGCGGCGGCGGCTGGATGCCCTGCTGCGGAAAGACGACTGATGCTGTTCTGGATTTTCGCCGCCGTCCTGACCGCGGCCGTGCTGCTGCTGATCGTGCCGCCGCTGCTGCGCTCGGCCGGTTCTGGGCCTGAGCGCGAGGAATTCGACCGTGAGGTCTACCGCGACCAGCTGGACGAGCTGGAGCGCGACCGGGCGCGCGGCCTGATCAACGACGCCCAGGCGGAAGCGGCCAAGGCGGAGATCGCCCGGCGCATGCTGGCGACCGCCGAAAAGGACGGGGGCGCGGCCAGCTCGGCAACAACGCCGCGCAGCGCCCGCGTGCTGGCGATTCTGCTGGCACTGATCCTGCCGGTTGGCGCGCTCAGCGTCTACGGGATCTACGGCCGGCCCGATCTGCCGGCCCAGCCGTTGGCTTCCCGCAATCTGGAACAGGAGCGTGGCGGCCCGCCCAAGAGCGTTCTCGCCGCCATGGACAAGCTGAAGGCCCAGCTGGCGGAGAACCCCAGCGACCTGCAGGGCTGGCTGATCCTGGGTCAGGCCTATGCCAAGATGGGCCGCAACACCGACGCGGCCGACGCGCTGCGCCACGCCGTCGCCCTGAACAAGGACGATGTGGAGGTTCAGGGCCTGTTCGCCGAGACGCTGGTCTCCGCCAATGACGGCATGGTGCCGGAGGAGGCGGTGGCCGCCTTCGACGCCGTGCTGGCGAAGGAACCCAAGGACCCGCGCGCGCGCTTCTTCGCCGCACTCGCCCGTTTCCAGGCCGGCGACCAGCAGGGAGC
The DNA here is from genome assembly GCF_000333595.1 of Azospirillum sp. B506. Taxonomy (GTDB): domain Bacteria; phylum Pseudomonadota; class Alphaproteobacteria; order Azospirillales; family Azospirillaceae; genus Azospirillum. The sequence goes on from NZ_BADK01000792.1 coordinate 12,824, forward strand.
GCTCGACCGCTGGAGCGCGCTGATGGCGGAGTCCCCCGCCGATGCGCCCTGGGTGCCGGTGGTCCGCGACCAGATCCGCGAGGCCGCGGTGGCGCTGAACCTCGACCCCGCCAAGGTCACCCCGCAGCCGCTGCCGCCAGAGCAGAAGGGGCAATCTCAGCAGGCAGCCCCGAATGCACAGGCCAACCCCCAGGGCACTGCCCAAGGAAACGGGGCGGGCCAGGACGAGATGATCCGTGGCATGGTCGCCAACCTCGCCGCCAAGCTGGACGCCGATCCGTCGGACGTCGATGGCTGGCTGAAGCTCGCCCGCTCCTACGGCGTGCTGGGCGACACCGCCAAGGCGCTGGAGGCCGCCCGCAAGGCGCGCGAGCGGGCGCCGGACCGCGCCGACGTGCAGGTCGCCTACGCCAACGCCGTGTTGCAGACCCAGCCGCGCAACGAGACGCCGAAGCCCCTGCCGGAAGAAGCCACATCGGCCCTGCGTCTGGCCCTGAAGGCAGAACCGGAGAACAAGGACGCGCTGTGGCTGCTCGGTCTCGACGCCATGATGTCGGGCCGCAAGGACGAGGCCGCCGCCCATTGGGGTAAGCTGATCGCCCAGTTCAAGCCGAGCGATCCGGAATACACTCTGTTGAAAGGACGTTTGGATGCGTTGAAGGCGGGCGGCTGACCCGCCGGCCAGACAATCGCCAACAACGGCCAGGAACGGAAAGCGGCAAGGAGAGGCCCGGTTGCCCCACAAGATCGACAGAGACACGCGCCTGTGCATTTCGCTCTCGGGCCGCCCGAGCAACATCGGCACGCGCTTCCACAATCACCTCTACGAAGCCCTCGCGCTGAACTACGTCTACAAGGCGTTCACCACCAGCGATCTTCCGGGCGCCATCACCGGCATCCGTGCGCTGAACATCCGCGGCTGCGGCGTGTCGATGCCTTTCAAGGAAGCCTGCATCCCCTTCCTCGACGAGCTGGACCCGTCGGCCACCGGGCTGCAGTCGGTCAACACCATCGTCAACGACACCGTCGAAGACGGCAGCAGCCGGCTGCGCGGCTACAACACCGACTATCTCGCGGTCCGCACGCTGCTCGACCGTCACGACGTCTCGCCCGGCCTGCCCTTCGCGCTCCGCGGCAGCGGCGGCATGGCCCGCGCGGTGCTGTGCGCGCTGCGCGATTCCGGCTTCACCAACGGCACGCTGATCGCCCGCAACGAGGAGACCGGCCGCCGGCTGGCCGATGAATACAGCCTGCCCTGGCAGCCGGACACCACCGGCATCGCCGAAGGGTCGCTGCTGGTCAACGTCACGCCGCTCGGCATGGCCGGGGCGCCGGAGGCAGAAACCCTTGCCTTCGAACCGGCGCTGATCGCCTCGGCGGCGCAGGTGTTCGACGTCGTCGCCATGCCGGCCGAAACCCCGCTGATCCGCGCCGCGCGCGAGGCCGGCAAGCCGGTGATCACCGGCGCCGAAGTCATTGCCCTGCAGGCGCTCGAACAGTTCGTGCTGTACACCGGCGTGCGTCCGACCGACGAACAGATCGCGGCGGCTGCCGCCTGGTCGCAGGCGTGAGCGTCGGGTACCCTTTTTCTTCGCGCCCTTTTTCTTTGCAGCGCGGCAACACACATTGACAGGGGCGGGCCGACAGGCTTTATCGGTCGGCACCGCCCTTTTCATGTCCGCAGAAGGTTCCGCGCCGATGACCCGCAGACGACTGCCCACGCCCGACGAGCGGCGCCTGTGGCGGATCGCCATGCGCGACGCCGAACCGATGCCCGGCCGGCAGATCGAGGCAGAGCCGGAACCGGTGGCAACCATGGCAGAGCTGGTGGAGGAACCGGTGGCGACCAGCCTCGCCCCGCCGCCGACCGCCAGGCAGTTTCCCTCCCCGGCCCGGCCCTCGCAGACGCCGCATCCGCCGCTGACGCCCGGGTCGACCGCCAACATCGACCGCCGCACCGGCGACCGGTTCCGCCGCGGCGAGCTGGAGATCGACGGGCGCATCGACCTGCACGGCATGACCCAGGCCCAGGCCCACCACGCGCTCGCCGGCTTCGTCCACCGCGCCTGGAACGAGGGGCGGCGCTGCGTGCTGGTGATCACCGGCAAGGGCAGTTTCGGCAGCCTGGGCGTGCTGCGTCAGGCGACCCCCCGCTGGCTGTCGGATCCGGCCCTGCGCCCGATGGTCCTGGCGATCCAGCCGGCCCAGCCCAAGGACGGCGGCGACGGTGCGTTGTATGTCTTGATCAAACGGCGCCGCGACCGTAAGGACTAGGTCCCAAACAGTCAGGGACTCCACATGACCCCGTTCGGCGAACGGGTCCGGTCGCTGCGCGACGCCAAGGGCGTGACGCTGAAGCAGATGGCGACCGACCTGTCGATCTCGTCCGCCTACCTGTCGGCCCTGGAACATGGCAAGCGCGGCCGCCCTCACCCCAGCTGGTCAGGCAGATCTGCGCCTATTTTCTGCATCATCTGGGACGAAGCGGAAGAACTGGAGCCGCTGGCGGATCTGTCCCACCCGCGCGTGACGGTGGACACTTCGGCCTGAGCGCCCGGGCGACCGAGCTGCCAACCGGCTGTCGGAACGCATCGGCGATCTGGACGAGGAGCGGATCGACGCGATCCTGGCGATCCTGGACGCGGTGCCGGAGGGGAAAGGGACGCGGCGCCGGGTGACGGTGCGGCGACGGTAGATGCTACCGGCGCCGACCGGTTCAAGCCTTGCCGATCATCCGTGTCAGGTCGCGTCCGGCGAACAGGTGGATGTGCAGGTGGGGCACTTCCTGATGCGCGGCCTCGCCGCAGTTCGACAGGATGCGATAGCCGGGGCCGTCGGCGCCGACCATGCGGGCAACCTCGCCAACCGCGCGGAACAGGCCGGCGATCTCCGCCTCCGACGCCCTGGCGGTGAAGTCGTCCATATCCATGTAGGCGCCCTTCGGGATCACCAGCACATGGGTCGGAGTCTGCGGTTCGATGTCGTGGAAGGCCAGCGCGTGTTCGGTCTCATGCACCTTCCTGCACGGGATTTCGCCGCGCAGGATGCGGGCGAACACGTTGTTGGCGTCATAGCTCTTGGCCATCGCATGCGTCCTCTTGCTGGGGAGTCCCGCTCAAAGCCCCGATCAGGCCTTGCGGGACTTCTTCTCGTCGATGCCGCTGGTGCCCTCGCGCTGGGCGAGCTTGCTCCAGACCTCCGCCGGATCCAGTCCGGTGTCGGCCCACAGCACCAGCAGGTGATAGAGCAGGTCGGCGGACTCCGCGGCCAGCGCCGCATTGTCTCCACGAACCGCTTCCAGGATCGCCTCCACCGCCTCCTCGCCCACCTTCTGGGCAATCTTGGCGGTGCCGCGGCTGTAGAGCTTCGCGGTGTAGGAGGTCTCCGGATCCGCTCCCTTGCGGGCCTGCACGGTGGCGAACAGCCGGTCGAGCACCTCGGCGGACGGGGAGACCGGCGGCAGGGCCTGCGCCTTCTCGGCCGCTTTCTCCACTGCCTTCTTGTCACCCATTGGCTTTCTCCGCGGCGGCCGGTTCAGCCGCCCTGGCCGGACGCACCGGGATGCCGGCGGCGGCGAGCGCCCCCTTGGCCTGACCGATGGTGTAGGTGCCGAAATGGAAGATCGAGGCGGCGAGCACCGCAGTGGCGTGCCCCTCGCGGATGCCCTCCACCAGATGGTCGAGGGTGCCGACGCCGCCCGACGCGATCACCGGAACGCGGATGCTGTCCGCCACCGTGCGTGTCAGCTCCAGGTCGAAACCGCTCTTGGTGCCGTCGCGGTCCATCGAGGTCAGCAGGATCTCGCCCGCTCCCAGCGATTCCATCCGCTTGGCCCATTCCACCGCATCGATGCCGGTGGCGTTGCGGCCGCCATGGGTGAAGACCTCCCACTTGGCCGGCCCGACCTTCTTGGCGTCGATGGCGACGACGATGCACTGGGCGCCGAACTTCTCGGCCCCCTCGCGCACGAACTCCGGACGGTGGATCGCCGCCGTGTTGATCGACACCTTGTCAGCACCGGCCAGCAGCAGCTTGCGGATGTCGTCCACCGTGCGGACGCCGCCGCCGACGGTCAGCGGCATGAAGACCTGCTCCGCCGTCCGCCGCACCACGTCGAAGATGGTGTCGCGGTTCTCATGGCTGGCGGTGATGTCGAGGAAGGTCAGTTCGTCGGCGCCCTCGCGGTCGTAGACGCGGGCCTGCTCCACCGGATCGCCGGCATCGATCAGATCGACGAAATTGACCCCCTTGACGACCCGGCCGTCCTTGACGTCCAGGCAAGGGATGACGCGCATCTTCAGCATCAGTCGGCGTCCTCGACGGCAGGGGCGGACAGCAGGGCAAGCGCTTCCTTCGGATCGATCCGGCCATCATACAGCGCGCGGCCGCAGATCACGCCCTCGATCCCGGTGTCCTCCTCGACCTTCAGCGCCTTGAGATCCTCGATGGAAGAGACGCCGCCAGAGGCGATGACCGGCGTCGTCAGGTGGAAGGCGAGGTCGGAGGTGGACTCGACATTCACGCCGCCCATGGCGCCGTCGCGGGTGATGTCGGTATAAATGATG
>NZ_BADK01000791.1 GCF_000333595.1 Azospirillum sp. B506
ACCGTTACAGGGATAAACGAGATGCAGACTGAAACTGGGGCGCCGCGCGGGCGCCGTGCGGGTGCGGGCCGTCCGAAGACCGGAAAGCCGAATCCCATCGACGTCCATGTCGGATCCCGCGTCCGTCTCCGTCGTACCCTTCTCGGCATGAGCCAGGAGAAGCTGGGCGAGGCCATCGGTCTGACCTTCCAGCAGGTGCAGAAGTACGAGCGCGGTGCAAACCGCATCGGCGCGTCGCGTCTCTTCGATCTGAGCCGCGTTCTTGACGTGCCGGTTTCCTTCTTCTTCGACGACATGCCGGCCGAAGCCGCTTCTGCCCGCGTCGAGGACGACGATGAGGCCGGTTCGGGCGACGAGCGCTCCACCAGCGCCTACGAGCCCGATCCGATGGCCAAGCGCGAGACGCTGGAACTGGTCCGCGCCTACTACAAGATCAACGATCCGTCGGTGCGCAAGCGCCTGTTCGAGTTGACCAAGGCCGTGGCCAGCGCCGCGGTGGCGGAAGCCGCCGAGTAACGCCTGCCCGTCTCCTGCGGCATGCGATACCCACCGAACGGGGAAAGCGCGGTGCGACCGTGCCCACCCCCTTCGTGTGGTGCCTGCGATGATAGGACCAATGCCTTACCGCCGGTAGTCTGCTTGACCCCAGCCGGAATCCTTGTCAAAACCGGATTTGGACCGGTGTCTGCGGCCGCTGTACCGGTCTGCCGTTTCGGCTCATGAAATAGCGTGCCGCCGAATGCCGAGGTTTCCCGTGGCAAAGCTGAACTACGTCTTCACCAGCGAGTCCGTGTCGGAAGGTCATCCCGACAAGGTCTGCGACCGTATCTCCGACGCCATCGTCGATCTTTATCTTTCGCACGACCCGCAGGCCCGCGTGGCCGTCGAGACTCTGGCGACCACCAACCAGGTCGTTCTGGCCGGCGAAGTCCGCGGCCCCGACAGCATCAAGGCCGACCATCTGGTCGAGGTCGCCCGCGCCGCGGTGAAGGACATCGGCTACGAGCAGGACGGCTTCCATTGGGAGAAGATGGACGTCAAGTGCTTCGTCCATTCCCAGTCCGCCGACATCGCCGTGGGCGTCGACGCCGCCGGCAACAAGGACGAGGGTGCCGGCGACCAGGGCATCATGTTCGGCTATGCCTGCCGCGAGACTCCGGCGCTGATGCCGGCGCCGATCTACTACAGCCACGCCATCCTGAAGTCGCTGGCCGAGGCGCGCCATTCCGGCGCCGCCCCGCAGCTGGGCCCGGACGCCAAGAGCCAAGTCACCCTGCAATACGTCGACGGCCGCCCGACCCGCGCCACCGCCATCGTGCTGTCGACCCAACATGCCGAGGGGCTGGACCAGGACGCCGTGCGCGAGATCGTCCTGCCGCACATCGTCAACTGCCTGCCGGACGGCTGGATGTGCGACCCGAAGCACCTGTACGTCAACCCGACCGGCCGCTTCGTCATCGGCGGCCCGGACGGTGACGCCGGCCTGACCGGCCGCAAGATCATCGTCGACACCTACGGCGGTGCCGCCCCGCACGGCGGCGGCGCCTTCTCCGGCAAGGACCCGACGAAGGTCGACCGCTCGGCCGCCTATGCCGCCCGCTATCTGGCCAAGAACGTCGTCGCGGCGGAACTGGCCGAGAAGTGCACGATCCAGGTCTCCTACGCCATCGGCGTGTCGAAGCCGTTGTCGGTCTATGTCGACACCCACGGCACCGGCAACGTCGACGAGGATCGGCTGTCCGACGTGCTGCAGCAGCTGGTGGACCTGTCCCCGCGCGGCATCCGCACGCATCTGGGGCTGAACAAGCCGATCTACGCCCGCACCGCCGCCTACGGTCATTTCGGCCGCGAGCCGGAGGCGGACGGCGGCTTCTCGTGGGAGAAGACCGATCTGGTCGAGGCCCTGCGCGGCGCCTTCTGATCGCCCCAACCGGCCGATCATCAGACTGNAAAAGGACGGCGGAGGCTGGAAACGGCTTCGGCGTTCTTTTTGTATAAGCTCTTTTCCTGCCGACACCGCCATCGAACCGCATCAGCCGCCATGACCGACAGCAAAACCGACCGACCGACCGACGACGCTCCGCAAACCGAAACCGGAAACCGGTTGTTCGGCCGGCGCAAGGGCCGTCCCCTGCGCAAGCGCCGGACCAGCCTGATCGAGGATCTGCTGCCACGGCTGCAGATCCCGACACCGGCATCCGGCGGCAGCCTGATTCCCGCCAGCCTGTTCGCCACGCCGACACGCGAGGTCTGGCTGGAGATCGGCTTCGGCATGGGCCATCACCTCGCCTGGCAGGCCAGGCACAATCCGGATGTCGGCATCATCGGCGCCGAACCCTTCCTCAACGGCATCGCCGGCCTGCTGGGCATGGTCGAGGACGAGAACCTGGGCAACGTCCGCATCCAGCCCGACGACGCCCGGCCGCTGCTGGACGCCCTGCCCGACGCTTCGATCGGCCGCGCCTTCGTGCTGTTCGCCGATCCCTGGCCGAAGAAGCGCCATGCCGACCGCCGCTTCATCGGGCCGGAGAATCTGCCGCGGCTGGCCCGCGTGCTGAAGGATGGGGCGGAGCTGCGGCTGGCCAGCGACGACATGGGTCTGGTGCGCTGGATGCTCGAACACACCTTGAAGCATCCCGATTTCGAATGGACCGCCCGCCGGCCGTCGGACTGGCGCATCCGCCCCGACGACTGGCCGGCGACCCGCTACGAGGAAAAGGCCATCGCCGCCGGCCGCAAGCCCGTCTTCATGCGGTTCGTCCGCCGCCCGCGACGCTGACGCATACCCGTTCCGCTTGAGAATCCGTCCGGTCACGCCGATCAGGCCGGAAAAGGCTTGCGGCGTCGGGCGGAATGACTATATTCACCCTCTGAGAACCCATACGGATCGGCGGCCCGGGCAACCGGGCCGGCGAGACGCTTTGCGGGTGGGCTTTTGCCCACTTATTTTTTTATAAGCGTGTGGAAGCACGCGCTTGTTGAACCTTCTGTTGTGGAAACCTCGTCCGGTTCGATCCCGGCCGCAGGCTTTGGGTCAGGTGGAATGGACGCTACAGGTCGCATCGAACAGATCATCACGCCGTCGGTCGAAGCCATGGGCTATGAGGTCGTGCGCGTTCAGATCTCCGGCGGCCAGCGGGCGGTTCTCCAGATCATGGCGGAGCGCGCCGACGGCGCGCCCATGACTGTCGAGGATTGCGCCGACATCAGCCGCTCCGTTTCGGCCCTGCTGGACGTGGAAGACCCCATCCGCGAGGCTTACACGCTGGAAGTCAGCTCGCCCGGCATCGACCGGCCGCTGACCCGGCTCAAGGATTTCGAGCGCTTCGCCGGTTTCGAAGCCCGGCTGGAAAGCCGCATGGCGATCGACGGCCGCAAGCGCTTCAAGGGCATGCTGAAGGGCGTCGAGGACGGCCTCGTGTGCATCGACACCGAACAGGGAGCCGCCCGGCTGGAGTTCGACAACATCCTGCGTGCCAAGCTGGTGCTGACGGACGAGCTGATCCGCGCCAGCCAGGAGCAGCAGGAGGGTCTGCAGAACTGACGGCTCCGTCCAGCAGGACGCACCGCCGGCATGCCTGTCCCAGGTTGCCCCCGCCCCGCCGAGACCCGACCGGACATCACGCAAGACCGGCATCACACAAGACCGATTCAGGAAGTGTAACGGATGGAACTGCTGCAAGTCGCTGACGCGGTCGCCCGCGAAAAGAACATCGACCGGGACGAAGTCCTGGAGGCGATGGAGCAGGCGATTCAGAAGGCCGGCCGCTCCAAGTACGGCCACGAGCACGACATCCGCGCCCGCATCGACCGCAAGACCGGCGACATCCATCTGACCCGCCATCTGGAAGTGGTCGAGACGGTGGAGAACGAGGCGACGCAGGTCACCCTGCCCTACGCCCAGCGGCGCAAGGCCGGTGCCAAGCTCGGCGATTTCCTGGTCGACCCGCTGCCGCCGATCGATTTCGGCCGCATCGCCGCCCAGACCGCCAAGCAGGTGATCGTGCAGAAGGTGCGCGACGCCGAGCGCAAGCGCCAGTTCAACGAGTACAAGGACCGCAACGGCGAGATCGTCAACGGTCTGGTCAAGCGCGTCGAATACGGCAACGTCACCGTCGACCTGGGGCGCGCCGAAGCGATCCTGCGCCGCGACGAGCTGCTGCCGCGCGAGCATTTCAAGAACGGCGATCGTGTCCGCGCCTATATCTTCGACGTCCGCGAGGAACCGCGCGGCCCGCAGATTTTCCTGTCGCGCACGCATCCGATGTTCATGGCGAAGCTGTTCGCCCAGGAAGTGCCGGAAATCTACGACGGCATCATCGAGATCAAGGCGGTCGCCCGTGATCCGGGGTCGCGCGCCAAGATCGCGGTGCTGAGCCATGACAGCTCCATCGACCCGGTCGGCGCCTGCGTCGGCATGCGCGGCAGCCGCGTCCAGGCGGTCGTCGGCGAGCTGCAGGGCGAGAAGATCGACATCATTCCGTGGAACGGCGAGGCGGCGACCTTCGTCGTCAACGCGCTCGCCCCGGCCGAGGTCGCCAAGGTCGTGCTCGACGACGACAACCACCGCATCGAGGTGGTGGTGCCCGACGACCAGCTGTCGCTGGCCATCGGCCGCCGCGGCCAGAATGTGCGTCTCGCCTCGATGCTGACCGGCTGGGACATCGACATCCTGACCGAACAGGAGGAGTCGGAGCGGCGTTCGGAGGAAATCCACAACCGCTCCGCCCTGTTCATGCAGGCGCTGGATGTCGACGACGTGATCGCCCACCTGCTGGTTGCCGAAGGCTTCACCTCGGTCGAGGAGATCGCCTTCGTCGAGACCGAGGAACTGGCTGAGATCGAAGGCTTCGACGAGTCGGTCGCCGACGAGCTGAAGCAGCGCGCGCTGGCCTTCCTGGAAGTGCAGGACGAGCAGGCCAACGAGCGCCGTCTGGAGCTGGGCGTCGAGGACATCGTCGCCGAGCTGACCGGCTTCACCGCCACGCAGCTGGTGAAGCTGGGCGAGAACGGCGTGAAGACGCTGGACGATCTGGCCGATCTGGCCGGCGACGAGCTGGTCGAGATCCTGGGCAAGGACGGCGCCAAGGACGCTCCTTCGGAAGAGGAGGCGAACGCGATCATCATGGCCGCGCGCGCCCACTGGTTCGAGGGTGAGGAGCAGGACGGCGCCGCCGCCGCTCCCACGGCCGACGGCACCGCCGATGGCCAGGGCGCGCAGGCCTGACCGGCAGCAATGCCGGTTGGAACTGCGCCCGACAGGAACGACTATTCGGGACCGCGCGAGCGGATGACGATCGGATGACCGAACGGAACGACGAACGGACACCGACCGCCGCCGCGGATGCGGTGCCGGATCAGGAATTGGCACAGGACGAAGGTGCCGGGACGGACCGCCTGCCGGCCGACGACGAGAAGGGGCCTCTGCGCCGCTGCATCGCGTCGGGCACGGTCGGGCCGAAGGAGGGCATGATCCGCTTCGTGATCGGCCCCGACGGCGAGGTGGTGCCGGACCTGGAGGAACGTCTGCCCGGCCGCGGCCTTTGGGTCACGGCCGACCGGGATGCCCTGGCGAAGGCCATGGGCAAATCCGTTTTCGCCAAAGCGGCCCGCCGGGCGGTGAAAGTACCGCCCGATCTGGCCGAGAGGCTGGAACGGCTGTTGGAACGGCGTTGTCTGCATGCGTTGGGCCTTGCCCGCCGTGCCGGCCACGTTCTGGCGGGATACGAGAAGGTGCGCGAGGCGTTGAGGGCCAACCAGGTCGGCCGTGCGGGTCCCCCGCCGGCCCTGCTGGTCGAAGCCGCGGACGGCTCGCTGGACCAGCGCGGCAAGGTGACGGCGCTCGCGCCGTCGCTGCCGGTGATCGACCTGTTCGAGTCGGCGGCCTTGGCCGCGGCGCTCGGGCGCGATCACGCGGTGCACGCCGTGGTGGCGCGGGGCAGGCTGGCCGCAGGGCTGGCCCGCGAAGCGGCACGCCTGAGGGGGCTGAAAGGTCCCCAAGAGGACAGGGACGCGCACCAGGAGTCTGATAAGGGCTGGGGAGTCGGCGATAAGGCCGGCCGGCCTGCGATGTAACGTCTGACCATTCGGGAACCGATGACCGATAGCAACGACCAGGACCAGAAAAAAGTCTTGCACCTAACCGGCGCCAGCAAAGGAAAGCTGGAGTCGAAGAAGCCGGTCGAGACCCAGGTCCGGCAGAGCTTCTCCCATGGCCGGTCAAAAGCGGTGACCGTAGAGGTCAAGCGCAAGCGTCATGTCGAAAAGGGCGCCGTGCCCGGCGTTGCCGACGGCGGCGCCGCCGCGCGTCAAGCTGCCCAGGGCCTGCCGATGCGTGGCGCACAGGGCCAGCGGCCCCGCGGTGGCGGTGCCCCTGCCGGGCGCCAGCTGACCCGCGAGGAGCTTGAATCCCGCCTGCGTGCGCTTCGCGGCGCCGCGGCGTTCGAAGAGCAGCGCCGCATCGAGGCCGAGGAAGAGGCAGTCCGTGCCGAAGCCCGCGCCGCCGAGGCCGCCGCCCGCGCCGCCGAAGAGGCAGAAGCAGCTCAGGCCGCCCCCTCCGAAGCCGCCGCCCCGGCCGCTGCCGCCACCCCCTCCGATGCCCCGGCCCCGGCCGCGCCGGAAATGCCGCCGATCATCCTGGATGCCGAGACCTTGCGCCAGCGCGAGCTGGACGAGATGCGCGCCATCCAGGAGGAGGAGCGCAAGGTCGCCGCGGAAGCCGAACGCCGCCGCAAGGAGGAAGAGGCCAAGCGCAAGGAAGCCGAGGAGGCCAAGCGCCGCGATGCCGAACCGGCGCCGCGCCGCGACGGTGGCAGGGATGGCGGCCGTGAGGGCGGCCGCGACGCAGCCCCCCGCGACGGCGCGCGTCCGGCCGGTGCCCGTCCGGGTGCCGACCAGCAGCGCCCCGGCGGTGCCGCCGCCCGTCCCGCCGCCGACGCCGCCGCCGGCCGTACTCCGCCGGGTGCCGGCGCCCCGCCGGCCCGCGCCGTCGAGGAAGAGGACGACAACCGCCGCAAGGGTGGTCGCGGCGGTGCTCCCGCCAAGGCCGCGCCGGCCCGGCCGGCCGCCAAGGCTCCCGCCGGCGCCGACCGCCGCAAGGGCTCCAAGCTGACCGTCTCGCAGGCGCTCAGCGACGATGGCGGCGACCGCACCCGGTCGCTGGCCGCCGTCCGCCGTGCCCGCGAGCGTGAACGCCTGCGCCAGATGAGCCGCCAGGAGACGGCGAAGGTCACCCGCGACGTCGTCCTGCCGGAGGTCATCACCGTCCAGGAGCTGGCCAACCGCATGGCCGAGCGCGGCGCCGACGTCATCAAGTCGCTGATGCGCATGGGCGTGATGGCGACGATCAACCAGACGATCGACGCCGACACCGCCGAGCTGGTCATCACCGAGTTCGGCCATCGCGTCCGCCGCGTGTCGGAGTCCGACGTCGAGATCGGCCTGCGTGCCACCGAGGAAGAGGGCGCCATCCTGGTGCCGCGTCCGCCGGTCGTCACCATCATGGGCCACGTCGACCACGGCAAGACCTCGCTGCTCGACGCGCTGCGCCAG
>NZ_BADK01000790.1 GCF_000333595.1 Azospirillum sp. B506
TCCCGCTGACGAGCCGCGCCGGGCCGCCGGGATGTGGGGCAGGATGCTGGTCGCGACCAGCACCATGATGGCGCCCCCGGCCAGGCCCGAGACGAAGCGCCAGCCGAAGAACCATGCCAGCGACAGCGGATAGGCGCAGGCGATGAAGGCGAGGGACGTCGCCAGCATCAGCAGCCGCAGCAGCGCCCGGTTGGGCAGCAGCCCGGCCAGCGGCCGGCCGAGCAGTGCGCCGGCCAGATAGCCGGCGAAATTGGCCGCCCCCAGCGTCACGGCGTCACCGGCGGAGAACCAGTGCGCCTCGATCAGCGACGGGACCAGCGGGGAATAGGCGAAGCGTGCCAGCCCGATGGCGACGAGACTTCCCGACATGCCGGCGAGTGTCGCCATCCAGGCGGCCCGGTCCAGACGATCCTTATCGAGATGGCCCTTGTCCAGCTGGTCCTTCGGGCGGTCTGCCGTCACGGCGGCCGATTGTGTGCTCATGGTCGTGCGTCCCTGTTGACGGCGCCGCGTCTGCGGCCCGCCCGGTTGCCGGGAAGACTGGGAATGATGGGTTCGAGCGTGGGCGGGATCAGGAATCCGGCATCGGCGGCAGCCCAAGGCTGGCCAGGGCACCGCGGGCCGCCCCTTCCAGCAGGCTGCGTTCGGGGCGGACGCGGGCGAGGACGCGGATGCCCAGCAGGCTGGAGAACAGCAGGCGGGCCGCGTCGTCGACGTCGATGCCGGCGGGAATCTCGCCGCTCTGCCGTCCCTTGGCGAGGCAGCGGCGGAAGAAATCCTCGATGGTCGTCAGTTCCGCGTTCAGGAAGTCGCGCATGTCCGGATCGGCCTGCGTGACCTCCAACGCGGAATTGACCAGCAGGCAGCCACGACGGCAGCCGTCGCCGAGCGAGCGCTCGATGCTTTCCCGCAGAAAGCCGGCGATGGCCGCCGCCGGGGATGGAGCCGCCTCATGCCGGGCGATGCGCGCGCGCAGCGAACCGTCCAGGTAATGCTCCAGAGAGCGGCGGAACAGCGCCCGCTTGTCGCCGAAGGCGTTGTGGATGCTGGCGAGCGTCATCTGCATGCTCTCCGCCAGCTCGCGGGTGGAGGTCGCTTCGTACCCCTGGGTCCAGAAGCGGTCCACCGCCGCGTCCAGAACCGCCGTCTCATCGAACTTCCGCGGCCGAGCCATCGATTCCGCCTCCCGATCCATATTTTAGATCATATGATCCAAAACATAGCTGCGGTGGCGCCGGGGTCAAGGCGTTTTGTCGGCATGCAACGCTGCCCTGCCCTGCAACGACGCGGCCTCTCACTCCATCATCGCGCCCAGCCGGCGACCGTAGGCGGCGATGGCCGCACCGGCGGGGTGACGTTCCTCATTGTAGGCGTGGAGGGCGGCGTCGATGTCCCGATGGGCCGACAGCTGCCGCGCCAGCGCCATCGCGTCGCCCGCCGCCTTGGCGACGCCCATCGCCGTGTGGGGGCGGACCACGAAGGCGGCATCGCCCAGCAGGGCCACCCGGCCGCGCGTCATGGCCGGCACCTCGTAATCGAAGATGGCCTGGACGAAGGGTCGGGGTTCCGCCGCGACGGCCGCCGCGAAGGGCGGCGGCAACAGCCCCGCCGCATCCTGCCGCAACCTTGCCGCCAGCTCCTCCGGCACCTGCCCCGGCGCCAGCGAATGGGGGTGACGGCGGCCCTTGGCGTCGGTCAGCAGCGCCGGCAGCTGGGCCGCCTCCACCCGCCGGTACCAGACCCAGTTGTAGCGCCGCGCCCCGACCGCCGTCTCCGCCGCCGGCCCGGTGACCAGATAGCCCAGCGTGTGCGATTGCGGCCTGTCATAGAAGGCGAAGCGGTCGAGCAGGACGGCGGACTCCGCCGGCAGGTCGCGTTCCGGCACCAGCCCGCGCCACGCGACATAGCCGGCATAGTCGTTGGCCGCGTGCTTCCCCACCACGGTGCAGCGGACGATGGAGCCCAGCCCGTCGGCGCCGATGACCAGATCGGCCTCCTCCCGGCTGCCGTCGTCGAATTGCAGGCTGGCGGTGGCGTCCTCCTGTTCCACCGCCAGGACGGCGCGGCCCAGGGCGTAGGCGTCGTCCGGCACCTTGCTCCGCATCGTGGCGTACAGATGATCCCAGGAGATCTGCATCTGCGGAATCGCCTGCCGCTGCCGGATTTCCCCGGCGCGGTCGAGAAAGATGCGCTCGCGGGCGACGACGCCGACCTGCGCCACATGCTCGCAGCCGACCGCGCGCAGCAGGGCGAACAGGTCGCGCTGGCCGACCAGCCCGGCGCCGCGGCCGGCCAGCCCGCCGCTGGACCGCTCATAGAGGCGGACATCATGCCCGTCCTGCCGCAGCAGGGCGGCGGCGAACAGACCGCCGACCGAGCCGCCGACGATCCTTACACGCAAAGGCTTCATGACCTTTTCCCTCCTACACCTTTTCCCTCCTACACCGGCCCGATCGCAGCCTTGAGCCGCTCCGGGCTGAGCGGCATGTCGCGCAGCCGCACGCCGGTGGCATCGGCGATGGCGTTGGCCAGGGCGGCGGCCGTCGGCCCCTGTCCCGCCTCGGCGGTGCCGAGGAAGGGGGCGCCGGGACGGTCCATCACCACCACCTCGACCGAACCCGGCACATCGTCGAAACGCAGGATCGGATAGCTGCTCCAGTCGAAGCTGGCGCGGCGGTCGGCGGCAAAGCGCACCGCTTCCCGGCCGGTCCAGCTGAGCGACTGCACCATCGCCCCCTCGATCTGGTTGCGCACGCCGTCGGGGTTGGCGGGCTGGCCGCAATCCACCGCGGCGACCGCCCGGCGGACCAGCACCCGGCCGGTCTCGCGGTCGACCTCCACCTCCAGCGCCACCGCGCAATAGGCGCCGAGATTCTTGTAGCGGGCGAAGGCCATGCCGCAACCGCGCCGGCCGTCGCCCTTCGGCCGCCTCGACCAGCCGAACCGGTCGGTCGCCGCCTGCATGACGTCGCGTGCCCGCTCGTCCTGCATGTGGTCGAGACGGATCGCCAGCGGGTCGATCCCCGCCCCGGCGGCCAGCTCGTCCAGCATGCTCTCGATGGAGAAGACGTTCAGATGCGCTCCCAGCGACCGCAGGGCGGAGACGCGCGCCGGCATGTCCTTCAGGAAATGATAGACGACATGGGTGTTGGCGAAGCTGTAGAGCGGGTTGGAGTTGCGGCTGCCGTCGCCCTCCGGCATCGGGATCGGCTTGCCCTCGGGGACGGGAAAGGGCGGGTCGGCCTCGTTGCCGGCCAGCACGCCGCCGGCCCCGACCGGGCGGTTGTTGTGCGGGTTGCTCCAGACCGCATGGCGCCAGGAGACGATGCGGTTGTCGGCACCCAGGGCCGCCTCCAGCTCCGTCATCATGCCGGGGCCGAGCGGCTCCCAGCCGAACTCCTGCTCGCGCATCCATTGCAGGCGGATCGGCCGGCCGGGCACCGCCCTGGCGATTACCGCCGCGTCGGCCGCGACGTCGTCGGCGCCGTTCTGGCCGTAGCAACCGGCGCCCTCGGCATGGATGGCATGGACCCTCTCCGCCGGCAGGCCGAGCAGCTCCGCGACCACGCGACGGACATCGAAGGTGCCCTGGCTGTGGGTCCAGACCGTCATGGTGCCGTCCACATAGTGGGCGATGGCGCAGGACGGGCCGATGGAGCCATGGCTGATCCAGGGCCGGGTGTAGCGTGCCTTGACGCTGCGGACCGCCGGTCCCGCCGGTTCGCTGGTGTCCATGATCGCGATATCGCGGGCCGGCAGAGCCGCCAGCGTCGCGGCCACGGCATCGCCGCTGCCGTCCGCCGGCAGGGGTGGCGATGCCGGGCGCCCGTAGGCAGCCCGCTGCAGGTGGCGCATCGCCTGGATCGCCGTCCATTGCCGCTCCGCCACCACCGCCAGGAAGCCGCCCTGCCGGACGACCGTCACCACGCCCGGCATGCGGGCGACGCCGTCGAGATCGGGCGCTTGCAGGCTGGTCCCGGCGCTGGGGCCGCGGACGACGCGGGCGTGCAGCATGCCGGGCAGGCGCATGTCGTGCAGGTAGGCGGCACCGCCGGTCAGCTTTGCCGGGATGTCGACCCGCGGCAGCTCCCGCCCCAGCGTGCGGTAGTCGGACGGCTTGCGCAGCGGCGCGTCGGGCACCGCCTGCATATGCAGCGACAGCCGCGCCGCGACCTCACCATAGGCGAGGACCCGGCCGTCCGGTGCGTGCAGCCTGCCGTCTCCCCCGGTGGTCACCTCCTCGGTGGGGACGCCCCAGCCGCGCGCCGCCTCGGCGGCCAGCAGCATGCGGACATTGGCGGCGGCGTTCTGGATCGCCGTGCCGCTGTCCTGCATGGAATGGCTGCCGGCGGTCAGCCCTTCGTCCGGTGTGCGTTCGGTGTCGGCGGTGACCAGGGTGACAGTGGCGGGCGGAACGTCCAGCTCCTCCGCCGCCACCTGGGTCAGCGCGGTGCGGATGCCCTGGCCCAGTTCCACCTTGCCGGTGAAGACGGTGACCCGGCCATCGCCGTCGATGCGGATCCAGGCGTCGAGCCAGGGGGTGGATTTCAGGCTGCCCTTCAGGTCGGGCGCCAGCACGGCCGGGCCGGCACCGCCTTCCCCACCCCCGGCGAGCTGGGCGAAGGCGCGCGGCGCGAGGGCGAAGGACACCACCAGGGCGCCGCCGGCCAGAAAACCGCGGCGGGAGAGGCTCGACAGGGCCGGGCTCATCGCCGCACCTCCTGCGCCGACTGGGTGCCCTTGCGCAGGGCGACGGCGCGGCGGATGGCGCGCAGGATGCGCATGTGGGTGCCGCAGCGGCAGAGGTTGGTCTGCATATGGGCGCGGATCTGCGCCTCGTCGGGATCGGGGTTGCGGTCGAGCAGGGCCTGCGCCCGCATGATCATCCCGGCGATGCAATAGCCGCACTGCGCGGCCTGTTCCGTCTCGAAGGCCTGTTGCAGCAAGCCGGGCGCCCCGGCGCTGCCCAACCCCTCGACCGTGCGGATGCGGCGCCCGGCAACGGCACCGACCGGCGTCAGGCAGGAGAAAGCGGGCTTGCCGTCGATGTGCACGGTGCAGGCGCCGCACTGGCCGAGGCCGCAGCCGTATTTCGCCCCGTTCAGCTCCAGATCGTCGCGCAGAACATAGAGCAGCGGCGTCGCCGGATCGACGTCCAGCGCATGGTCGGCGCCGTTGACGGTGAGGGTGACGGTCATGGCTGGGACTCCTCCTGGCGGACGGTGGCGGCTGCCGTCTCCAGCGCGGTCCAGGCCGGACGGTCGCTGAAGCGGGACCGCAGATAGGCGGCGAGGTCGGCAACCTGCGTGTCGGTCAGGCTGGCGGCGAAGGGCGGCATCGCCGGTCCGGCGGGGCCGGTCGGGGCATGGAAGCCCTGCAGGATGGCCCGGATCGCGTTGTCCGGCCGATCGAGCTGCAGGGCGGTCACCGTCGACAGGCCGGGACGCCCCTGGGTCATCATCGGGGCACCGTCCTCGTGGCAGCCGGCGCAGGCCCCGGCGAACAGGCTGGCACCGGCCGGATTCACCCTGGCCGCCTCCGCCGTACGCTCCGGGAGCGCGGGCGTTTTCGGAGCGGTTCCGGGACGATCCGCCGACAGCGAGGCGATGTAGGTGGCGATGGCGCGGACATCGGCTTCAGGCGCGCGGGACAGGCCATGCACCACCGGTCCCATCGGCCCGGCGGCGGCGCCATGGCGGCCGTCCACCCCGGTGCGCAGATAGGTGAAGAGGCTGTCCGCCGTCCAGGGCACCGCCGCCGGGCTGGAGCCGTTCAATGCGGGTGCCGCCCAGCCTTCGGCCAAGCCGCCGGAATAGGCCTTGGTGCCCGTCTCCTCGGCACCTGCGAGGTTGCGCGGGCTGTGGCAGCCGCTGCAATGGCCCAGCCCCTCGGCCAGATAGGCGCCGCGGTTCCACGCCGCATCGCGGTCCGGCCGCGGGGTGAACTCCTCCTGATGCAGGAACAGCAGCTTCCAACCGGCCAGAAGCGGGCGGAAGCCCAACGGGAAGATCAGGTCGTTCGCCCTGGCCGGTGCCACCACCGGTGCGCGCGTCATCAGGAAGGCGTAGATGGCGTCCAAATCGCCGTCATGCACCTGCCGGTAATGGTCGTAGGGCAAGGCCGGATAGAGGTGGCTGCCGTCACGCGACACCCCGTCGCGCATGGCCCGCTTGAAGGCGTCCGTCGACCAGGTGCCGATCCCGGTTTCCGGGTCCGGCGTGATGTTGGTGGAATAGAGCGTGCCAAACGGTGTCGCCAGCGCCCGGCCGCCGGCATAGGGCACGCCGCCGTCGGCGGTGTGGCAGACGATGCAGTCGCCGATGGCGGCCAGCGCCGCGCCGCGGGCCAGCGTCTCCGCCGGGAAGGTCTCGACTTTGGGCGGGGAAACCGGTGGCAGGCCGCTTCGGTAGGCGATGCCCAGGAAGGCGCCGATGCCGACGAGGCAGACCAGGACGCCGCCGGCAACCCATCTGCCTGCCGTCCCTCTGCCTGCCCTCCAGGGGGCCCATCGGGTTCGTTTCATGCTGCACCTCCTCCGGTCCGTCGAAGGCCCCGCGGGGCTTGCGGAATGTGCAGGGATGGTGCCGGATCCCCCGGCCTCGCTATTGAAGATAGAGAACCGGATTTTTTGAACAAAACCCGCATCCGCCGACTGCCGCCTGCCGTCCTCTCCCATCCGCCACCCGATTCAGTCATTGACCCGATCATAACTGTTATATAGCATAACAATATGCTTGCGGATTGATCCGCTGCCGACGGCAGCAGGACGGATTGGAGAATCCCATGGAACATGTGTCTGTTGCCGCGCCGGCCGACCTGCTGATCGGCGGCCGGACGGTTGCCGCGACCGGCGGGCGGCGGTTCGAACGGCGCAACCCGATCACCGGCGGGGTGGCGACGGTGGCCGCCGCCGCATCGGCGGCCGATGCCGGAGCGGCGGCGGAGGCAGCGCTGGGTGCCTTCTCCGGCTGGTCGGAAACCGGGCCGAACACCCGCCGCGCGCTTCTGCTGAAGGCCGCCGATGCGCTGGCCGCCCGCGCCGACGATTTCGTCGCGGCGATGGCGGCGGAGACCGGCGCCACGGAAGGATGGGCGCGCTTCAACGTGATGCTGGCCTCCTCGATGATCCGCGAGGCGGCGGCGCTCACCACCCAGATCGCCGGAGAGGTGATCCCCTCCGACAAGCCCGGCTGCCTCGCGATGGCGGTGCGCCAGCCGGTCGGCGTCGTCCTGGGCATCGCGCCGTGGAACGCCCCGGTGATCCTCGGCGTGCGCGCCGTCGCCACCGCCATCGCCTGCGGCAACACCGTGGTGCTGAAAGCCTCGGAGCTTTGCCCGCGCACCCATGCGCTGATCGGCCAGGCCTTTCAGGAGGCCGGCCTGCCGGACGGGGTGGTCAATGTCGTCACCAACGCGCCGGAGGATGCGGCCGAATTGGTCAACGCCCTGATCGACCATCCCGCAATCGCCCGCATCAACTTCACCGGATCGACCCGCGTCGGCCGGCTGATCGCCCAGCGGGCGGCGGCACAGCTGAAGCCGGTGCTGCTGGAGCTGGGCGGCAAGGCGCCCTTCCTGGTGTTGGACGACGCCGACCTGGACGAGGCGGTGAGGGCCGCCGCCTTCGGCGCCTTCTTCAACCAGGGCCAGATCTGCATGTCGACCGAGCGGATCGTGCTGGACGCCAGGGTGGCTGACGCCTTCCTGGAGAAATTCACCGCCAAGGCCGCCACGCTGGTCGCCGGCGATCCGCGCGCGGGGCGCACGCCGCTTGGGTCGGTGGTGGATCTCGGCGCCGCCCGCCATGTGCAGGCGCTGATCGACGACGCGGTTACCAAGGGGGCGGTGCTCCACCGCAACGGCACGCCCGACGGCACGCTGCTGCCGGCGGCGATCCTCGACCATGTCACGCCGGAGATGCGGATCTATGCCGAGGAATCCTTCGGCCCCGTCGTCACCATCATCCGCGTCGAGGGCGAGGAGCAGGCGGTCGCCGTCGCCAACGATACCGAATATGGGCTGTCGGCCGCCGTCTTCACCCGTGACACGGCGCGCGGCCTGCGCGTCGCCCGCCGCATCCGCTCCGGCATCTGCCATGTCAACGGCCCGACCGTGCATGACGAGGCGCAGATGCCCTTTGGCGGCGTCAAGGCCAGCGGCCATGGCCGCTTCGGCGGCAAGGCCGGCATCGACGCCTTCACCGAACTGCGCTGGATCACCGTCGAGACCCGGCCAGGCCATTTCCCGATCTGACGCACGACTGGCGTCCCCGGGGCGTCCCGACGCCTTATCAAAGACCATCAGGAGGATTTTTCCCATGACGACGCAGCAGCAGACCACCCCCCAGCCGGACATCGCCGAAGACGTGGTCTCCGTCGAATTCGACAATGGCGTCGCCTGGGTCACGCTGAACCGGCCGGACAAGCGCAACGCGATGAACCCAACGCTGAACGCCCGCATGCTCGGCGTGCTTGACGAACTGGAAGTCGACGACCGCTGCCAGGTGCTGGTTCTGACCGGGGCCGGCGAGTCCTTCTCCGCCGGCATGGACCTGAAAGAGTATTTCCGCGAGACCGAGGCGAAGGGCCACATGGCGACCCGCCGCGCCCAGCGCGAGTCCTATGGCTGGTGGCGCCGCCTGCGCTGGTTCGAGAAGCCCTCCATCGCCATGGTCAATGGCTGGTGCTTCGGCGGCGCCTTCTCCCCGCTGTTCGCCTGCGATCTGGCGGTGGCCGCCGACGAGGCGCAGTTCGGCCGTCGG
>NZ_BADK01000789.1 GCF_000333595.1 Azospirillum sp. B506
TCGCGGCGACCGCCTGACCCCCGTTCACAGCATCCTTTTCTCTAGGGAGTGTTCCCGTGGTTGCCCTGACCGTTGAAAAGCCGCATGTGCTTGCGCTCCTCCCCGAAAACACCGCCGCCGCCGGGCCGGTCAAGGCCGGCGAGGTGCTGGTCCGTGTCCAGCGCGCCGGCATCTGCGGGTCGGACCTGCACATCTACCACGGCTCCAACCCCTTCGCGGTCTATCCCCGCGTGATCGGCCACGAGTTCGCCGGCACGGTCGAGGCGGTCGGCGATGGCGTGACCAACGTCGCCGCCGGCGACCATGTGGTGGTCGACCCGGTGGTGTCCTGCGGCCGCTGCTATGCCTGCCGGGCCGGGCGCACCAATGTCTGCGCCAATCTGGAGGTGTTCGGCGTCCATCGCGACGGCGGCTTCCGCAACCATGTCGTGGTGCCGGCCGCCAATGCGGTCAAGGTGCGCTCCGACCTGCCGATCTCGATTGCAGCATTGGCGGAACCACTGTCCATCGCCGCGAATGTGTTGTCGCGCACCGGCATCGCTGCCGACGACACGCTGCTGGTCTATGGCGCCGGCACGGTCGGGCTGACGGTGGTGCAGGTCGCCAAGCTGCACGGCGCCCGCTGCATCGTCGTCGATCTCGACGACAAAAGGCTGGAGCGGGCGAAGGAGTTCGGCGCCGATGTCGTCCTCAACTCCTCGCGCGTGTCGGTGCCCGATGCGGTGCGCCATCCGCAATCCTGCCCTTCTACCCGATCATGATGAACACGCTGCTCGGGATCCGGTCGGTGCCGGAGGGGTTGCGCGACGTGATGGCCTCCTTCGACGCCAGCCGTTTCCAGTTGCTCGGCCGCCTGGAGCTTCCCTATGCCCTGCCCTTCATCGTCACCGGCCTGGAGGTCGGAATCGTCCTGGCCCTCGTC
>NZ_BADK01000788.1 GCF_000333595.1 Azospirillum sp. B506
CATTGCAACGCTCCGCCACCGTCAGGTAGCCGTCGAACAGCCGCCCCTTGCCACATCGCGGGCAGACGCTTCTCAGGCCCGCCGACAACGGGGAAACTCTCGGGTACAGATCGATCACGCCATCACCTCCCGTTCGCACCGTTCCGGCAGACATATAGGCCGCCGGAACGGCACGGCATCGATGACGTCGATGGACGGCATCAGTGGGCGGCGATCACACCGCCATGTCCACCCCACCAGTAGACCGACACGAACAGGAACAGCCAGACCACGTCGACGAAGTGCCAGTACCAGGCCGCCGCCTCGAAGCCGAAATGGCTTTCCGGGGTGAAGTGGCCCTTCACCGTGCGGACCCAGCAGACCGCCAGGAAGATGGTGCCGACCAGCACATGGAAGCCGTGGAAGCCAGTCGCCATGTAGAAGGTCGAGGGGAAGATGCCGTCGGTGAACTTGAAGGCGGCATGCACGTATTCATAGGCCTGGAAGAAGGTGAACATCACGCCCAGCAGCACGGTCAGGCCCAGCGCCTTGGCGGCCGTCCGGGTCTGCCCCTCCAGGATGGCATGATGCGCCCAGGTGACGGTGACGCCCGACAGCAGCAGGGTCAGCGTCATCATCAGCGGCATGTCGAACGGGTCGATGACATGCACGTTGGGCGGCGGCCAGACGGCGCCCGGGTTGATCGGCGAGACCTTCGGTTCCAGCGCCGCATGGAAGAAGGCCCAGAAGAAGGCGGCGAAGAACATCACCTCCGAAGCAATGAACAGCGCCATGCCATAACGAAGGCCGATCTTCACCACCGGCGTGTGGGCATGCTCCACCACCGATTCCCGGATGACCGACCGCCACCAGCCAAACATCGTCACCAGGATGGCCAGCACGCCCAGGATCATCAGCAGCTTGCCGCCGCCATGCATGTAGATGACCAGCCCGGTGGCCAGCAATCCGCCGGAAAAGGCACCGATCAGCGGCCAGGGGCTGGGCTTCAGCAGATGGTAGGGATGCGGGATGCCGGCGCCCGGTTCATGGGCTGACGGTTCGGCGTGCGGCATTTGCCCGTGGGTGATGTCGGCCATCGTCTCACTACCCCATATGGTTTAGTTTGTGGCGGTCGCCCCCGGCTCCGCCTTTTGTTTGACTGCCCCCGTTGCCGTGGACGCGGGTGAGGCGGCCGTATGCTGTGCCAGCTTGGCCTCGCTGTCCTTGGCGCGGAAGAAGGTGTAGGACAGCGTGATGGTGTTCACGTCGTCCATGTTCGGATCGTCGGCCATCGATGGGTCGACGAAGAAGATCACCGGCATGTCGACAACCTGGCCGGGCTCCAGGACCTGCTCGGTGAAGCAGAAGCACTGCAACTTGTTGAAATAGGCGCCCACTTTCTCGGGCGTGACGTTGTAGACCGCAGTGCCGACGGTCGCGGTCCTGCCCCGGTTCTCCGCCCGGTAGGCGGCAAAGCCGGTCTCGCCCAGCTTCAGGTCCAGGTCCTTCTGCTCCGGCTTGAAGGACCAGGGAAGAGCCGTGTTGGTGTCGGCGTTGAAGCGGATGGTCACCTTGCGCTCGACGACACGCGCCGCGGCCTGTTCCGCCCGCTGGGTGGTGCCGCCGAAACCGGTGACCGCGCAGAACAGGTTGTAGAGTGGGACAGACGCATAGGTCAGCCCGATCATCCCCGCCACCAGCCCGAACAGGGAACCGAGGACGAGGCGGTTGCGGCGGCGCAGCCTGTCGTCGCGCCGTGTCATCAGTGCGCCCCGCCCATCCGCACGACGGTGATCGCGTAGAACAGCACGACAAGGGCAAGCAGGCCCGCGAGAACGGCCAGATTGCGTCCGCGCAGCTTCTTCGCCCGCAGCGCCGCCTCCTGCCGCCTCTGCTCATCCACCGAGCTGCGGGGACCGGTCAGGTCATCGCGTTCCATCACCGTCATACCCACCCTCCAAGGATCAGCCGCTCGCCCATCATCACGGCGAACAGCAGGAACAGGTACAGGATCGAGAAACCGAACATCTTCTTGGCCGGCTTGTCGTCGCCGGCCCGCAGGACGCGGACGGCGCAGCCGACGAACATCAGGCCGAGGAGGACCGACACCGCCAGATAGACCGGCCCAGCGATGCCGACGAAGGACGGCGCCGCGGCCACCGGCAGCAGAATCAGGGTGTAGAACAGCATCTGCCGCTTGGTTGCCGTCTCGCCCGCCACCACCGGCATCATCGGCACGCCGGCGCGGGTGTAGTCGCTGTTGCGGAACAGGGCCAGCGCCCAGAAATGCGGCGGCGTCCACAGGAAGATCAGCAGGAACAGCAGGATGGACGGCAGATCGACGCTGCCGGTCACGGCGGCCCAGCCGATCATCGGCGGAAAGGCGCCGGCGGCCCCGCCGATCACGATGTTCTGCGGGGTCCGGCGCTTCAGCCACATGGTGTAGACGAAGACGTAAAAGCCGATGGTCAGCGCCAGCAGCGCAGCGGCGGTCCAGTTCACCGCCAGCCCCATCACCACCACCGACAGCACCGACAGGGTGACGCCAAAGCCGAGAGCCTCCGCCGGCTCGACCCGGCCTGACGGGATCGGGCGCTTCACCGTACGGGTCATCACTGCATCGATGTCGCGGTCGTACCACATGTTGATGGCACCCGACGCCCCGGCGCCGACGGCGATGCACAGCACGGCAACCATAGCGAGGAAGGGGTGGATGTGACCGGGCGCCAGCACGATGCCGGCCAGCCCGGTGAAGACCACAAGCGACATGACCCGCGGCTTGAGCAACTCGATGAAGTCACCGGCCGACGCCCCTCCGGTCTGATTGAGCGTCAGTTCGTTCGTCACATCCGTCATATCATGTCCTTGTCTTCTAACCCCGGGCCTTCCAACAAAAAGTCGTCACCCCGGCGCCCTCACACCGGCGCCCATTTTCGGGCTGCTCGGCTTGGTCCTCTGGATCGGTTGGGCGCCTGCTTTGCGGCGACGCCCGCCCGTTAGCACGCTTACTTGACCTGGGGCAACGTCTCGAACGCATGGAAGGGGGGCGGCGAGCTGACCGTCCATTCCAGCGTGCCAGCCTGCGGCCCCCAATAGGCGCCCGGCACCCGTTCGCCACTGCGCAGGGTCCTCCAGGCGATCCACACGAAAAGCAGCGTGGAGGCGAAGGAGAGATAGGCGCCCAGCGACGAGATCATATTCCAGCCCCAGAAGGCATCCGGATAGTCGGGGATGCGGCGGGGCATGCCCGACAGGCCCAGGAAATGCTGCGGGAAGAACACCAGATTGACGCCGATGAAGGTCGTGTAGAAATGGACCTTGCCCCAGAATTCCGGATACTGGCGCCCCGACATCTTGCCGATCCAGTAGTACCAGCCGGCGAAGATCGAGAACACCGCACCCAGCGACAGCACATAGTGGAAGTGCGCCACGACGTAGTAGGTGTCGTGCATATAGTTGTCGAGACCGCCGTTCGCCAGCACCACGCCGGTGACGCCGCCTACCGTGAACAGGAAGATGAAGCCGAGCGCCCACAGCATCGGCACCCGGAATTCGATCGAGCCGCCCCACATGGTGGCGATCCAGGAGAAGATCTTCACCCCGGTCGGCACCGCGATGATCATGGTGGCGGCGGTGAAGTAGGCCTTGGTGTTGACGTCCAGACCGACCGTGTACATGTGGTGCGCCCACACGACGAAGCCGACCACGCCGATGGCGACCATGGCGTAGGCCATGCCGAGGTAGCCGAATACCGGCTTCTTGGAGAAGGTCGACACGATGTGGCTGATGATGCCGAAGGCCGGCAGGATCATGATGTAGACTTCGGGATGGCCGAAGAACCAGAACAGGTGCTGGAACAGGATCGGGTCGCCGCCGCCTTCGGGGTTGAAGAAGGTGGTGCCGAAATTGCGGTCGGTCAGCAGCATGGTGATGGCGCCGCCCAGCACCGGCACCGCCAGCAGCAGCAGGAAGGCCGTCACCAGCATCGCCCAGACGAACAGCGGCATCTTGTGCAGCGTCATGCCCGGGGCGCGCATGTTGAAGATGGTGGTGATGAAATTCACCGCTCCCAGGATCGAACTGGCGCCGGCCAGATGCAGGGCGAAGATCGCCATGTCGACCGACGGCCCGCTATGCCCCAATGGTGATGACAGCGGCGGGTAGATCGTCCAGCCGGTACCGGCGCCGGTGCCGACGAAGGCGGAACCCAGCAGCAGCAGGAAGGCCGGCACGATCAGCCAGAAGCTGATGTTGTTCATGCGCGGGAAGGCCATGTCGGGGGCGCCGATCATGAGCGGCACGAACCAGTTGCCGAAGCCGCCGATCAGCGCCGGCATCACCACGAAGAACACCATGATCAGGCCGTGGGCGGTGATCAGCACGTTCCACATCTGGCCGTCGGAGACGATCTGCAGGCCCGGCGACTGAAGCTCCGCCCGCATAATGACGGAGAACAGGCCGCCGATCAGCCCGGCAATGACCGAGAAGATCAGATAGAGCGTGCCGATGTCCTTGTGGTTGGTCGAATAGAACCAGCGCTGGACGAAGCCGGGGACGTGATGATCGTCATGCCCGTGCCCATGGTCTCCGGCATGGTCCCCATGCCCCGGTGTGGCGTTTGCCATGTCTCTACCCTTTGTCGCTGTCCCTGGCCGCCGTCCGCTCCGGTCTTTTGCCGAGCATCGGCTGCTGGGTGGGTTCTTCTTATCGCGTCTTCCCGGTGGCGGGCTGTGCGAAGTCCGCTTATTCGACCAGCGTTCCGGTCGGACGCTGCGCCACGTCACGGTCGCCGTCCTTCGGCGAGAAGGCGGTTTTGGCCTTGGCGACCCAGGCGTCGAAAGCCTCCTTCGACACGGCCTCGACGGCGATCGGCATGAAGCCATGGTTGGTGCCGCAGATCTCGGAGCACTGGCCGTAATAGACGCCCTCGCGCTCGGCCTTGAACCAGGTCTCGTTGATGCGGCCGGGCACGCCGTCCTTCTTCAGGCCGAAGGCCGGCACCGCCCAGGAATGGATCACGTCGCCGGCGGTCACCAGCACGCGCACGGTGGTGTTGACCGGCACGACCACACGGTTGTCGACCTCCAGCAGGCGCTTCTGGCCTGGCTTCAGGTCGGCGTCGGCGATCATGTAGCTGGAGAAGGTGATGTTGCCATGATCGGGATATTCATAGTCCCAGTACCACTGGTGGCCGGTGACCTTGATGGTCATGTCGGCCTGCGGAATGCGCTCCGCCGCGTAGAGCAGCTTGAAGGACGGAACGGCGATCACGATCAGGATGATGACCGGCACCACGGTCCAGGCGACCTCAAGCAGCGTGTGGTGCGAGGTCTTGGACGGGACCGGATTCCTCTTCGCGTTGAAGCGGACGACGCAATAGGCCAGCAGACCGGCGACGAAAATCACGATCAGCGTGATGATGACGGTCAGCAGGTCGTTGAACGAGGTCATCAGGTGTTTGACCGGCGAGGCGGAGGGCTGCATGCCCATTTCCCACGGTCGCGGCTCGTTCGCCAGGGCGGCCATGCTCCAACCGCCCACCATCGACAGGACCGCCGCCAGGCCGGCGGCGTACAGGCTTTGCCTTCTCATCCCCAACCCCTTCTTAGCCGCGACGCTTGTCATGGCCCGCGGTCGTCTCTTCCCGCCGACGCCCCCTCCGCCCTGTTGATCCGGACCGGTTTCTGTTCGCACGGTCCATAGTTGGGCTTATCAGCGAACGCCAGTTTATGCAGGGATCACGCCATCTTAGCGCGACATATACCCGCAGCTGGAGCTTATCCCCGTGCCCGGCTGGGTTACAAGCCTTTCCTCTCTCCCACCGAATGCATAGACTTTTCCTCGCATTCAGATGAGCCGCGCCGACAAAGGTTGATCGCGAACAGGGGTCATACCATGCGACATTCCGCCGCAGTCCGTTGGACCAGCTGATTTCTGATCGGATGGGATTTGGAAACAATGTGAGGGAAGTTCGGCTACAAGCCACAGCATTGTTGCGTCAGGCTGCCGCGACTCACGGAGTAAGAATGCAAGAATGGGAGAGGCCCGGGCTTCAGGCCAGCTGGGCGAAAGTGATAGGCGCCTCGCCCCACTCCGTGGCGGGGAATGGGGGAGGCAAAACGCCGAGCAAAAACAAAAACTCAATGCCCGCCGACCAGAACCTTGCGAATCCGCCGCACGCCCGACCAGACGAAGGCGATGACGATGGGAATCATCACCCCCACCAGCAGGCCCCTCGCCCCATTCCGGGGGGGGAATGGGGAGGCAAAACGCCGAGCAAAACAAAAACTCAATGCCCGCGGACCAGAACCTGGGAATCCGCGCCACGCCCGACCAGACGAAGCGATGACGATGGGATCATCACCCCAACCAGCAGTCCGGATCGACCTGAAACCGAACCCCTTGAGGCCCTTTGCCGCGTAGCCGACGATGCCGACGAGGTAATAGCTGATCGCCACCACTGACAGCCCCTCGACGGTTTCCTGCAAGCGGAGCTGCAATTGCGCCCGGCGGTCCATCGACTGGAGCAGTTCGGCATTCTGCCCCTCCACCGCGATTTCCACACGGGTGCGCAGCAGCGTGCTGGCCCGCGCGACGCGCCGCGACAGCGAGTCGAGCCGCTCCTCGACCGCCTCGCAGGTGCGGATCGCCGGGGTCAGGCGGCGGTCCATGAACTCCTGGACGGTCTGCAACCCTTCGATCCGGATTTCGCGCAACTCCTCGATTCGCCGCTCCACCAGTTCGTGATAGGCACGGGCGGCACCGAATCGGTATGCGGTCTCGGCGGCGATCTGCTCGGTCTGCGCCGCCAGCAGGGTCAGGCGGTCCAGCAGGTCGCGTTCGTCCTGCAGGTCGCGCAGGCTGGCGATTCGCGTGGTCACCTCCGACAGCCCGGCTTCGATCGGGCCGATTCGGGGCAGAACGCCGCGGGCCATCGGCAGGGCCAGCAGGGCCAGCACGCGGTAGGTCTCGATCTCCAGCAGGCGCTGGACGACGCGGCCGGTCTGGCGCGGCGTCATCGAATGGTCGGCGACCAGCATGCGGGAGAAGCCATCGCCATGGATGCGGAAATCCGTCCAGGCGGTTGCGGAACGGCCGGCGATTCGCGACCCGACATAGCTTTCCGACCCGAACATCGCCGCCATCATGTTGGGCGACGGTTCCGGCATATCGGGATCGAGGACCGCGACATGGATACCGACCAGCAGTTCACCCGGCAGTCCGGCCAGCCAGTCGCGCGGCAGGGCGTGCAGTGCCGGCTCCACGAACGGATCGACCAGGGCATTGGCCGGCATCGCGCTGGGACGAAAGACGGTCCAGGTCGAGAATTCGGTATGACGCTCCCACTTCAGGTGAAAGCTGCCGAAGGACGCGCTGTGATGGGTGGCGCCCTGCGGGGGACGGACCACGCCGGCCCAGTCGCACAACGCCTCCAGATGGCGGCGGTCGGCCTCCGCCGCTCCTTCCCCCGACAGCATCGCCAGCATGGTGGCGCGCACCGGCGAGGTCAGCGCCTCGGGCGGGCGGGCATGCACCTCGTTGGTCAACGTCTGCCGCAGCGGATGATCGCGCAAGGGGCGCGGGCCGGCCATGGAGGCACCGGTACCGGGCTCACCCGTGCGGTTCAGGGTGTCCATGGTCGTCCGCGCCGCTCCGTCGGTCATGATCCCCTCCGCCATCTCAGCACCGCTCCCGCCAGCCATCAGGTTACACAATCCGGCATCGGCGAACTTGCCGGATCGCGCCAGCGTCGCCACACTATAGTCAGCCCGTTAG
>NZ_BADK01000787.1 GCF_000333595.1 Azospirillum sp. B506
TTCCCTCAGGCCGGGCGCCGACATGGCCGATGATCTCCGCTGCGGCGACGGCGCCCAGACGGCCGCAGACGGCCGGGGACAGGCCACGGGTGTGGCCGAACAGGAAGCCGGCGGCATAGAGGTCGCCGGCGCCGGTGGTGTCTACCACGCGGTCCACCGGCTCGGCCGCCACCTCGACCACTTCGCCGGCCGACACGATGACGGCGCCCTTCTCGCTGCGGGTCAGCGCGGCGGTCTTGCCCAGCCGCTTCACCGCCGCCAGCGCATCCTCGAATGTGTCGGTGCCGTAGAGCGCGCCGATCTCATGCTCGTTGGCGAACAGGATGTCGACATGGCGCTCCACCAGATCGACGAACTCGGCATGGTGACGGTGGACGCAGAAGCTGTCCGACAGCGACAGCGACACCTTGCGGCCGGCGGCGTGCGCGATCTCCGCCGCCTTGCGGAAGGCGTCCTTGGCGCGGGGCGGATCCCACAGGTAGCCCTCCAGATAGGTCACCTGCGAGCCGGCGATCAGCGCCTCGTCGATGTCCTCCGGCCCCAGCTCGACGCAGGCGCCGAGATAGGTGTTCATCGAACGCTGGGCATCCGGCGTGACCAGGATCAGGCAGCGCGCCGTCGGCGCCCCGCCGACCAGCGGCGCACTGTCGAAGGCGACGCCCGATGCCCGGATGTCGTGACGGAACACGTCGCCCAGCTGGTCCTTGGCCACCTTGCCGATATAGGCGCCGCGACCACCCAGCATGGCGATGCCCGCCATGGTGTTGCCGGCCGATCCACCGGACACCTCGACGCCCGGACCCATCCGGCCATACAGCTCCTCGGCGCGGGCGGCGTCGATCAGCGTCATCGCCCCCTTCTCGATGCCGTTGGCGGCAAGGAAGGCGTCGTCGGCGTGGGCGATCACGTCCACGATGGCGTTGCCAATGCCGGTGACGTCGTAGGTGGCATCGGGGGTGGACGTGGCCATGGGCTCTCCTGACAGGTCGTACGGTGAAGACGGTGTTGCGGCGCGAGTATAGCCAGCACCGCCCGCATCACAAGCGCGGCTCCGGCCTGCGTGGCTGAAGGAACGAATTACCGCGACCGGGGCTGGAACCCGGCCGCCGGCCACCGTAGATATGCGGGCGGCCGCGCGCCTTTCCCCAACCGTCCACGGACCGCCGATGATCCGCGCCCTCGTGCTTGCCTTCACCCAGCTGTCCGACCCCCGCGTGCGCCGGGTGGTGTGGATCGGGGTGTTCGTCTCGCTGCTCGCCTATGGCCTGCTGGCGGTCGGCGCGTCGTGGGCACTGTCAGCGACGCCACTGACCGGCTATGGCTGGGTCGATGCCACCATCGACCTGCTGGGCGGCCTGGGGGTGCTGGTGCTGGCATGGCTGCTGTTCCCGGCCACCGTCGGCACCGTGTCGAGCTTCTTCCTGGACGAGGTGGTGGAGCGGGTCGAGGCCCGGCATTACCCCGCCCTGCCCGCCCCGCGCCATGCCGGATGGCTGGAGGAGCTGGCGACGGCGCTGCGCTTCCTGCTGCTGGTGCTGGCGGTCAACCTGCTGGCCCTGCCGGTCTACATCTTCGCGCCGGGCCTGAACCTGATCGTCTTCTACACCGTCAACGGCTATCTGCTGGGACGGGAGTATTTCGAGATGATCGCCCACCGGCGGATGGACCGCGCCTCCGCCCGCGCGATGCGGCGTGCCAGACCGCTGAAACCTTTTTTGGCCGGGGTCGTCATTGCCTTCCTTTCCACCATCCCCTTCGTCAATTTGCTGGTCCCGGTCGTGGCCAGCGCCTTCATGGTTCATGTCCTACAGTCCATGTCGGCGCCCCTTGCGGCCGGCCGGACGACCGTGATACGCCGCTAGGCGGCACGGCCCTACACCGTCGCCTGCCCGGAAACAGACCGCCCGGAAACCGACTGCGGCGACCGCCTTCCCGGCGGTGCGCACCTTAGTAACGGGCCTCTCGGCTTCCAGGCCATCCCGCCACCCGAATGTCCAGATTGGGGGAACCGCTCATGCTGTTCGGACGAAAGACACCGCCCGCCGCTCCCAAGGCCGACAGCCCCGTCCCGCCGCAGCCGGGTGCCCGTCCGTACACCCCGGGCGAGCCGGGCGCCGTCTCGTCGCCGCTCGCCTCCCTCAACAATCCGGCACCGACTCCGGGAGCGGGACTGCCCACCCATGGCGGCAATCCGATTGCGGCCGGGGCATCCGCCCCCAGCATGGCCCACGCCCTGGCCGACACGCAGACCGCCTCCCCGGCCTATCCCGACATGCCTTCCGCCTCGAAGGGACCCGACATGAACAGCATTCCCAAGCCCCCGTCCGCACCGTCCGTGCCGGGTGCCGGCTTCAAGCCCGACGTGCCGCGCCGGGTCGTCGACATGCCGGGCGCCACCCCGCGCCAGCCGTCGATCCCCGTCGCCGCCCCGGCCGCCCCCATCGCCCAGGCCCCCGTTGCGCAGGCCCCGATCGTCCCGGCCGTGCCGGAGCAGCGCCGCCTGACCGTCGGCCGCGACATCTCCCTGACCGGCGAGATCGGCTCCTGCGACGTGCTGGTGGTCGAAGGCACGGTGGAAGCCAAGCTGCGCGAAGGCAGGCTGGTCGAGATCGCCGAGTCCGGCCTGTTCAAGGGCTCCGTCGACATCGAGGAGGCCGATATCGCCGGCCGCTTCGAAGGCGACATCGCCGTCCGCGGCCGCCTGACCGTGCGGTCCACCGGCAAGATCACCGGGTCGATCCGCTTCGGCGAGCTGGCGGTCGATGCCGGCGGCCAGCTGGTCGGCGACATCCAGATCTACAGCGCGGGGTCCAAGCCCGCCGCCACTCCGGCCGCCCAGCCCCAGGTCGAGCAGGTGACGGCGGCCGAGGCCGTCTGACCGTCTGCAGCGACCGGCACAAAGCGCGAAACGCCCGGCTGGCTTCCGCCATGCCGGGCGTTTCGCGTTTCGGCCAGGGTGATCGCGGCCAGGGTCATTCAGGCGATGATCTTGTCCTTGAAGGCACAGAGGTCGGCGACCGGGCAGACCGGGCAGTCGGGCTTGCGCGCCTTGCAGACATAGCGGCCGTGCAGGATCAGCCAATGGTGGGCATGGCGGCGGTACAGCTTCGGCACCGCCTTCAGCAGCTTCGCCTCCACCGCGTCCGGCGTCTTGCCCGGGGCCAGCCCGGTGCGGTTGCCGACACGGAAGATGTGGGTGTCGACCGCGATGGTTTCCTCCCCGAAGGCGACGTTCAGAACGACGTTCGCCGTCTTGCGGCCGACGCCGGGAAGCTGTTCCAGCGCCTCGCGGTCACGCGGCACCTCGCCGCCATGACGGTCGATCAGCAGTTCCGACAGGCGGATGACGTTCTTGGCCTTGGTGTTGAACAGGCCGATTGTCTTGATGTACTGCCGCAGCCCCTCCTCGCCCAGCGCCACCATCTGCTGGGGCGTGGTGACGACCTGGAACAGCGGACCGGTCGCCCTGTTCACGCCGACATCGGTGGCCTGGGCCGACAGGACCACGGCGACCAGCAGCGTGTAAGGATTGACGTAGTCCAGCTCGCTCCGGGGTTCCGGGTTGGCGGCGGACAGGCGGCGGAAGAATTCCTGGACGGCGGCGGGCTTCATGGCCCCCACCATAGCCGCAACGGCCGTGCTTGCGCCAGAGGCGGAGCGGATCATGACGGCGGAGTAACAGTCAGCGGCGAATCGCAGACCAAACTGCAGCGTTGCGTCGCAATTTGCGACAAACCTCCCAATAGGTGACGGCAATCCAACAGAATTGGTCGCACGAAGATCGCTTTCCGGTCCGGTCATCTGTGGCGTATGATTTGCTGGCTGCCAGGACACCGTTTGAACGCCTGCAAGTGAACCGTGGATCACCCTGGTTGTGGCGTTCGGATCGGATAAGGGTATTTTTATATGACCGCGTCTTATCTTGTGGAACTGAAGGACTGGGGCCTGCATGTCCGGTTGCAGGGCACCCTGTCGCTGGAACAGCGCGATACCGTCGCCCGGCAGGTGCAGAGCCACTGCGCCGCCCTGGGCGCCCGCGGCACGCCGTGGAGCACCCTTGTCGAGTTCGACCGATTCGAAGCCGAGGGATTCCGGCCGGAAATCGTCATCGCCCTGATGAAGCTGGCGCGGACCTGCGGCCAGTTGCGCTGCGCCGTGGTGATGAGCGATTGGGACTGGGCTTCGGTGATGGCAGAGGCGATGATCGCCGCCGGTATCGACGACCAGGCGCGGATCTTCGTCCTGGCCGAGGGTCTGCAAGCCGAAAGCGGCCTGGACGGGGACCTTGACGGCGGACCGGCCACCGATTTCCCCGGAGCCAATTTTTCCGGGATGGACAGCGCCATGGCCTGGGTCCTGAGCGGCGGCGTGGTGCCGATGGTGTCGAAGGCGGCATAACCCCGCTTTCCCCACGGTTTTTTGCCGGGCGCCGCCGGGTTAGGATGGCCGCCATGCCCATCGACATCTGCGGTCCCCCGCCCAATGAGGCTCTGCCCGACGGCCATTCGCCCGCGGAAAGCGGCGGAAGGGGGTCCGCGCGCGTGTTTTTCGATGCGATTCTCCATCCGCACCGCAGCCTGGGCCGCACCGGCTTCCGGGTCCTGATGGCGGCGGTGGTGGTGATGAATCTGATCGTCGCCGGCATCTTCGTCGCCCATGGCGCATGGCCGGTGGTGCCGTTCTGCGGGGTGGATGTGCTGGCGCTGTGGCTGGCCTTCCGCGTCAGCTACCGCTCTGCCCGGCAGTATGAACGGGTGTGTCTGACCGAAGCCGCGCTGACGGTGCAGCGGGTCCACTGGAAGGTGCCGGAGCGGCGCTGGTCCTTCCATCCCTATTGGCTGCGGATCACCCACAACGAACCCGCCGACCATGACCGCCGCGGCCAGGCC
Organism: Azospirillum sp. B506; assembly: GCF_000333595.1. Classification (GTDB taxonomy): domain Bacteria; phylum Pseudomonadota; class Alphaproteobacteria; order Azospirillales; family Azospirillaceae; genus Azospirillum. The sequence continues at coordinate 4,890 of NZ_BADK01000787.1, forward strand.
GGTCAGGTGACGCTGAGTTCGCACGGCCAGTCGGTTGGGGTCGGATCCTTCCTGTCGCCGGATGAGCGGTCCGCCTTCGCCCGGGCGCTCGACGACGCGCTGCGTTCCTGGCGCCGCCCGCACAGCCATCGTCCCCCCTGCCCGCCGACACCGGCCGCATAAGGCTGTCTACCGCCGGCCATGCTTGCGACCGGCCGGATCGGGAAGGCCGCGTTCGTCCAGTTCCTCGTCCACCTCGCGTTCCACCGCGCGCTCCACCTTCTCGTCGATGCGGTGGTCCAGACACTCGGCGGTCTTGGCAAGCTTCTCGAAGCTTCGCTTCACCTTCGCCAGTTCGGTTTCCGGCATCTCCTCCACATCGATCATCCCGTTGCGGGCGGAATGGGTGACGCGGATCAGCTCGTCCAGCTTCAGGTGGATGGCCTGGGTGTCACGGTTCTGGGCGTTCTGGATGATGAACACCATCAGGAAGGTGACGATGGTGGTGCCGGTGTTGATCACCAGCTGCCAGGTGTCGGAGAAGTGGAACAGCGGACCGGTCAGCCCCCAGATCAGCACGACCGCGAAGGCGGTGACGAAGGCGACCGGCCGACCGGACTGACGCTCCATCCAGCGGGCGAAACGGGAAAAGGCATCGCTGAGCATTCTGCCGCAGGCTCCGGCTTATCGGACGTACATAAGGAAACGCCCGGCAAAGCCGGGCGGTTCCATCATCCCTGGTCTGGCAGCCTGTACTTTGGATCAGGGCCTTTGCCGTCAGGATCCCCCCAGTCAGGATCCTTGGCTCAGCGCTTCCGCCAGCGCGCGGTCCTGCAGGTTCTGGCCGACGACCAGCTGCATCGACTGGGTCGGCATGGCGATGCCCAGCTCGTCGAACTTCTTCTTCAGCAGCCGGTTGAACTCGCGGCTGACACCCCACTGCCGGGTCGGGCGTGTCTTGAACTGGGCCAGGATGATGATGCCGGTGTCGGACAGCTTGTCGACGCCCAGCACCTCCAGGGGGGTCAGGATGTCGGCGGCGAACTGCGGCTGGGCCTGCACCTCGGCACCCGTCTCCTTGAGGATGGCGATGATGCGGTCGGGGTCCTCGCGGTTCGACACCGTGACGTTGAAGGCGGTGACCGAGAAGTCCTTGCTCATGTTCTTCACGGTGGTGACGGCGCTGAAGGGCACGGAATGGACCGCACCCGCCCCGTCGCGCAGGCGGATGGAGCGGATGGAGATCGCCTCCACCGTGCCGGAATGGCCGCCGCCGACATCCACCACGTCGCCGACCGAGACCGTGTCCTCGAACAGGATGAACAGGCCGGTGATGATGTCCTTGACCAGGGTCTGCGATCCGAAACCGATGGCCAGACCGACGACACCGGCACCGGCCAGCAGCGGTGCGATGTTCACGCCGAGTTCGGACAGGGTGATCAGCGACACCATCGTCACCAGCAGGATCAGGAAGGCGTTGCGCAGAAGCGGCAGCAGCGTGCGCATGCGGGCGCTGCGTTCGATGCGGGTACCGTTCCTGTCGGTGGCGCGCAGGAAATGCTCGATCAGCGCGCTGACCACCTCCCAGGCGACGATGGCGCCGGCCAGCAGCAGGCCGATGGAGATGGCGCTGCCGACGATGCGGCGGCCTGCGGCCGACTCGACAAGGCCCAGCGTGTCGATGCCCCAGCCGTTCAGCGCGGCGCCCAGCGCCACCAGCCAGATGACGGCCTTGCCGATGCGCTGGACGATGGGGAGATAGTGGAAGGCGCGGGTGTGCAGCTGCGGCAGGTTGCCGGCCAGCTCGCGGTTCATGGTCAGGCCGCGGCGCAGCGTCCGGTTCAGCCCGGTCACCAGAAGCCGGGCCGCCACCACCGCCACCATGGTCACCGCGGTGCCGCGGGCCAGATATTCGAAGCCGCCATAGACGTTGAGAACCCAGACGCCCAGCGTCACCACGACATAGAGGATGGCCAGCACATGCCAGATCTCGGCGAAGCGGCGGCGCGCGGTGCGCAGGACCGCCCCCTGCCCCTCCGCCTCGCGCCGGGCGGTCGCCAGCGGGTCGCCGTCGCCCGACAGCGGGTTGCCCCGCATCCAGTCGGCGACACCGGCCCGGTTCTGCAGGATCAGGGCGATCAGCATGCCGGCGATCACCACGCCCAGCAGCTTCAGCAGCGCGCCGTAGGCCCCCAGCGGCAGGCCCAGCACATAGGCCCCTTCCGCCACGAAATAGCCGTAGACCGCCACCGCGACCAGCCGGCGCGCCCAGATGTAGCAACGCCGCGCCCCGGCATCGCTGGTCTGGACCAGCCGCAGGTTGGGCGCGTCGGGCGCGAACAGCATGCGCACCAGCACCAGCAGCGCCTGGGTGATGACGGTGGCGTTGACCACCGCCAGCGCCACCAGCCGTACCCGCGGCGCCGGTTCGGTCACCGACAGGACGGTATAGGCGACGACGATGAAGCCGAGGATCGGCGCCAGATCCAGCACCGCCCGGCCGAGCAGCATCGGGATGCGCAGCAGGGTGGAGCCGACGGGACGGGCGGCCATGGCGTGGCGCGGCCGGCTGAGCAGCCAGCCGATGCCGCGGGCGGCCACCGCGCCGATGCCGAGGATCATCGTCAGCTGGATGGCGATCTGCACCCAGCGCTCGCGCGCCATGTCGTCCTGCACCTGCCGCTGCACCCAGGACACCGCCCCCGGCAGGTCGGAGAAGACGTTGGCGACCTGCACCAGCTGGCGACTGACCACATCCATCCGAGCCGCCAGGAAGGCCAGCGCGCGGGCGCCGATGGTCTGCGGCAGCGCCGACTCTCCCTCCGCCTCCTTCGCCTGGGCGAGGCCGCGCTGGGCGGTGATCAGGTTGCGCAGCTGGGTGACCAGCTGGGTGCGTGCATCCTGGTTCTCCAGCGTGCCGACCAGCGCCTCCAGCTGCTGCACGGTCGCCTCGTCCACCACCACCGGCGCGGCGGCGGGAGCGGCGGCCCCGGCGGCCGGGGCTGGGACGGCGGCGGGGGCCGGCGAGGCGGCCAACGCGGCGGGTCCCGGCCCGGCGAGCAGACCTGCGAGCAGCAGGACGGCGAGGCCGCCGAACAGGAACAAACGCCAAGCGCGTGCGAACGGGGATGCGGCGGGCGCTGCGGACCGGATCATCGGCAAATCACTCGGGTGGTCTCGGAGATGGCGGCGAAAGGCGGGGCGGCGGAACAGGGCCGGTCGGCACCCTGGCGTGGAACTGTGGCTCCAATATGCCGGGTTTCGGGAAATTAGTTCTCCCGCTTCCGCTTGCCAACCCGACTGTCTGTTCCTTTTTTAAGCGGGCCCCTGCCGGAAGAGCCGGAATCGGAGAAAAGGACGAGCCATGAACGACACACCCGCAAAACCGGAGAAGGATGCGGACAGGGCCACGGGGCCGGATCCCGGCCAGGAGGTGGAGAAGGAGGGCGCCGTCCGCGACAAGCTGGTCGCCACCAAGGAGCAGTGGGCGCGCGACGGCCGCGCACTGACGGGCCATGCCGCCGACCCGGCGCGCGAACGGCTGCCGCCCGGCCAGCGTCTGGTGACCGACTGGCCGGTGCTGGGACCTCGGCATCACGCCGAAGGTGACGACGCCCAAC
>NZ_BADK01000786.1 GCF_000333595.1 Azospirillum sp. B506
GGACCGACGCCGAACGGGAACAGCACCACGCACAGCACGAAGAACATGACGGCGATGGTGGCGTCCGATCCCTGGCGCAACGCCAGCCGCAGGTCACGCGCGACAAGGCGCAGGAAACGGCTCATGGCTCGGCCCCCTCTTCCTCATATCCGCCCTCGCCCGCTTCGTCGGCACCGTCTTCATCGTCGGCATAGGGGGCGAAGTCGTCCAGATGCAACTCCTCGCCTCCGGGGGTGGCGATGTCGGTGTGGGTGGACAGCACCACCATGCCGCCCTGGGCGCGGTGTTCGGCGATCAGCCCCTCGAACAGGGCGATGGCGGCGCGGTCGAGCGCCACGGTCGGCTCGTCCAGCAGCCACAGCGTCGCCGGTGCGGCGAGAAGCCGCGCCAGGTTGAGCCGGCGCTTCTGACCGGCCGACAGGTAGCGGCCCGGCACCCCGGCGATGTGCGGCACGCCCAGCCGGTCGAGCGCAGCGCGCGCGTTGGCGGCCGGGTCGGCGGCCCCGGCCAGCGCCGCCCAGAAGGCGAGATTCTCCGCCGCCGTCAGCACCGGCTTCACCGCGTCGAGATGGCCGACATACTGCACCCGCGCGCGGTGGGCATCGGGGTCGTCGGCGACCGACACGCCGTCCCAGCCCAGCGCCCCGTGCAGCGGCTTCAGCAGCCCGGCCATCACCCGCAGCAGGCTGGACTTGCCGCTGCCGTTGGGACCGAGCAGCACCAGCGCACCGCCGGGGGCGATGCGGAATTCCAGCCCGGTGAAGACCAGCCGGTCGCCACGCAGGCAGGTCAGCTCTGATCCGGCAAAGACGGGCATGGTGACGGGTCGCGCTTCCGGTTGAGGGAGGCGCTGCTATAGCACAGGGAGGCGGCAAAGCCGGAACGAGAATGCTGCCGCCATCGCCGCAGCGGTTCAAAAGGAAGGGACCGAAAGAAAAAGGCCACCGCGAGGGGGTTCTCGCGATGGCCTTGCGTCCGGCCGGGTCCGGCCGGTCGATACCTTGTGGAACGGCTTCGTTCGTCGCTGCGGCGGCGCTAGGGGGAACGCCGATGCGCGCGACCTCTGGGGCCGGTTGCTTGGATTATCGTGTAAGGGAAGAAAGTGGCAAAATTTGGATGGAGTTCGAGGAATTGGATGCCCGGCAATGACCGGCCGGTGACGTCGGAGCGCTGAGTTCCCATGCGCGCACCGCAGCGCCGGGTGCCGGGATTGGCAGGGCTAAAGGATGCGCGCTTGTTCTGAATCAACGCCTTGACCGCCGTCCTGACGCATCGTGGCGCCGTAACGCCCCGATCGAACGGGGACCGCCGCCTCCATCCGGGGCTCCTCCGGACCGCGGCGGCGACTGCCCCAATTGTGTTCAGGAAGCGAGTTGTCCCATGTCGGCCTTCGCAGACATCCTCCAGGCCACGCCGCCGATTGCGCGGGTGGTGCTCATGCTCGGCCTCGTGTCGGCGGCGGGCGTGGCGCTCGGCCACATCAAGATCCGCGGGGTCGGGCTCGGCATCGGCGGCGTGCTGTTCTCCGGCATCGCCGGCGGCCACATCGCCAAGCAGGCCGGCATCGCCTTCAACCCGGAGATGATGGACTTCATCCGTGACTTCGGCCTGATCCTGTTCGTCTACACCATCGGCATCCAGGTCGGCCCCGGTTTCTTCGCCGCGCTCCGCCGCACCGGGCTGGCCCTGAACGGGCTGGCGCTGCTGATGGTGGTGTCCAGCATCCTGCTGACCGCGGCACTGGTGTCATCGGGAGCGCTGTCGCTGGGCTCCTCGCTGGGGGTGTTCGCCGGCGCGGTGACCAACGCCCCGGCGCTCGCCGCCACCCAGCAGGTGCTGACGGAGGTCGGGGCCGACGCGGCGGTGATGGCCCTGCCCGGCCTGGCCTTCGCCGTCACCTACCCCTTCGGCATCGCCGGCAACCTGCTGGCGATGGCGGCCGTCCGCATCCTGTTCCGCATCGACCCGGAGGCCGAGGCCGCCCGCTTCGAGGAGTGCCGCCGCGCCGAGGTCTCGACGCTGGAGACCATGGATCTGGCGGTGCGCAATCCGGCGCTGGAGGGCAAGGCGATCGGCTCCATCGAGTTGCTGTGCGGACAGGGGGTGGTCGCCTCGCGCCTGCTGTGCGACGGCAGGCTCTGCGTCCCGCATGACGGGACCTGCCTGAAGCTGGGCGACGTGCTGCATGTGGTCGGGCCGCGGCCGAAGCTGGAGCAGGTCCGTGCATTGCTGGGGCAGGAGTTCGACCGGCCGCTGACCACCAAGGGCACCGACCTGAAATGGGAACGCATCGTCGTCACCAACAATGGGGTGCTCGGCAAGTCGATTGCCGCCCTGAACCTGCAGGACGCCTATGACGTGGTGGTCAGCCGCGTCAACCGGTCGGGCGTGGAGCTGGTGCCGACACCGGCGCTGAAGCTGCAGTTCGGCGACATCCTGACGGTGATCGCCCGGCCGGACAGCCTCGCCGCCGTCGGGCAGGTCTTCGGCAACGCCACCCGCAAGCTGCAGCAGGTGGAGATGATCCCGATGTTCCTGGGCATCGCGCTCGGCGCGGCGCTGGGCGCCATCCCGATCTTCCTGCCGGGGATGCCGGCGCCGCTGCGCCTGGGCCTTGCCGGCGGGCCGCTGATCGTCGCGCTGATCCTGGGCCGCGTCGGCCATGTCGGGCCGCTGGTCTGGTTCATGCCGCCGGCCGCCAACCTGGCGCTGCGCGAGATCGGCATCGTTCTGTTCCTGGCGGTGCTGGGCATCGCGTCCGGCGACCGCTTCGTCGCCACGCTGGCCAGCGGCGCCGGCTGGCCCTGGATGATGTGGGGGGTGCTGGTGACGCTGGTGCCGCTGCTGCTGACCGGGCTGGTCGCGCGCGGGCTGATGAGGCTGAATTTCCTCACCATCTGCGGCGTCCTGGCCGGAGCACAGACCAACCCGCCGGGGCTGGCCTATGCCAACGCGCTGGTCACGTCGGAGGCTCCGGCGCTGGCCTATGCCACCGTCTACCCGCTGGCGATGTGCCTGCGCATCCTGGGACCGCAGATTCTCGTACTATTGTTGTGGTAACGGAGCATTTTTGGACAGAAGCGACACAACGTGCGCGACGTGTGAAATCCGCGTTGCAGAACCCCGCCGCGCCGGTCTAGCCTATGCCGCATTGGTCAGACCATGACCAGCTCCCACAACCCAGCCGGTTTCCCCGCATGCACCGTCACCCGCCCGTCAGCGACTCCGCCCCCGCCGCCGTCGTCGTGGAGGATTTGCACAAGCGGTTCGGCGAGCTGGAGGTGCTGAAGGGCGTGTCGGTGACCGCCCACGAGGGCGACGTCATCACGCTGATCGGCTCGTCCGGCTCGGGCAAGAGCACGCTGCTGCGCTGCATCAACATGCTGGAGATCCCGGACGACGGCCGCGTGGTGATCGGTGGCGAGGCCATTGCGCTGAAGAAGGCGCGCAGCGGCGCCAGCATCCCGGCCGATGCCCGGCAGGTGGAGCGCATCCGCACCCGGCTCGGCATGGTGTTCCAGAGCTTCAACCTCTGGACCCACATGACCATCCTGCAGAACGTGATCGAGGCGCCGGTCCATGTGCTGGGCGTGCCGAAGGCGGAAGCCATCGACCGCGCCCGCATGCTGCTGGACAAGGTCGGCATCCTGGCCAAGGCCGACAGTTATCCGGTCCAGCTTTCGGGCGGGCAGCAGCAGCGCGCGGCCATCGCGCGCGCGCTCGCCATGCAGCCGAAGGTGATGCTGTTCGACGAGCCGACCTCGGCGCTGGACCCCGAGCTGGTCGGCGAGGTCCTGCGCGTCATCCGCCAGCTGGCGGACGAAGGCAACACGATGATCCTGGTGACGCACGAGATGGGCTTCGCCCGGGAAGTGGCGTCCAAGGTGGTTTTCCTGCACCAGGGGCGGATCGAGGAGGAGGGGTCACCCGACAAGGTGCTGACCAACCCCGACTCGGACCGGGTGCGGCAGTTCCTCTCGCGCCATCTGTCCGGCGCGGCGTGAGGGGACGAGGCAGAGGGCAGGACCGGACCGTCAGAAACAGCCCGGCCCCCAACAGGGGCCAAAGAACGGGCGAACCGAACAGAGGAGTGTGTTCCTTGAAGAAGATCGTTTCGGCCCTGGCGCTCGGCGCCATGATGGCCGTCGCCGCTGCCGGCGCCGCCGGTGCGAAGGAATGGAAGACGGTCCGTATCGCCAGCGAGGGCGCCTATCCTCCGTGGAACGCCACCGACACCTCGGGCAAGCTGACCGGCTTCGAGGTCGACCTCGGCAACGACCTGTGCAAGCGCATGAAGGTCACCTGCGAGTTCGTCGCCCAGGATTGGGACGGCATCATCCCGGCCCTGCAGCAGGGCAAGTATGACGCCATCATGTCGGCGATGACCATCACCGACGAGCGCAAGAAGGTCATCGACTTCTCGGTCCCCTACGGCACCGAGCCGTCGGTCTTCGCCGTGCTGACCGACTCGCCGCTGGCCAAGGCGCTGAACCTCGGCGCCGACCGCGTCGACCTGAACGACCAGGGCAAGGCCAAGGCGACGCTGGACAAGCTGGCCGCGGCGCTGAAGGGCAAGTCGGTTGGCGTCCAGGTGTCGACCATCCAGGCCGACTTCATGGACAAGCATCTGCCGAAGGTGACCATGCGCACCTACGACAAGATCGACAATGCCGGCATCGACCTGGCTTCGGGCCGCGTCGACGCCATGCTGGGCGACCGTTCGGTCGTCGAGGCGGTGGTGAAGGCAACGCCGGGCAAGATGGTCGTCGTCGGCCCGAACTTCATCGGCGGCGTGATCGGCGAAGGCATGGGCGTCGGCCTGCGCAAGGACAGCGCCGACCTGAAGGCGATGTTCGACAAGGCCATCGCCGAGGCGCTGAAGGACGGCACCGTCAAGAAGCTGAGCACCCAGCATTTCGGCTACGACATCTCGCCCACCAAGTAAGATGGCCAAGCAAGGCGGGCCTGCGTGCTCTCCTGTCTGATCGGTATGGCGCCCGGCGGCCTTCACGGCGACCGGGCGCCAGTCGTTCAGTAACCTCCGTTCGCTGACCCCCGTCCGGCCGGCGCTCCGCGCCGCGCCCGGCGGGCCTTACCGGGCGTGCCAATGCTGGAACTCCTTTCCTTCGGTCCCAACGGCTGGGGCGGACAGCTGCTGATGGGCACCGCGATGACCGTCGCGGTCGCCGTGTCGGCCTTCGCCTTCGGCATCCTCGTCGGATCGCTGGGCGCCTCGGCCAAGCTCAGCCACAGCATGACGCTGAACGTGGTGGCCGACGTCTACACCACCATCGTCCGCGGCATTCCCGAACTGCTGGTGATCTACCTGCTGTTCTTCGGCGGCAGCGGGGTCGCCACCGCCATCGCCTCCGCCTTCGGCTATGACGGGCGGATCGACCTGAACGCCTTCACCATTGGCGTGCTGGCGGTCGGGCTGATTTCCGGCGCCTATTCGACCGAGGTGATCCGCGGGGCCGTGCAGTCGGTCCCCTTCGGCCAGATCGAGGCGGCACGCGCCTGCGGGATGAGCCGCTGGCTGATCCTGCGCCGGGTGCTGGTGCCGCAGACGCTGCGCTTCGCCCTGCCCGGCCTCGGCAATGTCTGGCAGCTGACGCTGAAGGACACGGCGCTGGTGTCGGTGACGGCCTTGGCCGAACTGATGCGGGTGACCCATCTGGCGGCGGGCGCCACGCGCCAGCCCTTCCTGTTCTACAGCACCGCCGCCGTGCTGTACCTGATGCTGACCACCGTTTCGACGGCGCTGTTCAACCGCGCCGAAATCTCCGCCAATCGCGGCGTCCGGAGGGCCTGAGGCCATGAACTGGCAACTGATGTGGGACAGCCTGCCCCGCATGCTCGGCGGACTGTCGCTGACGCTGCAGCTGATCGTCGGCTCGCTGACGCTGGGGGCGCTGGTCGCCTTCGCCGTGGCGTTGCTGCGGCTGTCGGGAAACCGGGTGGTGGAGACGCTGGCCGCGGCCTATGTCTTCGTCTTCCGCGGCACGCCGCTGCTGGTGCAGATCTTCCTGGTCTATTACGGGCTGGGCCAGTTCGAGTTCATCCGCGACAGCATCCTGTGGCCCTTCCTGCGCGAGCCCTACTGGTGCGCCATCCTGGCGCTGACGCTGAACACCGGCGCCTATACCAGCGAGGTGCTGCGCGGCGCCATCCTGTCGGTTCCCTCGGGACAGGTCGAGGCGGCGCGGGCCTGCGGCATGTCACGGGCGCTCGCCTTCCGCCGCATCGTCCTGCCGGTGGCGATCCGCCAGATGCTGCCCGCCTACGGCAACGAGGTGATCTTGATGGTGAAGGCGACCTCGCTCGCCAGCACCATCACGCTGATGGAGGTCACCGGCATCGCCCGCCGGATGATCGCCCAGACCTTCGCGGTCTTCGAGCTGTTCATCGTCGCCGGGGCGATCTATCTGGTGCTGAACTTCATCGCCACCCGCCTGATCAAGTTCGCCGAATGGCGCCTGACCCCCTACCTGCGGGCGCGGGCATAAGTAAGGATAGCTCCCTCTCCCCTGCGACGGTTTCTCCTGTTTTCCCTGGAGAAAAGCGCAGGATGAGGGGATAGCGAAGCGACATTCCCCAGCTATCCTTACCTGGGATACAAAAACGCCGCGGCCCGTCTGACGACGGCCGCGGCGCATTCTTTTTACCACACTCTCTTCCCGGGACGGGAGAGGGCGTGCTTCCTCACTGCCCCAGCATCTCGAAGGACGGCGGGGCCGGGTCGACCACGCGCGAACCGGTGGGGGTGATCTCCATCACCGCAAGGCCGCGTTCGACCATGCCGTCGGTGCGCAGGCGGAACAGGCCGTCCAGCCCTTCGAAGCCGTTCGGGTTGGTCATCGCCATGCGGTCGAAGGGCACCGGACCGCCGGTGCGGATCAAGACAGCGGCAATCGAGGTCGCGTCATAGGCCAGCGTCGCGATGCGCGGCGGCTTGCGGCCATAGAGCTGCTCGAACTGCGACTCGAAGCGGGCACGGGTCTGCGGTGCCGGTGCGGCATAGAGCGCGCCGACCAGCGCCGGTTCCTGCCCCAGCGCGCCTTGCGACGTATCGTCCCACAGGCCGGTGCCCAGCAGCTTGACCTGCTGCGGCTGCACGCCGTTGGCTGCCAGCGCCTGGGCGATACCCTGAGCGCGCTGCCCGCCTTCGGCCAGCATCACCGCCTGCGGCTGCGGGGTCTCCTGCGCCACCTGCTTGGCCGGGACCGACAGGTCGGTGACCGCCGGGTCATAGCGCTCGACCTGGGTGGTCATGGCGCCCAGCTTCGGTGCGATCTGCTGCATGGCGTTCACCACCGCATCGCCATAGGGCGAGCGCGGCGCCAGCACGGTGAAGCGCGTCGCCCCGCGCGAACGGGCATAGCCGGCGACGCGGGTGACCTGATCGGCCGGGACGAAGCCCAGCACATAGGTGCCGTTGCCGGCCTGGGTGGCGTCGTTGGTGAAGGCCAGCACGTCGACGCCGGCATTCTGGGCGATCGGCCGCACCGCGGCGACATCGGCGGCGAACAGCGGGCCGACGATCAGGCGGGCGCCCTCGGCCAGCGCCTGGCGCGCCGCGTCGGCCGCCCCGTTCGGCGTGCCCTTGGTGTCGCGCGGCAGCAGCTGCAGCTGGTCGCCGGCCATGTCGAACAGCGCCATCTGCGCCGAGTCCAGCATGGCCTGCCCGATGGCGGCGCTCTGGCCGCTGAGCGGCACCAGGACGGCCACCTTGATCGGGCCCTGCGCTTCCGGCAGGGGAGCCACCGGGGCCGGAGCCGGTTGCGGCGCTTGTGCCACCCGCGGCGGCGCGCTTACAGTCGAACAGGCCGACAACAGGCCGGCGACCAGCAAGGCTGCCACGCCGTGACGTTTCAGACCCTGTGAGAAAGCTGTTGCCAAGCGTGCCACCAATTGTCTCCACATCTGCTGAAACGGCCGCCGATACCGAAGGCGAGACCCAAGGCATGGTCCCCGCCGAGCCGGCCGAAAGTGGCGCTCAAGGTAGCCCCCTCGCCGCGCCAAGTAAACTCGCGGCCGGCTTGCATGTGGTCGCCACCCCGATCGGGAACGCCGCCGACATCACCCTGCGGGCGCTCGACGCGCTGAAGCGGGCCGATGCCATCGCCTGCGAGGACACGCGCGTCACCGCCAAGCTGATGGGCATCCACGGCATCCACACCCCCTTCGTTTCCTATCACGAACACAACGCCGCAAAGATGCGTCCGATCCTGATCGAGCGCATGAAAAAGGGCGAGGCCATCGCACTGGTCACCGATGCCGGCACGCCGCTGGTCTCCGACCCCGGCTACAAGCTGGTGCGGGACTGCGTGGCGGAGGGGGTTGCGGTCACCACTCTGCCCGGCGCCTCCGCCCCGCTGGTGGCGCTGGTGCTGTCCGGCCTGCCGACCGACCGCTTCCTGTTCGCCGGCTTCCTGCCGAACAAGAGCAGCGCGCGCCGCGCCACCGCCGGCGAGCTGAAGGGCGTGCCGGCCACGCTGGTCTTCTTCGAATCGCCGCAGCGCCTGCCGGAGTCGCTGGCCGACCTCGCCGACATCCTGGGCCCGCGCGAGGCCGCCGTCGCCCGCGAACTGACCAAGCTGTACGAGGAGGTGCGGCGCGGCACCCTGCCCGAGCTGGCCACCCATTACGCCGAGGCCGGACCGCCGCGCGGCGAGGTCGTGCTGGTGATCGGTCCGCCGGGCGAGGAGGCGACGCCGGGCGAAGCCGACGTCGATGCCCTGCTGCGCGAGGCGCTGACCCGCCTGTCGGTGCGCGACGCCGCCGCCGACGTCGCCGCCCGCACCGGCCAGCACAAGCGCACCGTCTATGCCCGCGCGCTGGAACTGCAGCGGGAGGAGAAGACGAAATGACCGACCTGGATGCGCGGCGCCTGCGCGCCGAAAGCCTGGGCCGCCGGGCGGAGGCGCTGTGCCGCCTGTCGCTGCGGCTGCGCGGCTACCGCATCCTGGCCAGCCGTCTGCGCACGCCGATGGGCGAGATCGACATCGTGGCGAAGCGCGGCAAGACCATCGCCATCGTCGAGGTGAAGGCGCGCGGCGACTGGGACACCGCCAACGAGGCGCTGAATGCCCGCCAGCGCGGCCGGCTGGCCCGTGCCGCCCATGCCTTCCTCGGCGCCAACCCGCGCTATGCCGGCTATGTCTTGCGCTTCGACGTGATGCTGGTTACCCCTTGGGCCTGGCCACGCCATCTGGTCGATGCCTGGAGGGCGTGAGAGGGCCGTTATGAGAGGGCGACAGTCTTGAGCAACCGCGCGGAAGCCTGCGAAATCCTGCGCCGCATCGGCGACCAGCCGGACGACGAGATCGATCTGGCCGAAGCCGCCCTGGCGCTGGGCGCGCTGGAGCTGCCGACCGCCGACCTTGCCCCCTACCGCGCCCATATCCGGACCATCGTCGAGGATCTGGCCGCCCGTGTCGCGGCCCAGGATCCGGAGACCGACAGCCTGGAGACGCGCATCGCCCATCTGCATGCGGTGATCGGCGAGCGCCACGGCTATTCCGGCGACCACGATACCTATGACGACCTGCAGAACGCCAACCTGCTGCGGGTGGTCGACCGCCGGCGCGGCCTGCCGGTGGCTCTCGGTATCCTCTACATGCATGCTGCCCGCTCGCAGGGCTGGCCGATGGTCGGGCTGAACTTCCCCGGCCATTTCCTGGTCCGCATCGAGAAGGACGGCGCCCGCGCCATTCTCGACCCCTTCAACGAGGGGCAGACCCGCAGCGTCGTCGACCTGCGCGACCTGCTGAAGGCCACCGCCGGCAGTGCCGCCGAGCTGGAGCCCGGCCATTACCAGCCGGTGTCGAACCGCGACGTGCTGCTGCGCCTGCAGAACAACATCAAGCTGCGCCACCTGTCGGCGCACGAGGTGCCGAAGGCGCTGGAGGTACTGGAGGCGATGCGCCTGTTCGCCCCGCATGAACCGGCGCTGTGGCGCGAGACCGGCCTTCTGGAAGCCCATGCCGGCAACCTGAAGGACGCCATCGTCGCACTGGAGACCTTCATGGCGCTGACCGGTGACGACCATCACCGCCACCAGACCGCCTCCTTGATCCAGCAGTTGAAGAACCGCCTGAACTGACCCCCGTTGCAGAGGTCCGGAGACCCGTCATGAGCCTCGCCGTCGCCTTCCAGATGGACCCCATCGAGTCGATCAACATCGACACCGACTCCAGCTTCATGATGGCGCTGGAGGCGCAGAAGCGCGGCCATCGCCTGTACCATTACCACCCGCGCGACCTGATCCTGACCGGCAACCGCCTGACCGCCCGCGTGCGCGAGATGACGGTGGTGCGCCAGCGCGGCGCCCATTACACGCTGGGCGAACCGGTGCCGACCGATCTGTCGACCATGGACGTCATCCTGCTGCGGCAGGATCCGCCCTTCGACATGGCCTACATCACCTCCACCCATCTGCTGGAGCATGTGCAGCCCAAGGTTCTGGTGGTCAACGACCCGGCCGAGGTGCGCAACGCGCCGGAAAAGCTGTTCATCACCAAGTTCCCCGACCTGATGCCGCCGACGTTGATCACCAGCGACAAGCAGGCCATCCTGGAGTTCCGGGCCGAGCACAAGGACATCATCGTCAAGCCGCTGTTCGGCAATGGCGGTGCCGGCGTCTTCCACCTGAAGCCGGACGACGAGAATCTCGGCTCCCTGCTGGAAATGTTCACCCAGCTCTACCGCGAGCCGGTGATCGTGCAGAAGTACCTGCCGGAAATTCGTCAGGGCGACAAGCGCATCATCCTGGTCGACGGCGAGCCGGTGGGCGCGGTCAGCCGCATGCCGCTGGAGGGCGAGGCCCGCGCTAATTTCCATGCCGGCGGCAGCGCCAGGAAGACCGAACTGACCGCGCGCGAGCGCGAGATGTGCGCCGCCATCGGTCCGGTGCTGCGCGAGAAGGGCCTGGTCTTCGTCGGCATCGACGTGATCGGCGACTACATGACCGAGATCAACGTCACCTCCCCCACCGGCATCCAGGAGATCAACCGCCTGGACGGCGTGCAGCTGGAAGCCCTGCTGTGGGACGCCATCGAGCGCCGCCGCGCGGAAAAATGAGAACGCGCCGCCGCGCGGGCAAGTAAGGATACGCAGCCAAGCGGCAGCATGCCCAAAACCCGGCAGCACCAACCCTCAGGCGGGTTGGCGCTGCCGGGTGAAGGCGTCGCGGACATGACGGGCCAGTTCGGCCGCTGCCGGCGTCGGCGGCCGGTCCGGCAGATGCAGCGTGACGGCCAGGGACGGCAACTCCGGCAATCCGCAGTCGGCCGGGAGGATTTCCAGGTCGGCCGGCACGGTGAAGGCCAGCCAAGCCGACACCGCGAGATCCATCCGCACGGTGGCGAAGGTGGCGTCGAGACCGCCATTCTCGAACACCGTCCGCCAAGTCCGGCCTTGCCGTTGCAGGGCCGCCGTCACCGCCGGCTTGAAGATGCAACTGTCCACCACCAGCGACAGCGGCAACGGCTGCTTCGCATGGGCGGTGCCGCCCCTGGCACCCACCCAGACCAGCCGGTCGGCCATCAGATGCTCGCCCCGCGCCGTCGCCACCGGCTCCTCGACCACCGCGAGGTCGAGGTCTCCGCCGGCAAGCCGGTCGGCCAGTTCCGGCGACGATCCGCAGACCAGCGACAGCTCCACCTGTGGAAAGGCCTCGGCAAAGACCTTCAACACCGGGGAAATGCACGGTCCGATCAGGTCATAGGGCGCACCGATCCGCACCGGCCCATCCAGGATGCCGCCATTGATGCCGGCCCAGATCTCGTCGTTCAACGACAGCAGCTGCCGGACCTTGCCCAACAGCCGCTCGCCGGACGGTGTCAGGCGAAGATTGCGCCGGTCGCGAATGAACAGCGATCCACCGGTCAGCGCCTCCAGCCGGGCGATCTGCTGACTGACCGCCCCTTGCGTCAGGTTCAATGTCTGGCTTGCCGCTGTCATGCTGCGCAGATCGGCGGCGACGGCGAAGCTGCGCAGAAGCGCGATGTCGAGGTTGCGGACCATCGGTGCATTATGATTTTTAATGATTATCTCACCAGAATTAGTTTTCAGCTAGTCAAGGCGTGCGCGATCCTGTGACCGCGGCCCCGTCGGGCCGAAGAACAGGGAGAACGCGCATGAGTCCGTCCATCAACATCGAGGCAGCCCTGGCCGACCTCACCGAGCATTGGTCGCCCAAGGTGGTGGGGCGTGTGAACGACCAGTATGTGAAGGTCGCCAAGCTTCTCGGCCAGTTCGTCTGGCATAGGCACGACGACGAGGACGAGCTGTTCCAGGTCATCCGAGGCCGCCTGCGCATCCAGTTCGAGGATGGCAGCGAGACGATGCTGTCGCCCGGCGAGTTCTGCATCGTTCCCCGCGGGGTGATGCACAATCCGGTCGCCGACGAGGAATGCTGCGTCCTGCTGATCGAAACGGTCACGACGAAGCACACCGGCGATGTCGAGACCCCGATGACCCGGTCGATCGAGCAGCAGCTGGCCTGACGGGAATGGCCCCGGTCGAACGGCCCCGGTCGAACGGTCGCAGGCCCTCCGGCCGGCATGCGCCGTGCCTTGACCGGCGGACTTCGGGGGGCGATAACTGCCGCCTCCCAGAGTTTTCGAGCGAGACCACCCGTGAACCGCATTTTCTCCGGCATGCAGCCGACCCGGCAGCTTCACCTCGGCAACTATCTGGGGGCGCTGCGCAACTGGGTGGAGCTGCAGAACAGCTACGAGTGCATTTTCTGCGTCGTCGACCTGCACGCGCTGACCATCGACCAGGACCCGGAGGTCCTGCGCAACAACATCCGCGAGGTCGCCGCGGCCTACATTGCCGCCGGCATCGACCCGGACAAGAACATCCTGTTCAACCAGTCGGTCGTGCCGGGCCACGCCGAGCTGGGCTGGATCCTGTCCTGCCACACGCCGCTGGGCTGGCTGAACCGCATGACCCAGTTCAAGGAAAAGGCCGGCAAGCAGAAGGACATGGCCAATCTCGGCCTCTATGCCTACCCGACGCTGATGGCCGCCGACATCCTGCTCTACAAGGCCACCCATGTGCCGGTGGGCGAGGACCAGAAGCAGCATCTGGAACTGGCGCGCGACATTGCCGGCGCCTTCAACCGCCGTTACGAGACCGAGTTCTTCCCGCTGCCCGAGCCGCAGATCCTGGGCGAGGCGACGCGGGTGATGAGCCTGCGCGACGGCAAGAAGAAGATGTCGAAGTCGGACGAGTCCGAATATTCGCGCATCAACATGACCGACGACGCCGACACCATCGCCCAGAAGATCCGCAAGGCCAAGACCGACCCGGAGCCGCTGCCGGAAACCGTGACCGAGTTGGAGGCCCGTCCCGAGGCCGACAACCTCGTCACCATCTATGGCGCCCTGGCCAGCCAGTCGCGCGAACAGGTTCTGGCGCAGTTCGCCGGTGCCCAGTTCTCCGACTTCAAGAAGTCGCTGGTCGACCTGTCGGTGGACAAGCTGGCGCCGATCACCACCCGCATGAAGGAGCTGCTGGCCGACAAGGCGGAGATCGACCGGCTGCTGAAGACGGGCGGCGAGCGCGCCGCCGCGATTGCGGAAAAGAACCTGAACGACGTGAAGGACATCATCGGCCTGCTGCGGCCGTAAGGATGTCCTGCCCGTGACGGCCCCCATCCTGATCACCGGCTTCGCACCGTTCGGGACACCCCCGGACGGCGAAGCGGATCATCTCCCCGCAGAGCACTCCCCCGTCGACCATCCATGGGCCGCCGATCCGACCGCCCTGCTGATGGACCGGTTGGCGGCGGAGCCGGGGGTCGTCACCGCCACCCTCCCCCCTCTGTATGACGCCTGCGGCGAGGCTTTCGCCGACCTGCTGGCGGAACACCGGCCGCTGGCGGCGCTCGGCTTCGCCTATTGGGAAGCGAGCGACTACATCCGGCTGGAGCGGCTGGCCTGGAACCGCGACGAAAGCCCGCTGGCCGATGCGGCCGGGACGGTACGCGAGAACGCCGACATCGTGCCCGGCGGGCCGGCCGCTTACGGCAGCACCCTGCCGGTGCCGCGGGTGATGCGGGAACTGTCGATGGCCGGGCTGCCGGTGACCTTCGGCGATTTTTCCGGCGGCTTCCTCGGCAACCATCTGT
The DNA here is from genome assembly GCF_000333595.1 of Azospirillum sp. B506. Lineage (GTDB taxonomy): Bacteria > Pseudomonadota > Alphaproteobacteria > Azospirillales > Azospirillaceae > Azospirillum. Next base: position 14,141 of record NZ_BADK01000786.1, read on the forward strand.
TCTACCGGGCGCGGCACATCATCGAAAGCACGGGCCTGGACGTGCCGTATGGCTTCTTCCACATGCCGCCGCTGCCGGACCGGGCCGCCAGGCTGCGCCGTTACGGCGGCTTGAGTTTGGAGCGGCAGGAACTGGCGGTGCGCACGCTGGTGGGGATGCTGCGCAGGGCGCTGAACGGGATCGCCTGAGGCGGCGATCAGGCGGTTTTGACGGGACGGCGCTGGTCGGGCGGGTTCACGATGGCGCGCAGCGCGTCCAGGAACTCACGGCCCTTGTCGGTCAGGGTGACGATCTTGCGGCGGCGTTCGCGCGGGTCTTCCTGCGCCTGCACCAGATCGAGGCCGGCCTTGCCGAAGCTGTGCCAGCGGCTGAGCGCCGCGACGTTGCGCGACGCGGAGGATTGGGCGATGCCCAGGCGTTCCGCCAGTTCGCCGATGGAGATGCCTCCGCTCTGCGCGATGGTCATGAAACTCAGCGCATACTGGATGGGCAGATCGGGGTCGAGCTTGCGGAACGCCTCAAGCACCTGGACGACGGTAAGGACCTCGTCATGACGAACGCGGGCCGGCATTCAGCGGGTCTCCGCGGCGCCGCGCGCTATGCAGCGCGGGAGGGTGGTCCCCAACGGGCCGGTGTGTAGATGATGTTCAGGCGTCCAAGCCATAGGATGACTTCCCCGTTTTCACGCCTCAGGTCGAAAGACCCGGCCGGCGATGCCCAGCGGGCGTGTTCAACGAAGAGACGGTGACCGCAAAAACCCAGAAAGACACACATGGGATCCTCTCGATATCCGGAATTCACGTTCGAAGGCTGCGGGAAGAAGACGGGCCGGTTGGGCATGATTGGCGGCCATATGGGCGGCGGTGTTGGCCGGATCGCCGGATCGGCGAGTCCAGGCAGTGGCTACGATGGCTTTCATCGAAACTCTCCAGAGGTTGGGTGATGCCGGCGTGAGAGGCCGGCGGATCCGGTATCGCCGCTCAGCGATACGGTTGCAAGGTCAAAAATGTCCGCGCTTCCGATAGGTTCCGATTGCGGATGTGAAAAGGCGGAAGACGGCAGTCGAGTGGAGGCTCTTCGCCGTCCCCGGCCTCGCCATCCGTCAAACCGATGTCGCGCCGCAGGTGATCGCACAGTCGGCCCGGTCCGGAGGACGCTCCGGAATCGAGCCAGCGGCTCCGCAACGCCGTCCACAAGGTCGGCATGATCTGCTCCTCCATGAGAGAGGCTCCGCCGGTGGAGCCTCTGATATCGAAATAATTCCGTATGCGGATGTATTCCGTCAACCCGTTCTTCCGCAGCGGGCGTGGTCTTCGCTGCACGGCTGTTGCAATTCGGCACCGCTTTTTCGTCGTTTCGCCATTGGACAGGATGGCGCCGGGCGGCTCTGGACAAGCGGAGGTCGGTCGGTCAAACACAGAGCCGTTGCCCACAGCCATCTGTGGTACTTCGTCCATCGGTCCCTATCCATCAGTTCCGGGTCGTCCGTCCGTGTCCTTCCTCCCCTCACCCGCATGGCCGACCGTGGTGCGCTCCACCCGCAAGCTGCTGGCGGTTGCAGCCGTGGTGGCGGGCGCGCTGTGGACTCTCCTGTGGCCCGTTGCCGCAGCGGCGGAGGCGCGCTTCACCCCCGGCCCCTGCTGGTTCACGGTGCCGGACGGCGAAGCGGCCCTGTGCGGAACGGTGGCGGTGCCGGAGCGGCGCGACCGGCCCAACAGCCGCAGCCTGCGACTGCCGGTCGCCGTTCTGCTCAGCACCGCCCGCCAGCCGGCCCCCGATCCGGTGCTGTTCCTGGAGGGCGGCCCCGGCGCGTCCCCCTTCGGCAGCGGCGAGGCGACGGAAGAACGGATGGAAGTGTGGTGGGAGCTGTCGGCCCCCTTCCGCCGCACCCGCAACCTGATCCTGTTCGACCCGCGCGGCGTCGGCCGGGCGGAGCCCGACACCGATTGCCCGGAGCTGGATTCCGTCGGCGCCACCCGCGGCACCCGGCCGCTGACGCGCGAGCAGCGGGCGGCGGCGGAACGCTCCGCGGTCAGCGCCTGTTCCGCGCGATTGCAGGCCGCGGGGCTGGACACCACCCAATTTTCCACCCCCGTCGCGGCGGAGGATGCGCTGGACATCGCCACCGCGCTGGGCGCCCAGCGCGTGAACCTGTTCGGGGTGTCCTACGGCACGCGGGTGGGGCTGGAGATCCTGCGGCGCCAGGGCGGCCGCGTCCGCACCGCCGTCTTCGACAGCGTCTATCCGCCCGACGTCAATGCGCAGGAGGACATGGCCTGGCTGGCCCAGCGCTCCTATCGCCGGCTGTTCGACGACTGCGCCGCCAGCCGGACCTGCCGCTCCGCCTTTCCCGATCTGGAGAAGCGCTTCCTCGGCATGGTCGAACGGCTGGACCGCACTCCGATCGATGTCGTGGTCGGCGACCATGAGACCCGCCGCATCCTGCACCTGACCGGCGGCGCGGCCATCGCCGCCGGGCTGGAAGCGATGGCGGTCAGCGAGGCGGTGCCGGCCCTGCCGATCATGATCGACCGCGCCATCCGCGGCCAATACGCCACGCTGGCGGAATGGGCGCCGACCAATTGGCTGGGCGATCCGGAGGTCGCCGACGGTCTGGCCTTCTCCGTCGAATGCCGTGAATCGGTGACCACCGCCGACCCGTTGAAGCGCGCCGACAGCGCCCGCCGCTACGCCCCCTACGGGCTGGTTGCCGCCGACGATCCCGGCCAGCGCGTCTGCCGCCTGTGGCCATCCGGCCATCAGGAACCGAGCGAACGTCTGCCGGTCGCCAGCCCGGTTCCTGTGCTGCTGCTGTCCGGGGCCTACGACCCCGTCACCCCGCCGGACTGGGGTGACCGTGCTGCCGCCACCCTGCCGAAGAGCCGCCATCTGGTCTTCCGCGCCGCCAGCCACATCGTGACCTCCAGCGAGGATTGCGCCATGGCCGCCGCCGTCGGCTTCGTCGAGCAGGAGACGATCCCGGCGAACACCTGCCCGGGAGCGGCCAAGCCGCCGGTGTTCGAGGGTCCATAAGGACGTCCGGACGGATTTCCCCCTTCCCTCACCGCCCCGGCGCGATCCGCCGGTAGCTCAATGCCTCGGCGATGTGGCGGCGCCTGACTCCCTCGACCCCATCGAGGTCGGCCAGCGTCCGCCCCACCCGCATCACCCGGTGATAGCCGCGGGCGGACAGCTTCAGCCGCTCCGCCGCTTCGGTCAGCAGGGCACGGCCGGGGCCGTCGGGAGAGGCGACCTTCTCCAACAATTCGCCGTCCGCCTCCGCATTCGTCCGCACCGCCCGGCCCGCCGGATAAGGACCGAAACCGCCATAGCGCTCCGCCTGGATGGCGCGGGCGACGGCGACGCGGGCGGCGATGTCGGCGCTGCCCTCCGCCGGCGGCGGCAGGCTGAGATCGGCCGGGCTGACCGCCGGCACGTCGATGTGCAGGTCGATGCGGTCGAACAGCGGCCCGCTGATCTTCGACTGATAATCGGCGGCACATTTCGGCGCCCGGGCACAGGCGAGCGACGCATCGTCGAGATGGCCGCAGCGGCAGGGGTTCATCGCCGCCACCAGCTGCACCCGCGCCGGATAGGTCACATGGTGGTTTGCGCGGCTGACCACCGCCTTGCCGGTCTCCAGCGGCTGGCGCAGCGCCTCCAGCAGGGCGCGGGGGAACTCCGGCAGCTCGTCGAGGAACAGAACGCCCTGGTGCGCCAGGGAAATCTCGCCCGGCTTGGCCCGCGTGCCGCCCCCGACCAGCGCCGGCAGGCTGGCCGACTGGTGCGGGGCGCGGAAGGGGCGCTGGCGCAGCAGGCGCCCGTCCTCCAGCAGCCCGCCGACGCTGTGGATCATCGACACCTCCAGCGCCTCCGCCGGGTCGAGCGGCGGCAGCAGCCCGGGCAGGCGGGCGGCCAGCATCGACTTGCCGGAGCCGGGCGGCCCCATCATCAGCAGGTTGTGCGCGCCGGCGGCGGCGACCTCCAGCGCGCGCTTGGCGGTCTCGTTGCCCTTCACGTCGCGCAGGTCGGGCGGCGGCGCATCCTGTTCCTGCATCCGCGGCTTGGGCGGGGTCAGCACCTGGGCGCCCTTGAAATGGTTGATGAGGGCGAGGAGATTGACCGGCGCCAGAACCTCCAGGTCGGGACCGGCCCAGGCCGCCTCGCCGCCGCAGGCCGCCGGGCAGATCAGCCCGCGGTCGTTGGCCAGCGCGTCGATGGCGGCGGGCAGCACACCGGCCACCGGGGTCAGGGCACCGTCCAGCGCCAGTTCGCCCAGCGCGACATAGCGGGCCATCTCCGCATCCGGCAGCACCCCCATCACCGTCAGCAGGCCGAGCGCGATGGGCAGGTCGAAATGGCTGCCCTCCTTCAGCACATCGGCGGGGGCGAGGTTGACGGTGATCCGCTTGGCCGGCAGCGCCAGCCCCAGCGCGTGCAGCGCGGCGCGCACCCGCTCCCGGCTTTCGCCCACCGCCTTGTCGGGCAGGCCGACGACGGTGAAGGCGACGAGTCCGCCGGACATCTGGACCTGGACGTCGATCCCCAGCACCTCGATGCCCTGGAACGCCACCGTGTTGACGCGCGCAACCACCACTGCACCCCGAAAAAGATGCCCTTCCGGGCAAACTGCACGCGATTGTAGTCATACCGTGAAAATTGCGCCAGCGCGGGATGAGCACGCGCAGCGCAACGGCTCCGTCATGCCCGCCCGGCGCAGGGAGCGGTTGTCCCGGCCGGCCGGGCGCCTAACATGAGGGCAACCCATTCCCGGCACGCATCGTCGAAAAGGATCCGCCACCGTGCAGCTTCACCTGAGCACCTGGGCCGAGGTCGAGGCCTATCTGAAGACCTCCAAGGGTATCATCATGCCGATCGGTTCGACCGAGCAGCACGGGCCGAACGGGCTGGTCGGCACCGACGCCATCTGCGCCGAGGTCATCGCCAAGGGCGTCGGCGACGCCACCGGCGCGCTGGTCGGTCCGACCATCCCGGTCGGCATGGCTGTGCACCACATGGAATTCCCCGGTTCGATGACGCTGAAGCCGTCGACGCTGATCGCCCTGCTGCGCGACTATGTCGGGTCGCTGGCCGAACACGGGTTCGAGCGCTTCTTCTTCGTCAACGGCCATGGCGGAAACATCGCCACGGTGCGCGCGGCCTTCTACGAGATCCATGCGGAGAACCGGGCGCTGCGCGGCCGCGATGCGCCGGACCTGCGCTGCGCCCTGGTGAACTGGTGGGAGAATGGCGAGGTCGGCCGCCTGTCGCGCGAGCTGTACCAGGGCATGGAAGGCTCGCACGCCACCCCCAGCGAGGTGTCGGTCACCCAGTACGCCTACCCCGACTCGATCAAGACCGCAGCGATGGAGCCGGAACAGGCGCCGGCTGGCGGCTTCCACGATGCCCGCGACTTCCGCCGCCGCTATCCGGACGGCCGCATCGGCTCCGCCCCCGGCCTTGCCCGTCCGGAGCATGGCCGGCAGCTGTACGAGGCGGCGGTCGGCGCCATCGCCACCCAGTACCGCGCCTTCCTGGCGGAGCAGTAAGGAGCGTCGCGCGATCGCATGCCGGTGGAGCTTCTTCGCCCCGCACGTTGATTCGGCGGTCGGACCTGCCTAAATTCGGACCGGTTGATGGAATTCGCGTTCCGCAACCCCCCAGCCCGAACAGAGCCCGACCGCCCAGTCGCCATAGACAATGATCAACGAGCTGAACCAGCGATCGCGCGAGATTTTCCGGCTGATCGTCGATGCCTATGTGGCATCGGGCGAACCGGTCGGTTCGCGCACGATCTCGCGGCGGCTTGGCATGGCCTTGTCGCCCGCGACCATCCGCAATGTGATGGCCGACCTGGAGGAGCAGGGGCTGCTCTATGCCCCGCATACCTCGGCCGGCCGCATCCCGACCGATGCCGGCCTGCGCATGTTCGTCGACGGCCTGCTGGAGATCGGGTCGCTGACCGAGGACGAACGCGCCTCGATCGAGGCGAAATGCTCCGCCTCCGGCCGTGCCTTCGCCGACGTGCTGGGCGAGGCGTCCACCATGCTGTCCGGCCTGTCGCATTGCGCCGGGCTGGTGGTGGCGCCCAAGACCGACCGGCCGCTGAAGCATATCGAATTCGTGTCGCTCGGCCCCGGCCGCGCCCTGGTCGTCCTGGTGAACGAGGACGGGCTGGTCGAGAACCGGGTGATCGAGGTGCCGATGGGGGTTCCCACCTCCACCCTGCAGACGGTGTCGAACTTCCTCAGCGCCAAGCTCGCCGGCCGCACGCTGGACGAAGCCCGGCAGGAGGTGCTGCAGGAGATCGAACAGCAGAAGACCCAGCTGGACGAGCTGTCGCGCAAGGTGGTCGCCGCCGGGCTGGCCACCTGGGCTGGCACCGGCGGCTCGAACGCCGGCCAGTTGATCGTCCGCGGCCAGTCCCGCCTGCTGGAGGACGTCACCGCGCTGTCCGACCTGGAACGGGTGCGCGGCCTGTTCGAGGCGCTGGAGACCAAGGAGACCATGCTGCGCATGCTGGACGCCACCGGCCGAGGCGACGGCGTGCAGATCTTCATCGGCGCCGAGAATGTGCTGTTCAGCCATTCCGGCTGTTCGATGATCATCTCCCCCTTCCAGAACAGCCGCGAGCAGGTGATCGGCGCCATCGGCGTCATCGGCCCGACCCGCATCAATTACGCCCGCATCATTCCGCTGGTGGATTACACCGCCAAGGTGGTCAGCCGGCTGATCGGTTGAACCGCCCTCCTCACTCCCGCCGCCTTTTGACGAAGCAAGAATTGAGAAGACCATGAGCGAAGAGCAGAACAAGCCCTCCGACGCCGCGGTGGAGCCGACCGAGACCACCACCGATACCGCCGCCAACCAGACGGAAGCCGGCCAGACGGCTGCGGGTTCGCCCGAGGACCGCGTCGCCAAGCTGGAGGCCGAGGTCGCCAGCCTGAAGGACCAGCTTCTGCGTGCCATGGCGGAAACGGAGAACACCCGCCGCCGTGCCCAGCGCGACCGCGAGGACGCCACCAAGTTCGCCGTGTCCAGCTTCGCCAAGGAGCTGGTGTCGGTCGCCGACAATTTGCGCCGCGCGCTGGACGCCGTGCCGGCCGAGGGCCGCGAGAAGGACGAGATGCTGAAGGGCCTTGCCGTCGGCGTCGAGGCGACGGAGCGCCAGCTGTTTGCCGCCTTCGACCGCGCCGGCATCAAGAAGCTGGATCCGGCCGGCGAGCCGTTCGACCCGAACTTCCATCAGGTGATGTTCGAGATCGAGAACACCGGCAAGGCAGCCGGCACCGTCGTGCAGGTTCTGCAGCCCGGCTACACCATCCATGGCCGCCTGCTGCGCGAGGCGATGGTCGGTGTCGCCAAGGGCGGCGACGCCGGCGGCCAGCATGTCGATACGAAAGCGTAACAATCCAGCTTGTGCAAACCCCCGGTTCGGCAAATCCACCGCCGGGCTGGGGGTATTTTGTTGCCGGGACTAGGGAATGCCGGTGGTTGACGGTCGGCGGGAAATTGCCTAGGGCTGTCCTCTATTCCTTTCGGCCTAAAACGGAGCCGTTTCATGCCCAAAAGCGTCCTGACCGTCGACGATTCCAAGACCATCCGCGATATGGTCGGGTTCACGCTGAAAGGCGCCGGCTACGAGGTGGCGGAGGCGTCGGACGGCAATGCCGGCCTCGCCCTGGTCAACCAGCGCAAGTTCGACTGCATCATCACCGACCTGAACATGCCCGGCCTGGACGGGCTGGCCCTGACCCGCGCCATCCGCGCCTCGGCGCTCAACCGCGCCACCCCGATCCTGCTGCTGACCACCGAAGCCGACCCGGCCAAAAAGACCGCCGGCCGCGAAGCCGGCGCCACCGGCTGGCTGGTGAAGCCGTTCAATCCGGAAAAGCTGGTGGAGACGGTCAGGAAGGTCTGTCCGTAAGGTTTCCTTTCCCTCCGGATGTCCCCCTCTCCCCGGGGGGAGAGGGGACTTTCGGGTGCTGAGGCAGCGGCACCAGAAACTCTCCCTCCGGATCGTGCGCGGCAAAGCGTCGCCGCGCGGTCCCGCGGTCGGCGACGGCGTAGCAGTAGACGCAGCCGTGCGGGCAGCTGTCATAGTCGCCGATGTCGCGGCTTTGCGCACACAGGCAGCCGGGACGGTTGCCCTTCTCCCGCGCGGCCACCGCATAGCCGGCGACATCCGACAGCCGCAGCGCATCGACGCAGCGGGCCGGCGCCGTGCCGGGCGTGCCCACAAGGTCCGGCTGGGTGCAGAGCGTCAGCGCCATTCCCTCCCCTGCCGCGATTTCAGCCAGTTCCGTCAGCAGCGCCCGCTTCTCCTCCACCTCCGGATCGCGCCAAGCGATGCCGGCGGCGGCAAGGTTGCGGGCGGTCTTGCGGTAGGGCTGGAGGAAGGACACCGTCACCTCGTCGGTCACCCCGCGCAGAGCACGGGCGATGGTGGCAAATGTCTCGCGGTGCCAGGCAGGCGGGGTCACGTCGGTCAACGCGATGGGGTCGTAGCGCCAGACGGCAGCCCGCGCTCCCCAGCGCCCGCGCACCAGCGCCAGATGGCCGACAGCCGTCTCCCAGGCGGGCACTGAGCGCTCCAGCGTGGTCGGCAAGCCGGTGACGCTGTATTGCACGACGAAGGGAAAGCCCCGCTCCGCCACGCTGTCGAGCGCGCCGAGGAACGGCCCCAAATTCTTGGTCCAGAAGAGGAAGCCATCGACCGCCGGCCGGGTCAGGTCGATGCGGTAGGTCTGGCCGCCGTAAGGATTGACCATCCGGCAATGGCCGGCGTCGAGGCGGTTCAGGAACCAGCGCCCGTAGAAGGCGGGAATGTCGGTCTTGTAGCTGGCGGAGATGATCATGCAGCCAGCATGGGAATGATGGCCCGCCGCATCAAGGGCGGGCCGTCATCCACACGGGCGATCCTTACTGGACCGCGCGGACTTCGACCACTTCGGGGATATAGTGGCGCAGCATGTTCTCGATGCCGTGCTTCAGCGTGGCGGTGGAGCTGGGGCAGCCGGAGCAGGCCCCCTTCATCGCCAGATAGACGACGCCGCGCTCGAAGCCCTGGAAGGTGATGTCGCCGCCGTCCTGGGCGACCGACGGGCGGACGCGGGTGTCCAGCAGCTCCTTGATCTGCTCGACGATCTCCTCGTCGTCGGCATTCGCCGCCGCGGCATGGCCGTCGCCGCCATCCTCCAGCAGGACCGGGCGGTCGGCGGTGAAATGCTCCATGATGACGCCGAGGATCGACGGCTTCAGCAGGAACCAGTCGCGGGCATCGGTCTTGGTGATGGTGACGAAATCGGCACCCAGGAACACGCCGACGACGCCCTCGATCTCGAAGAGGCGCTGGGCGAGCGGCGAACGGGCGGCATCCTCGCGGCTGGTAAAGTCGGCGGTGCCGCGTCCGAGCACGTCACGCCCCGGCAGGAACTTGAGAGTCGCCGGGTTGGGCGTCTGCTCGGTCTGAATGAACATGGTCTGGTCCTCCATCGGCGGCGGAATGGAACCGCCGGCGCGCCCGGGATCGGGACGCGGAACGATTGGGGGAAATCTGGGCCGAAATGCCGGGCGGATCAAGGACCCGGGTTGTGTGGGTATTCGGTGTCCGGCATGCGCGCCCTGTCTTCGGCGCCTATCCTTACTCAGGTGATCGCGTCCAGCGCCTCGTTGCTCAGTCCGCCGGGGACGATGGTCAGCGGGATGCGCAACCGCCCCAGCCCGCGGCCGGTATAGTAGGAGATCAGCGGGCCGGGGCCTTCCGGATCCGTGCCGGCGGCCAGCACAAGGATGGAGATGCTCGGCTCCTCCCCGATCAGGGCCAGCACCTCCTCGGTGCGGTTGCCTTCGCGGACATAGAGCGCCGGCAGCGTGCCGGTCAGCTGGTTGACCTCGCGCGCCAGCTTCTGCAGCATCTGCTCCGCCTCGGCGCGCTGTTCTTCGCGGATCAGGTTCTCCACCGCCAGCCAGTGCTGCATCTCGCCCTTTTCCAGGACGGTCAGCAGGGCCACCTTGCCGCCCGACTTGCGGGCGCGCAGGCAGGCATAGCGGAGCGCCACCTTCAGCTCCGGGCTGTCGTCGACCACCACCAGGAAGATGCGCACCGGCTTGGGAGCGGGAGGCTGGGCGGGAGGCCCCGGCGGCGTGGACTGCGTTGCGTCGGTCATCTCGATCACCCTCTCGGCTTAGACCCGGCGGAATGCGGCGCCGGCCGCCCAGCCGGCCGCGATGGCGCCGATGACGGCGGCCACCCCGTAGACGACCGGGCGGTTGCGGGCGAAGTCGGACACTTCGGCGCTGAACCCGATCTTGGACACCACCAGCGGCGTGGTCTGGGCGCTGACCACGTCGCCGTCACGAATCAGCAGGGCTTCGACATTGTACAGCCCGGTCGGGACATTGGCCGGAAAATAGATGTTGGTGCGGAACAGCCGTTCGCCCAGGAAGGCGACCTGCCCCATCGAGATGGCATACAGGCCCTGGCGCTGCTTGTTGCGGATCAGCGCACTGCGGTAGGCGGCAAGCTCGTCCGGCGGCAGGGTGGCGTCGGCCGGCAGTTGCAGCTGCGGCAGACCCAGCTGATGGCGTTCCAGCAACGGACGGCCGACCAGCTGGTCGAGCGGCCGGCTGACCGCCACGGTGTAGAAGCCGGGCACCTGGTCGAAGCGCAGGCTGTCGGTGTTCATCCACATGCCGGCCACCCGCTGCTTGCGGCGGACGGTGGCGGGGCCTCGCGGCCCGGTGACGACGATGGCGACGTCGCCCGCCCCGTCGGTGGTGCCGAACAGCACGACCTCCGTGCCGGTGAAGCCGGTGGTGATGGCGATCAGGTGGCTCGACAGGTCGGCGACCAGCTGCTGCGCCCACACCGTCGCCGCCACCGTGCCACCCAGCAGCAGCCCGGCCAACGCCGCGCCGGCCCGAACCAGACGGCGTTTGGTAAGGATGCCCATCAGTGCAATCCCGCCATCAGCGCAATCCCATTGTCAGGGTGTAAAGGTCGTCGGGACGGGAAAACAGGTCCCAGGCCAGCTTCAGCGCCACCGCCACCACGATCATCGCCAGCGCCAGCCGGGCGGTCTCGCCGCGCAGGCGGCTGCCGGCCTTGGTGCCGAACTGCGCGCCGATCACGCCGCCGATCAGCAGCAGCAGCGCCAGCATGGCGTCCACCGTCTGGTTGGTGGCGGCCTGCAGCATGGTTGCCGCCGCGGTGGTGAAGATGATCTGGAACAGCGAGGTGCCGGCGACCAGCCCGGCCGGCATGTTCAGCAGATAGATCATCGCCGGCACCAGAAGAAACCCGCCGCCGATGCCCATGATCGCCACCAGCATGCCGCCGACCGCACCGATCCCCGCCGGCAACAGGGCGGAGATATACAGCTTGGAGCGCTGGAACCGCATCTTGAAGGGCAGGCCATGCAGCCAGATGTGGCGGTGCAGCTTGCCGCGCCTGGCCGTCGGCGCGCGGCGGCGCAGGATGGCGCGGCTGCTTTCCACCAGCATCAACCCGCCGATGGTGCCGAGGAAGAAGACGTAGGACAGGGTGATGGCGATGTCGATCTGGCCCAGCCGCTGGAGGATGCCGAAGATCCACACCCCCACGGCGGTGCCGATCACGCCGCCGCCCAGCATCACCACGCCCAGCTTCACATCGACGTTGCCGCGCCGCCAGTGAGCCAGCACACCCGACACGCTGGCGGCGACCAGCTGGTTGGCCTGGGTGCCGACGGCGATGGCGGGAGGCACGCCGATGAAGATCAGCAGCGGCGTCATCAGGAAGCCGCCGCCCACCCCGAACATCCCCGACAGGAATCCCACCAGCCAGCCCATGCCGAGCACCAGCAGCGCATTGACCGACATTTCGGCGATCGGCAGATAGACTTGCATGGAGGGACGATCTGTCGGTATGGGCGGCGGGATCGGCAGCTTACCCGAGCCGGCACGGAGGCGGAAGACCGCAGCACCGGCTTTTGGGGTTAGGACCAGGGCGGAAAGGAGGTCAGGGCACCGGCGCGTGGAAAAAGACCTGATAGCCGCCCTTCTGTGGGAAGACATGGTCGGCCTCGCGCCGGGCGGATTGCAGGTCCAGCGCATGCACCAGGATGCGGTTGCCATAGCGCCAGGCCGGGTTCACCGGCTTTCCCGCGGCGCGGGCGGCGGCGGCGACGGTGGTGTCGAACTGCGCGTCGGCCCGGAAGCGGCGCCGGTTGCCCCCCGGGGCGCCGAGACTGTGCAGGAAGACCGGCGGTTCCTTGTCCAGCGTGTCGATCTGGCGCTGGATATGGTTGACCCGCTGTTCGGCGGCGGTCAGCCGGCCCCTGGCTTCCTCAAGCCGGCAGGTCAGGTCGGCCAGGGCTTCGGACTCGGCGCGCTGGCGCTCCATCAGCGGCACCACCGACTGCCGCAGCCGGTCCAGTCCGGCCACCCGCTCCCAGCTGCGCCGGATGGCGACCCAGCACAGGTGGCACAGCACCGCCAGCGCCGCCACCAGCGGAACCGCCGAATCGAGGATCGTCCGCACCGCCTCCATCGCCACCCCATTCCCGCCCAATACCCGCCGCCGTTCATGCCGACCATCCCTGGCACGCCGGTTGCTGAACCGCAGGCGGGCACGCAGCAAGGAGCGTGCCGGAAGGGCGGGGGGAGAGGATGGGCACGCAAACGCCGCTGCTGCTCGGGCTCGAGATGGTGATCCTGACGGCTTGCCTCAGCTGGATCACCGTGTCGGTTCTGCGGATCGGCAACCGGATCGCCGGCGTGCAGCGTCGCCGGCTGCAGTTGCACCATGGCCGGATGGAGCTGACCCAGACCACCGACTCCCTGCGCCGCGACGTGCGGCGGCTGGAAACCGAACTGCGTCAGGCCGAGGATGCGGTGGCCGTGCGCAACGCCCAGGCGGTGGAACTGCAGGCCCGGTTGAACGAGTTGCGTCGCCTGGGTCCGCGGGAATACACGCTGCTGAACGAACGCTTCAGCGAGAAGGACCGGCTGTGGCTGCTGACGGTCCCGCGTCCGGACCGTCCGGAGCGCTGGGCGGTGGCCGCCCCGGACAGCGGGACGGCGATGGCGCTGCTGTGCGCCCGGCTCACGGTGCCGGAACGGCCGGTGGTGGACGACCAGCTGAACTGACCCCGAACGCGAACCGGCCGCAGTTGCAAAATGCACTGCGGCCGGCAATCTTGTCGCGATCTGAGGCGCAAATCGCGCCGCGGGATTCCTTAA
>NZ_BADK01000785.1 GCF_000333595.1 Azospirillum sp. B506
GGGGGACGTATCCGGTGTTAGCGTCCGTTTCCAGACGTTATTCCGAACCGAAAGGCAGGTTCCCACGTGTTACTCACCCGTGCGCCACTAAGGCCGAAGCCTTCGTTCGACTTGCATGTGTTAGGCATGCCGCCAGCGTTCGTTCTGAGCCAGGATCAAACTCTCAGGTTCAGATCGTGACCAAAGTCACGACTGACAGGACCGCCGATAGCGATCTCCTGAAACGTCGATACTGTTCACAGTTTCTCTGCTCAAAAGATGCACAGACGATCCTCATTGTGCCGATCCCCAAAAGAGCCAACACCACAAGGCCGCAACGGCTACCAACTGCCGCCGCCTGCGCATCCCTTCTCACAACACGGTATAAACTTGTCAAAGAACCCGCAGCACTGAAACGTGCCGCACCGGCCGCTCTTCCGCTTCCCCTTCTTCAGAGGATCGGACAAGAGTATGCCGGAGGTATTTCGGTCGAAACCGGAAGATTAAACAGCTAAGTCGCTGTTTTCTTTATCCGTTTCTCCTTCAGCGCCGCGCTTCGTTCAGCGCCCCGCCGTCGGTGGAGCGGGTTATAGGCGCCCTCCCCCAAACCATGCAAGCGCTTTTTTGCGCTTCGATGAAAAATTCCTGACAGTTCGTTTTTCATCCGAGCCTGCACCGGATTCGGTGTAAGGGAACGCCCCACCAACCGCGGCATGACCGGCAACTGTCCGGGCACGCCAATCGATAGTGTCCCCATTGGGATGTTCCCAAGGGGCTCACCCCTGCGGTCTTGTGTCGGTTGACAGGGTCGGATCGGTCCAGCATCGTCCGATCGATCAGCTTAACACCTTATGGTGATAGCCATCGCCGGCGGCCTGCCGGGCCGCCCCAGGGGTTACAGGAGGAGGACGACGGTGCGTTCGAGGCTCTCCCGCCTTCCCACGCTCGCCTTGCTTGCCATCATCACGGCCGGTGCGCTGACGCCTGCGACGGTCGTCGCGCGCAACACCGATGCGCCGAATGGCCGGGCTCCCAATACCTATAAGCCGGCGGTGAAGCCGAACCCGGGTACGGAGTCCGAGGCCAAGGACGATGCCGGGAATGACGGCCAGGCCGCCGGACCGGTCGACCGCCGCACCCTGTCCATCGGTCGCGGCGACACGCTGATGGATCTGCTGGCCACCGCCAACGTCCCGACCAACGACGCCCACGATGCCGTCGCCGCCCTCCGGGACATCTACAACCCGCGCCACATCCAGGCCGGCCAACATGTGACCGTCCTGTTCGAACCGCGCCGCGGCGGTACTCGCAAGTTCGTCGGCTTCGAGTTCGCCCCCGATCCGCTGCGGTCGGTGTCGATCGCGCGCAAGGGCGATGCCGGCTTCACCTCCAGCCAGACCGAGAAGCCGGTGACGCGCAAACCGGTGGCGGCGCAGGGTGTCATCCGTTCCAGCCTGTTCGAGGCGGGGGCGCAGGCTGGGGTTCCGATCTCGGTGATGATGGCCTTCATCCAGAACTTCTCCTACGACGTCGATTTCCAGCGCGACCTCCAGCCGGGCGACCGGTTCGAGATCCTCTATGAAAAGCTGGTCACCGCCGAAGGCACCCAGGCCGGCGAGGGCGAGTTGCTGTACGCCTCGCTGACGCTGAGCGGCGACGACATGCCGATCTACCGCTTCAAGGGCCGCGACGGGCGGATCGACTATTACAATGGCGACGGTGAGAGCATCCGCCGCGCCCTGCTGCGCACGCCCATCGACGGCGCCCGCATCACGTCGGGCTTCGGCATGCGCCACCACCCGATCCTGGGCTTCAGCAAGATGCACAAGGGCGTGGATTTCGCGGCACCGACCGGAACACCGATCTACGCGGCCGGCCGCGGCACCATCGAGATCGCCGAGCGCAGCAGCTCCTACGGCAACTATGTCCGCATCCGCCACAACACCGAGATCTCGACCGCATACGCTCATATGAGCCGCTTCGCCAAGTCAATCGGCCGCGGCGCGCGGGTCGACCAGGGCGACATCATCGGCTATGTCGGTACCACCGGCCGCTCCACCGGGCCGCACCTGCATTATGAGGTGCTGAAGGCCGGGCATCAGGTGAATCCGCGTTCCGTCGATCTGCCGACCGGCGAGAAGCTGGAGGGGCGGGAGCTTCAAGCCTTCCAACAGGCCCGGCGGTCGATCGAGAAGATGTTCGAGGAAAGCCGCGGCGGCATGCAACTGGCCCGCACCCCGGCGCCGGCCTCGACCGAAGAAAAGGGCTGCAACAAGGCGAACAGCTGCTGACCGGCCGGTGAACGGAACGCGGTGAGCGAAACACCGGCGGCAGGGTCCGCCGGCACGCCTATTCCTTGTTCATCATGTTGCGGATGGCGCCGACGAACTGGCGGGCTGTGTCTTCGTTTTCCAGCATCTTCTGCAGCCTGTCGCGGATGATCATCGCCTTCGGCCGCTGCTGCATGGCGCGTTCGATGGCGACGTCGGCTTCGCCGGGCTTCAGGGGTTCGAGGTCTGACATGGCGGACATCCCGTGCGGAAGAGGTGTTGAGTCAGCACGCAGGTAAGGATAACCGGAACCGCCTTGGCCATCATCAGGCAAAGCATCTCAACAATAAAGCATTTCAACGATACTGCCCGACGGTCTCCACCGCCTCGCCGCCGGTGCCGAGCTTGAACTCGGTGACGCCGGGGGCGGTGTCGGGGTTGATGCCGCCGAGGTCGAGCGAGCGGACGCCACGCTGCTTCAATTCCCGCATCGCCTTCCACAGCACCAGACGTGTAGCACCGTTCTTTCGCCCCGCCTCGCTGGCCCAGCTGATCTGACTGGTGGCGCAGACGCCATGGCGGAAGAACAGCCAGCAGGCGGCCGGCGTGCGCCCCTCAAGCGCCGTCACCATCAGCGCGCCGTCGTTGGGACTGCCACCCTTGACCATGGCGTTGCGCAGACGGACGGCCAGCGGCCCGGTCATGGCCCGGAAGCCCTTGTCGCGTGCCTGGTCATGCTCAAGCTTCATCAGCCAGGGCAGGTTGTCGGCCTTCCAATCGACGTCGAGGACGAGGCCGGCCTTCTCCGCCCCGCGCAGGCGCTTGCGCCAGTCGCGCGCGAAGCCGGCATGCATCGCCTCCTCGCTCCGGGTCAGGTCCAGCCAGACCGTCCGATAACCGGGACCGACCTTGCGGAAGCCGCAGCGGGCGAGCAACGCTTCGTTCTCCGGTCCGGCCGGGAGTTCCGGCAGCAGGTTCGCCCGGCTGAGCGGGTTGCCCGGACAGGCGCGGCGCAGCAGGCGGAACACCGCCTCAAGCGTGTCGGCATCGGGGATCGTGCCGTCCAGCCAGAGCGGACCACGGTAGCATTGCCGGTCATGGAACAGCTTCAACATGCGGCGGTCGAGCGTCTGGACCAGCCCGAGCGGCTCGCCGTCGCGGCGGATTACGCCCAGGCGCGGAACATGGCCATAGGTGCGGCCCATGGCACGGCCATAGGCGAAGCTCTGCAACAGGGTGGAGCGGGGAACCCGGGCGAACAGCCCATCCCAGTCGCCGACGGTGCCCTCGTTCCAGGCGATGTCGATGTCCGGCATCGGTGTCTTCCGAAGGATCAGGGGCCGGATCAGGCGGGCGGCAGGGCGGAGGTCGCCTCTTCCACCTGGGCGAAGGTCGGACGATATTCCGGTTCCAGCACGTTGCGGGCGTATTCGACCGAAATGGCCGGGGCGTAGCCGGACAGGTGGGCGATCAGCCCGGTTTTCATCGCCTGATAATATTTGCCTTCGGCGTGATAGACGTTCTTCAGACCGCTGGCGATGGGAGCGAGGAAGCCGTAGGCGACCAGAATGCCGGTGAAGGTGCCGACCAGCGCACCGCCGATCAGCTTGCCCAGCACCTCGGGCGGTTCGGTGATCGAGCCCATGGTGTGAATCACGCCCAGCACCGCCGCCACGATGCCCAACGCCGGCACGGCGTCGGCCACCGCCTGGATGGCGTCGGCGATGCGCTGGTGTTCGTGGTGCATCGTCTCGATGTCCTCGTCCATCAGGTCGACCAGCTCATGCGGGTTGTCCGCGCCGAGCGACATCAGACGGAGATAGGTGCAGAGGAAGGCGATGGCATGGTGGTCGCCGTAGAATTTCGGGAACTGCTGGAAAAGCGGGGAGTCTTCCGGCTTCTCGATATGCTGTTCCAGTGCAAGCAGCCCCTTGGTCTTCGCGATCTTGAAAACCTGGTACATCATGGTGAGGACTTCCAGGAAGTCCTCCTTCTTGTATTTCGGGCCCTTGAACAGGTGGCCCAGCTCCTTGCCGGTGTGGGTGACCACCGATTTCGGGTTGCCGATGAAGAAGGCGCCGGCACCGGAACCCAGGATGATCATGAACTCGAACGGCATCCACAGCACGCCCAAATGGCCACCGCCGAGGATGTAGCCACCGAACACGCTGAAGATCACGATGCCGAAGCCGATCATCACGAACATTCGGTCTCTCCCTTCCCATACCGGCCACCGGCCCGACCACGGACCGCAAGACGCTTCCGGCCGACAGATGGCCGTACATCCGTTGAGTTTCCGTGAATCACCCGAACGGCCTACCGCCTTCGCGACAGGCCGCGCGATCCTAGCGGTGCGGGCGGGCCCTGTCACGAAGGGACTGAGGACTCAGGGTTTCCAACAGGTGCGAGGCGGATGGAGGGCCGCGCAGCGGGCGGACCGCATGCCGATGCCCGGCAAGACGCAGCCGGAACGGGAAGGAAGGGCACAGGATGGTCACAGTCCGGGCCCCGTGCCGCCGACAGTGAAACGCCCCGGCCTCCGGCTGTGACCGGATCGCCGGGGCATTTGATCAGTCAAAGAACGTTAACGAAGCGGAATATTCATCTGGACGCTGACGCCCGGCTGCGGCGGCGGGGCGTAGACAACCGCGGGCGGCGCATAGGACGGGGCATAGACGACGCGCGGCGGAGGCGGCGGAGCCGGCACAACGACAACCGGCGGCGGCGACGCGCCATAGATGACGACAGGGCCATCATCATGGTGATGCCTCTTGTGATGTCCCCAGGCATGGCCGCGACCATGCTCCCCCGGATCGGCAAGTGAGGGAGTTGCCAGTGCGGCGCCAAGAAGCAGCACGGCTCCAACGACGGCTGTGGCCTTCACCGCGGCATGGCCCGCCCGGCGCATTGTCGTCCACGGCATCCGGGGGTCCTGCATGATGGCTCCGGCATTCATCGACCTGATCTCCTGGAATGAACTCACATCGGCAACGGCAACCGCGGACGCCGGTGGACCGGCCCCATACCTCTTTCGATGGGATGGACTCTTATGCTCAGGCTGATGCTGGGCCGGGTGGGACATTTTTGTGGCGCTGTGCGGTGGACGGATGAGGGTCGGACAGCCGGCGGCGGGAGACCACCGTCCCTCCTCGATACAGGAAGCTGTTGATTGAAGGCCGCCACGGCTACCCGTCAGAAAGGGGTAGGCCGGATGTGACGGGTGGGTTACCGACCCCATCATGAATCACATCATGATCCGATGGGCACCGGGCCTCGTATCACGCATCGTAAGAGTAAGGATGCAGAGTCCCCCCACTCCCCCGATCAACCGCCGAGCCACGCCAATGACCGTCCGAGCCCGCCTTCGCACCGTCGCCATGGCGGCGGTTCTCTCCATGATGGGAGCAGCCAGCGCCATGGCCGCAAGCGACGCCTACGACTTCACCTTCCAGGGCATCGACGGCAAGCCGCTGCCGCTGTCGCAGTTCAAGGGGAAGGTCATCCTGGTGGTCAACACCGCCTCGCAATGCGGCTTCACCCCGCAATACAAGGGCCTGGAGGCGCTATGGCAGCGCTACCGAGACCGCGGGCTGGTGGTGGTCGGCGTGCCATCCGACGACTTCGGTGGGCAGGAACCGGGAAACGCCAGCCAGATCAAGGATTTCTGCGAGGTCAATTACAGCATCGACTTCCCGATGGCGGACAAGACGGTGGTCTCGGGCGACAGTGCCCATCCCTTCTACCGCTGGGCGGCCGACGAGCTGGGCTTCCTTGCCAAGCCGCGCTGGAACTTCCACAAATATCTGGTGGGACCGGACGGCAGCTGGTGTCCTGGTTCTCCACCATGACCGACCCGGAGTCGGACAAGGTGCGCGCGGCGATCGAGACGCTGTTGCCGGAGAAGGCGCCGAAGTCTTAAACTGCTATCCTTACTCCACGCCTGCCGCAGGGC
>NZ_BADK01000784.1 GCF_000333595.1 Azospirillum sp. B506
CCGGACGGGGGGGGGCCCCAATTGCCTCACACCGCCCCGAAGAAGTTCCAGCCCAGGGTCTCGCCGCTGCGGAGGGGCAGCACGGCGTCGCCCTCGCTGACCAGGATGACGTCGGGGGCGACCGACGGACGGCGTTCCAGCGCCACGCGCTCCTCGCTGACCGGCAGGTTGTAGAAGCGCGGCCCGTTCAGACTGGCGAATGCCTCCAGCCTGTCGAGCGCGCCAGCCTCGTCGAACGCTTCGGCGTAAAGCTCCAGGGCGTTGGCGGCGGTGAAGCAGCCGGCGCAGCCGCAGGCCGCCTCCTTCGCCGTCACCGTGTGCGGGGCGGTGTCGGTACCCAGGAAGAACGGCCCCTCGCCGCTCGTCGCCGCCTCGACCAGCGCCACCCGGTGCGTCTCGCGCTTGGCGATCGGCAGGCAGTAGAGGTGCGGACGGATGCCGCCCTGGAAGATGTGGCTGCGGTTGATCAGGAGATGATGCGCGGTGATGGTGGCGCCGATCCGGCCGCTGGCGGCATGGGCCCGCACGAACTGCACGGCGTCGGCCGTCGTCACATGCTCCAGCACGACGCGCAGGGTCGGGTGCCGCTCCAGCAGCGGGGCCAGGATGCTGTCGATGAACACCGCCTCGCGGTCGAAGATGTCGACCGACTGGTCGGTCACCTCGCCATGGATCAGCAGCGGCATGCCGATCTCCGCCATGCGCTCCAGCACCGGAGCGATGCGGGCGATGTCGGTGACGCCATGGGCGCTGTTGGTGGTGGCGTTCGCGGGATAGAGCTTGGCGGCGGCGAACACACCGTCCTTGAAGCCCCGCGCCAGATCGTCGGCATCGGTGCCGTCCGTCAGATAGGCGGTCATCAGCGGGGTGAAGGCGACGCCATCCGGCAGGGCATCCAGGATGCGCCCACGGTAGGCCACGGCGTCGGCGACGGTCGCCACCGGCGGCTTCAGGTTCGGCATCACGATGGCGCGGCCGAACTGCCGGGCGGTGAAGGGCAGAACCGCCTTCAGCATGGCGCCGTCGCGCAGATGGACATGCCAGTCGTCGGGACGGCGGATGACAAGGCGTTCGTTCGGCATGGATCGGGTCCCGGCGCTGCTGTCGAGGGAGGCGGTTGGCTTGGACGACGTTCTATCGCCATCGCCGCCGCATCTCAACAGGACCGGGACGCCGCGCCTCCTCGCGCCGCCGCACCTCCCCGTCCGCCGGCCGGCGTTGGCGGGCGGGAAGGTGCAGCGGCCTGCAACCTTACTGGATGATGGTCGAGGTCTTCAGGCCGAGGATGCCGTCGATCTTCGCGGCCTGCTCGGCGGTCACCGGCTTGCCGCCGATGCTGGCGAGCTGCTGCCGGGCCTCGGCCACCGCCTTGTCGCGGGCGGCCGTGTCCTTCAGCGCATGGGCGGCCAGCATCTGCTCGTGGTACTTGCCGAGCTGGGCGGACAGCTGTTCGGTCGGCTTGGCGCCGAGTTCCTTGGCGACGGCGTCGGCCTGGGTCTTGGTCACCTCGACCTTCGGCGTGGCCGCGACCTGCTCATGCTTGGTCTTGCCGGCTTCGGTCTTGATGGCCTCGCTCTTGGTGACGGCCTTCTGATCGACCTTCTGGTCGAGCTTCGGGGCCGTTGTGGTGGAGTCGGTCGTCGCGGCGGGGGCCGACGTGGCCGGAGCGGCCGGAGCGACCGTCGCCGCGCCCGCGCTCAGCACGGGGGCCGTCGCCATCAGGGCGACAAACGCAAAGGTCGAAACGGACGAACGGATACGCGACCCAAAGACGGTGCCGGACATTTGTGTTCTCCATTTTGATGAGCGATCCTCGCTGCGGGATCGTGCTTAGATGAACGCGGCCGGCGGAGCTTCATTCCACGCCCTTCCAAAAAATTTCCGCCCCGACTGAAAAATTTCCCCCAGCCTTTTTGGGCGCAGGTGACGGGGCCGGCGAAAGGGGCTAGAAAACCCACGCTTTTCCTATCCAAGCGCGGACCTTCTCCGATGAGCCTGATCACGCCCCGCACCCCGCCCGGAACGATGGAGCTGCTGCCGCGCCAGCAGGTGGCCTTCCAGCGCATGCTGGACACCATCCGCCGCGGCTATGAGCGGTTCGGCTTCGTCCCCGTCGAAACCCCGGTGTTCGAGACGGTCGACACGCTGCTGACCAAGTCGGGCGGCGAGACGGAGAAGCAGGTCTATTTCGTCCAGTCGACCGGCGCCATCCAGCAGGGCAACAAGCCGGAGCTGGCGCTGCGCTTCGACCTGACCGTGCCGCTCGCCCGCTATGTGGCGGAGCATGAGCGCGACCTCGCCTTCCCCTTCCGCCGCTACCAGATCCAGCGGGTCTACCGCGGCGAGCGGGCGCAGCGCGGGCGCTTCCGCGAATTCTACCAGTGCGACATCGACGTGATCGGCAAGGACAGCCTGTCCGCCCATTACGACGCCGAGATCCCGGCGGTGATCCACCATGTCTTCACCGAGCTGAATTTCGGCGGCTTCACCATCAACGTGAACAACCGCAAGATCCTGCTGGGCCTGCTCGACGGTCTGGGCGTCGCCGACGCCGACACCCGGGTACTGGTGCTGCGCGAGATCGACAAGCTGGACAAGATCGGCCAGGACAAGGTGCGCGCCAGCCTGCTCGGCCTCGGCGTGACCGAGCATGCCGCCGACACCATCCTGTCGCTGATCGCCATGACGGGCACCAATGCCGAGACGCTGGCCGCGCTGGGCGCGCTCGACATCGAGACCGCCCTCTTCCGCGAAGGCGTCGGCGAGCTGACCACCGTCATCGAGGGGCTGAACGCCTTCCAGGTGCCGGAAGGGACGGTGCGCATCAACCTCGCCATCGCGCGCGGCCTCGATTACTACACCGGCACCGTCTACGAGACCTTCCTGAACGACCATCCCGGCATCGGCTCGGTCTGCTCCGGCGGGCGTTACGAGAATCTCGCCAGCCACTACACCAAGTCGAAGCTGCCGGGCGTCGGCATCTCCATCGGCGCCACCCGCCTGTTCTACCAGCTGATGGAGGCTGGCATCATCAAGGATGCCACCCCCACCGCGCAGGTGCTGGTGACGCAGATGGACCCGGCCCTGTCCGCCGACTATTTCCGCATGGCCAGCGAGTTGCGCGCCGCCGGCATCAACACGGAAATCCAGCTGGACGGCGGCAAGATCGCCAAGCAGATGAAATATGCCGACCGCGCCGGCATCCCCGTCGTCCTGCTGATGGGCTCCGACGAGCAGGCCCGCGGCACCGCGACCCTGAAGCATCTGGTCAAGGGCGAGCAGGTCGAGGTCCCGCTGGCGGAGCTGGCGGCACGGGCGAAGGCGCTGCTGGAGGGGTGAGGCGCCCCGTCGTCGCCCGAAGCCGCGCGTGATAGGGTAAACATTGGATGATTTCACCGACGATCCCAGGGTCGTCGGTGTCGTCCCACTGTTCCAATGCCAACGAGCGCGGCCATGTCAGCAACGAACTTTAACACGAAGAACGACACGTTCCGTAAGCTGATGGGCAACGGCCTGACCTACCGTGTGCCCCGTTTCCAGCGCGACTACAGTTGGGGCGAAGAGGAGTGGGACGACCTCTGGCAGGACATCCTTGTAACGGTCAAGGAAGGTGGAGAGCCGGCCCACTACATGGGCTATCTTGTGCTCCAATCCTCCGATGATAAGTTGTATGACGTCATCGATGGACAACAGCGTCTGACGACGCTGAACATCATCGTGCTCACGGCCCTTCGGCAACTGAAGAAACTGGTCGAGCAGGGCCGAGATGCCGATACGGCACAAAAGCGTCTGGACGGCCTGCGGCAGACCTACATCGGCTACCTCGATCCGGTGACGCTGGTCGCACGCTCAAAGCTGTCTTTGAACCGCAACAACGACACCTATTTTCAGACCTACCTCGTGCCCCTGGTCGACAACCCACCACAGCGAGGGATCAAGCCCTCGGAAAACCTCCTTCGTCGGGCGTTCGAATGGTTCGGAGGCCGCCTGCAGGACTATCTGCAAGGCGCAACAGATCCCGGAATGGAAATAGCTCGTCTGATCGATACGATGAGCGATCGCCTGTTCTTCACAGTGATAACTGTGACCGACGAACTGAACGCATACAAGGTATTCGAAACCTTGAACGCGCGAGGTGTCCGGCTATCGGCAACGGATCTTCTGAAGAACTATCTGTTCTCGGTCTTGCATCGCGAAGAGCAGCACGAGCACGAGCTGATGGTCCTGGACAACAGATGGGAGCGGATCGTCGGACGTCTGGCCGCCGCCAGCCTTCCGGATTTCCTGCGATTCCATTGGATCAGCCGTCGCAACTTCGTCCGGCAAACCGATCTCTTCAAGGCCGTGCGCAGCGAGATCAAGGTTCGATCCGATGTTTTCTCCCTTCTGAACGCCATGGATGAAGACATCGACACCTATCTGGCGCTGACCAGCCCCGAGGGATCCAATTGGTCGCAAAGCGCCAAAGACTGCGCCCGGATCATCAAGACGTTCAGCGTCCGACAGCCATTCCCATTGCTGATGGCGGCCAAAAGACGGCTGAACGAAACAGACTTCGAGAAACTTCTCAGAGCCACCGTCGTTATTTCATTCCGCTACAACGTTATCGGCGGCCTTCTTCCTGCCGAGCAGGAACGCACTTACCATGCGGAAGCCCAGAGGATCAGCAAGGGAGAGCACGGAACACTGCAGCAAATACTTGAAGGACTGCGCGGAGTTTATGTTTCCGATGCAAGTTTTCATGCCGCTTTTTCTGAGAAATCGATCGGAACTCTGCAGAACCGCAACCGCAAGATCGTCTGCTATATCCTATGCTCATTGGAACGGCAAATGTCGGGCATCGACCTAGACTATGAAAGCAGCAGTTTCAACGTTGAGCACATCTGCCCAGTGAATCCCAGCGGTGGCTGGAGCGCATTCACCGACGAAGAAGTTGAAACACTGACATCCCGATTGGGAAACATGACGCTTCTCCAAACAAGCACCAACAAGCGACTTGGCAACGCCGAGTACGTCGATAAACGTCCGATCTATGCGGAGAGCATCTACGCCCTGACGCGAGAGATTGCGGAGAAGCATGAGGAGTGGACGCCTCGGGCGATCAGCCAGCGTCAGAAGGCCATGGCCAAGATTGCAACTGCTGTGTGGCGTGTCCCTCAACTCTCGTGATTTTTACTCCTTAAACCCATATTAACCAAAACACCCCTACTGTCTGCACCGAATCCGGCTGTTTCGGCCGAGCGGTAGGGGGCGCGCATCCGGCATGGCGAAAGGTTCGGTCCAGGGCTGGGCGCGAGCGGGCACATGGGTGCAGCGGACGGCGATCGGCATCACCCTGTCCATCACGCTCGCCGCCGCCGGCTATGCCGGCTGGCAGGAGATGCGGACCTCGCGTCTCCAGGCCCGGCTGCTCGCCGGCGTCGCCCAGTCGATGTCCGTCAGCCTGCGCGAAGGCCCCAACCCGCAGGCGCGCTTTCCCAAGCATGGGCCGTACAACGAGCGGCTCGGCTACACCGCCCTGGCCGGCCAGCTCGACGCGCTGACCCATGACGTCTACGCAATCGAGCAGCAGGCGGTGCTGTCGCCCATGCTCGACCGTTTCATGGCCGGCGGCGGCTTTCCGATCTATCGCGAGAAGACGCAGGCCGGGCTGACCTTGCTCGACCGCAACGGCGCCGTCATGTATTCGGCGCGCTATCCCGAACATGTGTTCGACGGCTTCGACGATGTGCCGAAGCTGATCGCCGACACGCTGCTGTTCATCGAGAACCGCGAGTTGCTGGATGCCGACCAACCCCGCCGAAACCCGGCGGTCGAATGGGACCGCTTCGGCGCCGCGGTCGCCATGCTGCCCTTGCAGATGATCCGGCCGGGCCAGCGCTCCCCCGGCGGCTCGACCCTCGCCACCCAGATCGAGAAGTACCGCCATTCGCCCGACGGCCAGACCACCGGCGGGGTGGAGAAGCTGCGCCAGATGGCGTCGGCCAGCGTCCGCGCCTACAGCGACGGCGAGGACACCACCGAGGCCCGCCGCCGCATCCTGGTCGACTACCTGAATTCCACCCCGCTGACCGCCAGAGCCGGCTTCGGCGAAGTGAACGGGCTGGGCGACGGGCTGTGGGCCTGGTTCGGCACCGACCTCTCCATCGCCAAGCGCGTGCTGGCCGAACCGGCTCCAGACATTCGCACCCTGAAGCTGAAGGCGCTGGCCTACAAGCAGGTGCTGGCCCTGCTGCTCGCCCAGCGCCGGCCCTCCCATTACCTGATCCAGGACCGCGCCGCGCTGGACCGGCTGGCTGACGCCCATCTGCGGGCGCTGGCCCAGGCCGGCGTCATCGACCCCGTCCTGCGCGACACGGCACTCGCCACCCCGCTGGTCTTCCGCGAGGAGGCACCGACCAGCCCGGCGACGTCCTATGTCGAGCAGAAGGCGACCAATGCCATCCGCGCCCGGCTGCTCGGCATGCTCGGCGTTTCCAACCTCTACGCCCTCGACCGCATCGATCTGACGGCACAATCCACCCTGGATGCCGAAACCCAGGCCCGGGTGGTCGAGGTGCTGGGCAAGCTGAACGACCCCGACTATGCCCGCTCGCTCGGGCTGACCGGCGAACGGCTGCTCGACGCCCGCAACAACGACCTGTCCAAGCTGGTCTATTCGATCACGCTGTACGAGCGCGGCCCCGAGGCCAATTACCTGCGCGTCCAGGCCGACAATCTCGACCAGCCGTTGGACATCAACGACGGGGCCAAGCTGGACCTCGGCTCCACCGCCAAGCTGCGCACATTGACGACCTATCTGGAGATCGTCGCCGAACTGCACAGCCGCTACGCCCATCTGCCGAAGGAGCTGCTGGGCGATGTGGAGGACGAGGCGTCGGACAATCTGACCCGCTGGGCGACCTCCTGGCTGGCCTCGGCCCCCGACCGCCGGCTGCCGGCCATGCTGGACGCGGCGATGCAGCGGCGCTATTCCGCCAGCCCCGGCGAGGTGTTCTTCACCGGCGGAGGCCAGCACAGCTTCGTGAATTTCAACAAGGACGACAACGGCCGCATCCTGACCGTGCAGGAGGCGTTGCGGAACAGCGTCAACCTGCCCTTCATCCGGCTGATGCGCGATGTCGTCCAGTTCTATATGGATGAAGGGGCGGACGACGGCGCCGACATCCTGCGCACCCCCGACCATCCGGCCCGGCAGGCCTACCTCGCCCGCTTCGCCGACCGCGAGGGCTCGGACTTCCTCAACCGCTTCTACAACGACTACCGCAAGCGCACGCCGGACGAGGCACTGGCCCGGCTGGCGACCCGCTCGCGCCCGGTGCCGCACCGGCTGGCGGTGATCTTCCGCACGGTGCGGCCCAAGGCCGGGCTGGCGGAGTTTTCCACCTTCCTGCGCGCCCGGCTGCCGGAGGCTGCCCTGTCCGACAGCCAACTCTCGGCACTCTACGCCAAATACGGGCCGGACCGCTTCCCGCTGAACGACCTCGGTTATCTCGCCCGCGTCCATCCGCTGGAGCTGTGGCTGGTCGCCTATCTCCAGCAGCATCCCGACGCCAAGCGGGCCGAATTGCTGGCCGCCAGCGCCGACGAGCGTCAGGAAAGCTATCGCTGGCTGTTCAAGAAGGGCATGGCCGCGCAGAACACCCGCATCCGCATCGGGTTGGAGGAGGAGGCGTTCCAGCGCATCACCGCCCAGTGGCGCAGCGTCGGTTATCCGTTCGAGACACTTGTGCCGTCGCTGGCGACCGCCATCGGCAGCTCGGCCGACCGTCCGGCGGCGTTGGCGGAGCTGATGGGGCTGATCCTGAACGATGGCGTGCGCCAGCCGACGGTGAAGATCCGCTCGCTGCATTTCGCGGCCGGTACACCTTACGAGACCAAGCTGGGGCTCGGCCCGATGACGGGGGAGCGCGTGCTGCGGCCGGAGGTCTGCGCCACCCTGCGCCGCGCCCTGATGGATGTGGCGCAGAACGGCACCGCCAAGCGCGTCTGGGGTTCCTTCAAGGATCCGTCCGGCATGCCGGTCCCGATGGGCGGCAAGACCGGCACCGGCGACCACCGGCTCGACCGCTGGGGGCCGGGCGGCGTGCTGATCGAATCGAAGGCGGTGAACCGCACCGCAACCTTCGTCTTCTACATCGGCGACCGTTTCTTCGGCACCATGACCGCTTTCGTCCATGGGCCGGAGGCAGACAACTACCGCTTCACCAGCGCCCTGCCCGCCCAGCTGCTGAAAAGCCTGGCTCCCGCGCTCCAGCCGCTGATCGACCAGGGCACGACGCGAACCGCCGATACCCGCCCCACGCCGACCGGGCTGTGAGAGTCGCGCTCGGTATTCCCGCCCTGCCCGGATGCCCTTCGTGGCCGGATTACGCTGATCGCGTCAACGCGGGAAGTCCCAGGGCTTGGGTACTATTGCAACCTCCCTGTTCACGATATTGTAAACGGCTTTCAAGTAGGTCAGGTAAAACTCGTCTGCCCCCTCGTCCGGTTCCGTCTGGTAAGAGAATTGAAAGAATTCAATGGCTTGCCGACTGACAGGGTAGTATCCCGGAAGACCGGCATGATTCTCGACATAGCCACCATAGATCCTTGCAA
>NZ_BADK01000783.1 GCF_000333595.1 Azospirillum sp. B506
TCGATGCCTTTTGCGGCACTGGCGCGCTGGGGCTGGAAGCCTTGTCGCGCGGTGCCTCTTGGTGCGGTTTCCTCGACATGGGCCGGCCGGCGCTGGACGCCGTGCGTGCCAATGTCGAAGCCCTGCGCGAAACGGCGAGCGCCCAGATCCTGCGCGCCGACGCGACCAAACCGCCGCCGGCCCCGCGTCCCTGCATGCTGGCCTTTCTCGACCCGCCCTATGGCCAGGAACTGGCGCCACGCGGGCTGGAGGGGTTGTTGCGCGCGGGCTGGCTGGCCGACGGTGCGCTCGCGGTGGTTGAGGTCGCCGACCGCGATCCGTTGCCCCTGCCGGATGGATTCACCGCGGTCGACGACCGCCGCTATGGCGACACCCGCGTCGCTTTTCTGACGGTCCGCCACCTGGTCTGACCGCAGAAGCTGAGTCCGCGACCCCACCCCGGGGTCGCCGGTCCGATCTTACAATCCCCCGAGTTCCATTTTCCACCACCCGCTCCAACAGGTCGGTGGGGGTGCAGCCCTTGCGTTCCAAGGCTGACGCCTGTGTTTTTCCATCATGCGGAAAGACCAAACGGATTGTTGAGTTCCAAAACAATCCGAGCAAAAGATCATGTGTCGCCGATGCGGTTCCTCTATGGAAACGGCGGCATCTATCTATCTCCTAAGACTGCACACCCTCGTCTGAGGGGGCCGTGCAGGTACCGGCACGGCTTCTTTTTGCAGAACGCGCGATACATCGGGTGAACCGACAGAAGAACCGGTGTGGACCGGTCATCATGGTCGGTTTGTGACGCAAGTTTTACTTGGTCAGACTGTATGCCTACGGCGTCGATCCGTCCGTCGGTGTCTTTTTGTCCCCGGTTTTGGCATACCAGATTTCATATCTGGCATTCCTAAATCGGGACAATCGAACTCCGAGCGATTGTCGGCATCCGCGCCGAGTTCCGGAAAGGAACCGTCAGCAAGAGCGGTCCGTCCGGGTCATTCCGCAATCGTGATTGGCGTGCCGGTCCCCGGGAGAGGGGCCGTGCCGCCGGCTCAGGCAAGTTAAACGGGAGGCACGATGGCTCATATGAATTCACAATCGGCGGCGGAATCCGCGGCGCCGGTGAGCGATACGGTCCGCTGGATGCAGATCGTCGTCGGCATCGTCTGCATGGTGGCGGCGGCCAACATCCAATATGCCTGGACGCTGTTCGTCCCGGAAATCCAGGCGACCCATGGCTGGACGCGCGCATCGATCCAGACCGCCTTCACCATCTTCGTCGTTGTGCAGACCTGGCTGACGCCGATCGAGGGCTATTTCATCGACAAGTACGGTCCCCGCGTGATCGTCGCCGCCGGCGGCTTCTTCACCGGCCTGTCCTGGATCATCGACAGTTATGCCGGCTCGCTCAGCATGCTGTATGTCGGCTCGGCCATCGGCGGCGTCGGCGTCGGCTGCGTCTATGCCACCTGCGTCAACAACGCGCTGAAGTGGTTCCCGGAAAAGCGCGGTCTGGCGGTCGGCCTGACGGCCGGCGGTTATGGCGCCGGTTCGGCCCTGACCATCCTGCCGATCTCGGCGATGATCCACAGCAGCGGCTATCAGACCACCTTCTTCTGGTTCGGCCTGCTGCAGGGCGCCATCATCATCGCCGCCGCGCTGTTCCTGCGCATGCCGCAGAAGGAGCAGGTCAAGGCTTCCACCAAGGTCGCGCAGACCCGCCGCGACTACACGCTGGGCGAAGCGGTCCGCACGCCGGTGTTCTGGGTGATGTGGGCGATGTTCATCGGCACCGTCACCGGCGGCCTGATGGCGGTGGCCCAGCTCGGCGTCATCGCCCACGATCTGGGCGTGAAGGAAGCCCCGGTCAGCGTCTTCGGCCTGACCATGGCGGCTCTGCCCTTCGCCCTGATGCTGGACCGCGTGATGAACGGCATCTCGCGTCCGCTGTTCGGCTTCATCTCCGACCACATCGGCCGTGAGGCGACCATGTTCGTCGCCTTCACCCTGAAGGCGTCGGCATCAT
>NZ_BADK01000782.1 GCF_000333595.1 Azospirillum sp. B506
CCCGCTGGTGCTGGTTTGGTGGACAAGCTGACGGCGCTGGGCGTCAAGGCCTTCGGGCCGAGTGCCGCGGCGGCGGAGCTTGAGGGGTCCAAAGGCTTCATGAAGGACATCCTGGCGAAATACGGGGTGCCGACCGCCTTCTACGAGCGCTTCAAGGACCCGGAAGCGGCCAAGGCCTATGTCCGCAAGCATGGCGCGCCCATCGTGGTGAAGGCCGACGGTCTGGCCGCCGGCAAGGGCGTCACCGTCGCCCGCACCGAGCAGGAGGCCTTCGAGGCCATCGACGACGCGCTGGTCGGCGGCCGTTTCGGCGCCGCCGGTGCCGAGGTGGTGGTCGAGGAATTCCTGGACGGCGAGGAGGTCAGCTTCTTCGCGCTGTGCGACGGCGAGAACGCGCTGCCGCTGGCCTCGGCCCAGGACCACAAGGCGGTCGGCGACGGCGACACCGGCCCCAACACCGGCGGCATGGGCGCCTATTCCCCGGCCCCGGTGCTGACGCCCGACCTGCAGGACCGCGTGATGCGCGAGATCATCCTGCCGACGGTCAAGGGCATGGCGGCGGAAGGCAAGCCCTTCAAGGGCGTGCTGTTCGCCGGCCTGATGATCATGCAGACGCCGGACGGCCCGGTGCCGAAGACGCTGGAGTTCAACGTCCGCTTCGGTGACCCGGAATGCCAGACGCTGATGATGCGGCTGAAGTCCGACGCTCTGGCGGCGCTGGTGGCGGCGGCCGACGGGGTGCTGGACAGCATCGACCTGCGCTGGCACGACCAGACCGCGCTGTGCGTGGTGATGGCGGCCAACGGCTATCCGGGCGATTATGCCAAGAACACGGAAATCCGCGGGCTGGACAAGGCCGGCGCCGTGGACGGCGTGACCGTGTTCCATGCCGGCACCAGGCGCGCCGAGGATGGCCGGGTGCTGTCGGTCGGCGGCCGGGTGCTGGGCGTGACCGCGCTGGCGCCCACGGTGGCGGAAGCCCAGACGGCGGCCTACAAGGCGGTCGATGCGCTGGACTGGCCGGACGGCTTCTGCCGCCGCGACATCGGCTGGCGGGCGGTGGGGCGCTGAGCCGCGACGCGGAGCCGGCCGCAGCATAGATCGGAGGGCCGGTCGTTTGATCCGGCCATCACGGGGCCACCGGTGAAAGCCGGCGGCCCTTTTTGTTTCCCGTCCAATCGGCATCATGGATGCCCAGTTTTTGTGCGTTCAGAAAGACATTCCAATCAATCTGTTCTTATCGACCCATGAAGCGGCAGACAAAGACCTTTCCTGACTGGGTGTGACCATTTGGAACATGGGGGTCAACCCTGGTTGAGCATCCAAAAGGAAAACGTCATCGTCTTGCCGGCGTCATCATACGCCTTTTTCAAGCGGAGCTTTCCGGAGAGCATTCCATCCGCCGGTCGGTGCCTCCGGCAGTTCGACGTGGGGGGACATCCATGAAGCATTTCGATAACCTCGCCATTGCATCGAAGGTTCTGCTCGCCCTGCTGCTGCTGGGGCTGCTGGCGGTCGGGTTGACGATGAACGCCGTCACCTCGATGGGCGGGCTGGACGCCCATTACCGTGGCGTTCTCGCGCATGAGGCCGAAGCGGTGAAATGGCTGTCTCGTGCCAACTCCTCCCTCAATGCGCTGGGCCGTGTCACCTACCGGGCGATCGCGGAGAGCGATCCGGCGCAGATCGCCAAGATCACGGAAGCGGTCGCCGACGAGGAGCGCAACTACCTCGACCGCATCGGCAGGACGGAGGCGGCGGCGCCGTCGCTGGCGTCCGAACTGCGGCGTGTCCGTCAAACCTTCCAGTCGATCCGCGACGTGCTGCCGGATATCCTCAATGCCGCGCGGAACAACGATGACGCACGCTCCACCGCGCTGATGCGCCAACGGTTCGAGCCGGTCTATGCCGATGTCCGCGAGCAGGTCCGGGTATTGATCGCCAAGGGAGACGAGGCGATGAAGGACGCCGTCGACCAGGCGGCGGACCGCTATGAGTCGGCGTGGCTGTGGAGTGTGGCGGCCGGGGGCGCCGGGCTGCTGTTCTGCTTCGCCATCGCCCTGTTCCTGATGAAGAGGGGGGTGTCGTCACCGATGGTGCGGCTGTGCGATGCGATGCAGCGTCTGGCGAAGGACGACACTTCCATCGAAATCGTCGGACAGGACCGGCAGGATGAGGTCGGCAGGATGGCCGCCGCGTTGCAGGTCTTGAAGGACGCCGCCATTGCCAAGAAGCGGCTGGAGGCGGAGAAGTTGGCCGAAGTGGAGCGTAAGGAGGAGCGGCGCCGGCTGATCGAACGGCACGTCGCCGATTTCGAGCGCGGCGTGTCGAGCCTGCTCGCGCAGGTCGGTCAGGCATCGGCGGAGTTCGGCCGAACCGCCAAGGGCATGGTGGCGCTGGCGGAACAGACCAGGGGCCAGGCGTCCTCCTCGTCGGCGGCGGCCGAGCGGACCTTGGGCCATGTCCAGTCGGTGGCGGTGGCGACCGAGCAGATGGTCGCCTCCATCGGCGAGATCAGCCGGCAGGTCGCCTCATCCAACCGGATCGCGTCCGACGCCGCCCGGCAGGCCGAGGACACGACGCTGTCGGTGCGCGGTCTGGCCGAGGCGGCTGGGCGGATCGGCGACGTGGTGCGGCTGATCCAGGACATCGCCAGCCAGACCAACCTTTTGGCGCTGAACGCCACCATCGAGGCGGCGCGGGCGGGGGAGGCCGGCAAGGGCTTCGCCGTCGTCGCCGGAGAGGTCAAGACGCTTGCCAACCAGACCGCCAGGGCAACGGAGGAGATCGCTGCCCAGATCGCCGGCATCCAGGGGGCGACCCAGGGAACGGTCGGCGCCATCGGTGAGATCGGCCGGACCATCGACAGCATCAACGAGAGCGCTTCCATCATCGCCGCGGCCATCGAGGAGCAGACCGCGACGACCGGCGAGATTTCGCGCAATGCCCAGCAGGCCGTACAAGGCACGGAGGAGGTCGGGGATTCGGTGGCGCATGTGAGCCGGGCGGCGTCGGAGACCGGCGCCGCCGCCACCCAGGTGTTGGGCGCGTCGGAGGCGCTGACGCGGCAGGCACAGGCCCTGCGTGACGAGATCGAGAGCTTCATCGCCAAGATACAGGCGGCCTGATCCGGACTGCCTCTGTCGCCTGGACATCAGCCGGCGGTCGGTATGGCGGTCAGGGCGACCCCCCTCTCCCGGTGCGGAAGAGGGGGGTTGATCGGCAAAAGGGGTTACGCCCGCAGCCGTTCCGATGTGGTGGCGATGTTCTGCGACACCACCTCGATGTCGCGGACCACGCGGGTGACGCTGTGGGCGATCTCCTTGGTCGCCGATTCCTGTTGCGACACAGCGGCGGCGATGGTGGTGGAGATTTGCTGGACGTCGGTGACGATCGAGCCGATGCGGCGGATGGCGTCGACCGCGTGCATCGCCTCCTGCTGGACCGAGGCGATCTGGGCCGCGATGTCGTCGGCGGCGTTGCCGCTCTGCTGCGCCAGCGACTTCACCTCGTTCGCCACCACGGCGAAGCCGCGTCCCGCCTCGCCGGCACGGGCGGCTTCGATGGTGGCGTTCAGCGCCAGCAGGTTGGTCTGCGAGGCGATGCTGTTGATCAGCTTGGTGATGGCGCCGATGCGCTCGGCCGAGGTGACCAGGGCTTCCAACGCGCCGTTGGTGCGCGTTGCCTCTTCCGATGCCTTCATCGAAGCGCCCGATGCCTCGTTGGCGCGGTTGCTGATGTCGAGATGGGAGGCCGACAACTCCTCGGTCGCGGCGGCGACGGTCTGGGCGTTGGCGGTGGCGCGGTCGGCGGCGGTGCCGACTTCGCGGTCCAGCGATTCGGCGAGCGTGGTGACGCTGCGGCGGCGCTCGCCATCCATCTCCGCCTGCCGCAGTTCGGCCTGCTTCTGTGCATCGATGTCGATCAGCGATCCGCAGGCGCGCAGCGCCAGGCCGTTGCCGTCGCGGGCGACGCCACCGATGGCTCGGAACCAGCGGTAGCTGCCGTTCTTCATCTTCAGCCGGTAATCGACGTCGTAGCCGGTGCGGCCGCTGCGGTCGTTCAGGCAGGCCATGAAGGCGTCGAAAGTGCGCTTGGCGTCGTCGGGGTGCAGCCGGTCGGCCCAGGAATTGACGACATTGGGGAAGCCGGCCATATCGTCGCGGTCGAAGCCGACGAGGCGGCGGAACTCCGGCGACCAGTGCCAGCGGCTCTGTGCATGCATCGGGTCGCCATTGTGAAACACCGCATCCCACAGCCCGACGCCGGCATGGCGGTCGAGCAGCTTGGCCCGTTCCAACTCGTTCCGCTCGGCGTTGATGTCGATCAGGGAACCGCAGGCGCGGAGCGCCAGACCGCTGCTGTCGCGGGCGACACCGCCGATGGCACGGAACCAGCGATAGCTGCCGTCCTTCACCTTCAGCCGGTAATTCACATCGTAGCCGGTGCGGCCGCTGCGGTCGTTCAGGCAGGCCATGAAGGCGTCGAAGGTCGGCTTGGCATCGTCCGGATGCAGCCGGTCGGCCCAGGAACCGACCTTATCGGGGAAGCCGGCGTTGTCGTCGTGGTCGAATCCGACGAGGCGGCGGAATTCCGGCGACCAGTGCCAGCGGCTTTGCGCATGCATCGGATCGCCGTTGTGGATCACCGCATCCCACAACCCGACACCCGCGTGGCGTCCCAGCAGAGCCAGCTCTTCGGCAGCCTGGTTGTCCTGCGGCTTGCGGAACGACAGCATTCATAACTCCTGATGGCTGTAGATTGTCAGCGTATCATTGCCGGAAGTCCGCTGAACAAATGTTTAATGAGCTATATATTTATACCCCTATTATTTCGGTGGATACCGCTGTGAAGGGGGGAATGCTCACTGATTTCTCAAGAGCCGATGTATTTCTTGTTTCTAGGAAAAGGAAATATTGTTCCTGCAGCAGTGGGGGATTGTTGCGTGTCTGCTGCGGTGCAGCGCGCCGGCGGTGCCGCTGCGACCACGGGTCGTCTCATCGCCGCTGTTTGAAGAAGTCCCGCAGCAGTGTGCCGGCCCGCGTCTCGCCGATGCCGCTGTAGACCTCCGGCGCGTGGTGGCAGGTGGTCTGGGTGAAAAAGCGCGGGCCATGATCCACGGCGCCGCCCTTGGGATCGTAGGCTCCATAATAAACGCGCCGGATCCGGGCGAAGCTGATCGCCGCGGCGCAGAGCGCGCAGGGTTCCAGCGTCACATACAGGTCGCAGCCGGGCAGGCGTGGCTGGGCGCGCTGTGCGCAGGCTTCGCGAATCGCCAGAAGTTCGGCATGGGCGGAGGGATCGCACAACTCCTCCGTCCGGTTGCCGGCGGTGGCGAGGACGGCGCCGGACGCGGGGTCGACGACGACGGCGCCGACCGGCACCTCGCCGCGCGCGGCGGCGGCCTCGGCGGCGGCAAAGGCGAGGTCCATATAGGGGGGAAACGGCATGGCCGGGCAGGGTGCCAACCGCCGCGGCGGCGCGTCAACCGGAATCCAGCGCCGGATTCCGGCCGCCGGGCGCGGGACCGCTGTTGCGGGCGGCGCGTCCAGGCCCTATGGTCCGCCCATGGACCGCTCCGATACCGTCAAGAAATCCGATTCCGCCGCGAATGGCGGGGAACGCATCGCCAAGCGACTGGCGCGCGCCGGGCTTTGCTCGCGCCGCGACGCCGAACGCTGGATCGCCGAGGGCCGCGTCGCGGTCAACAGCCGCGTGCTCGACAGCCCGGCCTGCGTGGTGCGCCCCGGCGACATCGTGCAGGTGGACGGCAAGGTCATTCCGGAGCCGGAACCGGCCCGCCTGTGGCGTTATCACAAACCGTCGGGGCTGGTCACCACCGCCCGCGACGAGAAGGGGCGCGAAACCGTCTTCGACCGGCTGCCGGCCGACCTGCCGCGCGTCGTCTCCATCGGCCGTCTCGACCTGACGACCGAAGGGCTGCTTTTGCTTACGAATGACGGTGAGCTGGCCCGCTTCCTGGAACTGCCGGCCACCGGCTGGACCCGCCGCTATCGCGTGCGCGTTTTCGGCGAGGTTGACGAGAAGCAGCTGGTGGCGCTGGAAAAGGGGCCGACCATCGAGGGGGTGAAATACGGCCCCATCGAAGCCGTGCTGGACCGTATCCAGGGCCGCAACGCCTGGCTGACGGTCAGCCTGAAGGAAGGCAAGAACCGCGAGATCCGCAAGGTGATGGAATCGCTGGGGCTTCAGGTCAACCGGCTGATCCGCGTCGCCTATGGCCCCTTCCAGCTTGGCAAGCTTGAGGAGGGCGCTGTCGAGGAGGTGCCGAAGCGGGTTGTCCGCGAGCAGATCGCCCCCTTCTTCGGCACGCCCGAAGGGGCGGAGCCGGCCGAGTCCGGGACCAAGCAGCGGGCCAAGGCCCGCGCCGAAGCGGCGGTTAAGGCCGTGCCGGCCAAGAAGGCCTCCACCGGTGCCCGGTCGGGCGGCAAGACCGACTCCGCCGCCGACGCCAAGGCCGCCCCCAAGCGGGCTCCCCGCTCCGCCACCAAACGGCACGAGGCGGAAGCCGCCCGCGCCGAGGAAGCCAAGCCGTCGCGGCGCGGTGCATCCACCCGCGGCACCCTGTCGCTGGGCGGCGGCATGTCGGCCAAGCCGGGGCGTCCGGGCAAGCCGGACGGCGCCCGGTCCGACGCCACGCGGTCCGAGGGCACGCGCTCGCGCGATGCCAAGCCCCGCGAAGACAGGCCCCGTGAAGACAGGCCGCGCGACGCCCAGTCTTCGGGCTTCAAGCCGGGCGGTCCAAGCCGACCGGCCCGAAGGGG
>NZ_BADK01000781.1 GCF_000333595.1 Azospirillum sp. B506
ATGGCGGCCTCGATCTGCTGCGATTCCTCCTTGCGGCGCAGGTCGGTGAACAGCACCAGCACGCGCCACGCCCCGTCGGCATAGGCGGTTTCGATGCGCTGGACCTCGACCGTCCGCAGGAAGGCGGACAGCTGCGCCTGCGCCTCTTCAGCGGCGGCGTCGGGAATGGTGAAGGTGCGGATTTCGGTGCTCATCGCCAACCCTGCTGTAAAGCCGTCCTCTGGGGTCGGAGACTACACAGAAATGGCGCGTTCGGCAAACCGTGACCCTGCAACGGAGCCGTTCCAGAACCTTGGGGCTACCCCCAATTACCGCCTGTCGATTCTCCTCCCCCGCGCGTTGTGGGAGCAGCCGCAGCACGCCCGGAGACGCCCGATGTCCCATCTCGACCCGCAGGAGACCCAGCCACAGCCGGAACCGCAATCCGTTCCCCCGCAAGCCGGGGAAGCCATCGCCGGCGGGACAGCGCGACACGGCAGGCGGCGCTGGGGATTGCTGGGGATCGCACTGGCGGCGCCGCTGGTGCTGGCCGGTCTGGCGGCGCTGGGGGTGTTGTGGACCGGGTCGATGCTCTACGACCAGCCCTTCGCCTGGTACAACCTGAACCGCATCGATGCGGTGGCCAACCGGGCGGCGCGCACCCCCGGTTCGGTGATGGTGGTGGCGCTGGGCGACACCGCCCTGCGCGACGCCACGCTGGACGAGCGCGGCATGGCGAAGATCGCCGCCGAGCGCGGCGTGCCCAACCTGGAGTTCCTGCGCATCGTCCACCGTCAGGCGCAGTTCGCCGATTTCGAACCGCTGCTCGACCGGCTGATCGCGGTGAAGCCGACGCTGATCCTGATCGACCGCAACCTGCTGACCGCCAGCCGCGGCCCGGTGGACGAGCTGCAGCGCTACGGCAACGGTCTGATGCGCCTCTATCGCGGCCAGACCTATGTGCAGGATCAGGTGGCGCTGCAGTACCGGCACGGCTGCGGCCCGACGCCGTCGGCCTGGCTGACCGGCGGATCGCCCGGCGCCGTCGCCGGC
Source organism: Azospirillum sp. B506 (assembly GCF_000333595.1). Taxonomy (GTDB): domain Bacteria; phylum Pseudomonadota; class Alphaproteobacteria; order Azospirillales; family Azospirillaceae; genus Azospirillum. Next base: position 1,033 of record NZ_BADK01000781.1, read on the forward strand.
TCCACCGCCACCGAGCG
>NZ_BADK01000780.1 GCF_000333595.1 Azospirillum sp. B506
CGGCGGCACCATGCACTTCTTCATCAACAACCAGATCGGCTTCACCACCAACCCGACCTATTCGCGGTCGGGCGTGTACTGCTCCGACATGGCCAAGATGGTGCAGGCGCCGATTTTCCACGTGAACGGCGACGATCCCGAAGCCGTCGTCCATGTCAGCCGCATCGCCATCGAGTTCCGCCAGAAATTCAAGCGGGACGTCGTCATCGACATGGTCTGCTACCGCCGCCACGGCCACAACGAGGGCGACGAGCCGGGCTTCACCCAGCCGCTGATGTACAAGAAGATCCGGGCCCACGCGACCACGCGCGAGCTGTATGCCAAGCAGCTGGTGAGTGAGAACGTCATCACCCAGGCCGAGGGCGACCAGATCACCCAGGACTTCATGAAGAAGCTGGAGGGTGAGTTCGAGGCGTCCAGCACCTACAAGCCGAACAAGGCCGACTGGCTGGAAGGCAAGTGGGCCGGGCTGGAGGCGCAGGGCGCCAACACCGCCCACCGCGGCGAGACCGGCGTGGAGATCGACACGCTGAAGCGGATCGGCTTCAAGCTCTGCGAGTACCCGAAGGACTTCGCGATCAACTCCAAGATCGCGCGCCAGCTGGAAGCCAAGAAGAAGACGCTGGAGACCGGCGAAGGCATCGACTGGGCAACCGCCGAGGCGCTGGCCTATGGCACGCTGGTCGCCGAGGGCACCGGCGTGCGCCTGTCGGGCCAGGATTCCGGCCGCGGCACCTTCTCGCACCGCCATGCGGTGATGTACGACCAGAACACCGAAGAGAAGTACGTCCCGCTCTGCCACGTCAGCCCGGACCAGGCGACCTTCGAGGTCCATGACAGCCCGCTGTCGGAAGCCGCCGTCGTCGGTTACGAATACGGCTATTCGCTGGCCGAGCCGCACAATCTGGTGCTGTGGGAAGCGCAGTTCGGCGATTTTGCCAACACCGCGCAGACCATCATCGACCAGTTCATCTCGTCGGGCGAGTCCAAGTGGCTGCGCATGTCCGGCCTGGTGATGCTGCTGCCGCACGGCTACGAGGGCCAGGGTCCGGAACACTCGTCCGCCCGTCCGGAACGCTTCCTGCAGATGTGCGCCGAGGACAACTGGCAGATCTGCAACGTGACGACGCCGGCCAACCTGTTCCACGTCTTCCGCCGCCAGATCCGCCGCAACTTCCGCAAGCCGCTGGTCCTGTTCACGCCGAAGTCGCTGCTGCGCCACAAGCTGTGCATCTCCGACCTGTCGGAGATGGGGCCGGGCAGCACCTTCCACCGCGTGCTGGGCGAGACCGCCAACGATCTGGCCGCCAACGACAAGATCAGCCGCATCGTCGTCTGCTCCGGCAAGGTCTATTACGACCTGCTGCAGGAGCGGATGAGCCGCGGCATCAAGGACGTGGTGATCCTGCGCCTGGAACAGCTCTATCCGTTCCCGAAGGATGCCCTGGCGGCCGAGTTCGCCAAGTATCCGAACGCCGAGCTGGTCTGGTGCCAGGAAGAGCCGGAGAACCAGGGCGCCTGGTTCTTCGCCGACCGCCGTCTGGAAGCCGTGCTGAAGGATCTGGGCCACAAGGCCGGCCGGCCGTCCTATGTCGGCCGCCCGGCCACCGCCTCGCCGGCCACCGGCCTGCTGAAGCGCCACAACCAGGAGCAGGCCAAGCTTCTGGACGAAGCCCTGACGGTCCGCTGACCATCGCACCCAAGCGAACAAGAAGACGAACGAGGATAAGAAATGGCTACCGACATCAAGGTCCCCACGCTGGGTGAGTCCGTCTCCGAAGCGACGGTCGCCCGCTGGCTGAAGAAGGCCGGCGAGGCCGTCGCCATGGACGAGGCGCTGGTCGAGCTGGAGACCGACAAGGTCACGCTTGAGGTGAATGCCTCGGCCGCCGGCGTGCTGGCCGAGATCGTCGCTCCGGAAGGGGCGAACGTCGAGGTCGGCGCCCTGCTGGGCGTCATCACCGAGGGCGCCTGCGCCGGGTGCGCCCCGGGTGGCCGCCGCCGCTCCGGCCGCTGCCCCGGCACCCGTCGCCGCTCCGGGCCCGGCCGCCGCCCCGGCTGCTGCTCCGGGCAACATCGCCGCGTCCGGCCCGGCCGCCCGCAAGCTGGCCGACGAGAAGGGTGTCGACACCTCCGCCATCGCCGGTTCGGGCAAGGACGGCCGCATCACCAAGGGCGACGTGCTCGCCGCCCCGGCTGCTCCGGCCCCGGCTGCCAAGCCGGCCGCTCCGGCCCCGGCCCCGAAGGTCCAGTGGGCCGCCGGCACCCAGGGCGACCGTCCGCGCGCCGCGCAGGAAGAGCGTGTCCGCATGACCCGCCTGCGCCAGCGCATCGCCGAGCGCCTGAAGGAGGCCCAGAACAGCGCCGCCATGCTGACCACCTTCAACGAGGTGGACATGTCGGCGGCGATCGCCCTGCGCGCCGAGTACAAGGACTATTTCGAGAAGCGCCACAAGGTGCGGCTCGGCTTCATGTCCTTCTTCGTCAAGGCCGCCGTGCAGGCCCTGAAGGAGATCCCGGCCGTCAACGCCGAGATCGACGGCACCGACATCGTCTACAAGAACTACTATGACATCGGCGTCGCCGTCGGCACGCCGCAGGGTCTGGTGGTTCCGGTCGTCCGTGACGCCGACAAGCTGGACTTCGCCGGCGTCGAGGGCACCATCGCCGCTCTCGGCAAGAAGGGCCGCGACGGCAAGCTGTCGATGGACGAGCTGACTGGCGGCACCTTCACCATCTCCAACGGTGGTGTCTACGGCTCGCTGATGTCGACCCCGATCATCAACCCGCCGCAGTCGGCGATCCTCGGCATGCACAAGACGATGGACCGCGCGGTCGTCGTCGGCGGCAAGATCGAGGTCCGCCCGATGATGTATCTGGCGCTGTCCTACGACCACCGCATCATCGATGGCAAGGAAGCGGTCACCTTCCTCGTCCGCATCAAGGAGTTGATCGAGGATCCGCGCCGCCTGCTGCTGGACGTCTGAGCATAAGGAGGCAAGGGAGGGCTCCACCCCTCCCTTGACCCACCCGCCAAGGGCAAATGCCCTTGGAACCCTGAAGGGGCGCCGCAAGGCGCCCTTTTTCTTTTGGCACTCTCTCTCCCGAAGAATCCCCCTCTCCCCGGGGGGAGAGGGGACCCCTCGGGAATTTCGAGGCGCGTGTTCCCTCCCCCAAAAGGTTCGCGCAAACAACAGTCCGCAGCGCGCTCAAATCCTCTTGCCAGGGACATGGTATCTGGTATACCGTATCGATAATGTCAGTGCGACGGCGGCTTGCGGGCCACCGCCGGCACCGGCTCCCCCGGCGCCCAATCCAAGAGGGGGCGGGCGCCAAGGAGATCGACATGGACGAGAAAGCAGCAGCGGGTTCGCCCGCGGTTGTGGATTGCGGGCAGCTGGTGGCGGTGATCGGCGATGCCGTCATCGTGTCCGATCCGACCGGCGCCATCATCCTGTGGAATGCGGCGGCGGAGCGGATGTTCGGCTTCACCGCCGACGAGGCGATGGGCAAGTCGCTCGACATCATCATTCCGGAACGCCAGCGCCAGCGTCATTGGGATGGGTACGAAAACACCATGGCCACCGGCGAGACCCGCTACGGCCATGACCTGCTTCGGGTTCCGGCGGTCCACAAGGACGGGCACAGCCTGTCGATCGCCTTCACCGTCGCGCTTTTGCGCGGGACCGACGGTGCGGTGACCGGGATCGCCGCCGTGGTGCGGGACGAAACCGCCCGCTGGACCGAAGAACGGACATTGCGCCGCCGCCTCACCGAACTGGAAGCCGCCGCCCAAGCCGGCGTGGCGACGGCCGGCTGAGTGCCGCGCGGGCTTTTGAGCAAATCCAAGAGACGAACTGAAACAACGCGAAATAAGGGAGTGTTGCAGTCATGACCAAGCCGCTCGAAGGCATCAAGATCATCGACTTCACCCATGTGCAGGCAGGCCCCGCCTGCACCCAGCTTCTGGCCTGGTACGGCGCGGACGTGATCAAGGTCGAACGTCCGGGCGCCGGGGACGTCACCCGCAGCCAGCTGCGCGACATCCCGGGCGCCGACGCGCTCTATTTCACGATGCTCAACAGCAACAAGCGCTCCCTGACGCTGGACACCAAGACGGCCGAGGGCAAGGAAGTCCTGACCCGTCTGATCAAGGAATCCGACGTGCTGGTCGAGAATTTCGGCCCCGGCGCGCTCGACCGCATGGGCTTCAGCTGGGACAAGATCCGCGAGCTGAACCCCGGCATGATCGTCGCCTCGGTCAAGGGTTTCAGCGACGGCCACCATTACCAGGACCTGAAGGTCTATGAGAACGTCGCCCAGTGCGCCGGCGGCGCCGCCTCGACCACCGGCTTCTGGGATGGCCCGCCGACCGTGTCCGCCGCCGCTCTCGGCGACAGCAACACCGGCATGCACCTCGCCATCGGCATCCTGACCGCCCTGATGGCCCGCACCAAGACCGGCAAGGGCCAGAAGGTCGCCGTGTCGATGCAGGACAGCGTGCTGAACCTCTGCCGCGTCAAGCTGCGCGACCAGCAGCGCCTGGACCGCGTCGGCTATCTGGAGGAGTACCCGCAGTACCCGCACGGCAAGTTCACCGATGTGGTTCCGCGCGGCGGCAATGCCGGCGGCGGCGGCCAGCCGGGCTGGGTGCTGAAGTGCAAGGGCTGGGAGACCGATCCCAACGCCTACATCTACTTCACCATCCAGGGCCATGCCTGGGCGCCGATCTGCAAGGCCCTGGGCCGCGAGGAGTGGATCGACGACCCGGCCTACAACACCGCCGAGGCGCGCCAGGACAAGATCTTCGACATCTTCGCGATCATCGAGGATTGGCTGAAGGACAAGACCAAGTTCGAGGCGGTCGACATCCTGCGCAAGTACGACATCCCGTGCTCGCCGGTGCTGTCGATGAAGGAGATCGCCAACGACCCGTCGCTGCGCGCCAGCGGCACGGTGGTGGAGGTCGACCACAAGGTGCGCGGCAAGTACCTGACGGTCGGCAGCCCGATCAAATTCTCCGACATGACGGTCGAGGTCACCGGCTCTCCGCTGCTCGGCGAGCACACCGACGAGGTTCTGGCCCAGCTCGGCTACAACAAGGACCAGATCGCTGCCATGCACGACGCCAAGGTGGTCTGATTCCCAGACCGGCGGCCCCCTCCCTTCCCCGCCATCGGCGGGGGAGGGAGGATGCGCCGGCCCGGCGGTTCATCCCGGCGATTCATGGCGATCCCCGCAAAGACAAAACGGCGCTCCATCCGGGCGCCGTTTCCTTGTCCACAGCCGTTTTCCGCAACCGCCATAACCGGCCGTCACGCCTTCCCTCTGCGCTCCAGATCGTCCAGGATCTCGCCCGCCCGGTCGGTCAGGGTGCGGGCCAGCCGGTCGTAACGGCCGTTGCCGGTCACTTGGGCGCGCCGGGCGGCTTCCAGGCCCAGCATGGAAAGCTCCTGTGCCATCTTGCGATAGTCCGGGACACTGGTCCACGCCACATCCCCTCTGGCACCGCCCGATGCCACGCCACGTCTCTCCGGATGATCCGTTCAAGCCACAACACCCCGTCCACCGCTGCCAGTGAAGGGTGCAATCCTG
>NZ_BADK01000779.1 GCF_000333595.1 Azospirillum sp. B506
GGCCGCGGCTGGCTGACCTCGCCCGCCGCACGATTGGGCATGACGCCACCCAGGCGGCGGCCCGCCTGCTGAGCGGCGGTGCCCTGCCGGCCCTGCCCCGCAACCTGCCGACCGCCACGACCTTCACGCCGCACCCGGACACCGCCGCTTCCGCCGCCGACGACGTGCCGACCGTGGTCTATGCCCCCAGCTGCGTCAGCCGGACCATGGGACCCGCGGCCGCCGACCCGCAGCAGCGCCCGCTGCCCGAGGTCGTCGAATCGGTGATGCGCAAGGCCGGCTTCCGCATCCTCTATCCGGAGGCGGCGGACGGCCAATGCTGCGGCATGCCGCTGGAGAGCAAGGGGCTGATCGAAGCGGCGGACGCCAAGGCCGACGCCATGCTGGCCGCTCTGAAGAAGGCCAGCCGGGGGGGCCGTTACCCGGTGGTGATGGACACGCTTCGGCTTCGAATACGAGTTCCAGTCCTCCACCGACTGGTACAAGTCCGGCCGCTTCGACGAGGCGCTGCTCGGCATCCTGCGCCATTACGACGAGGTGATGGCGGTGATGCTGCCCACCCTCGGCGCCGAGCGTCAGGCGACCTACAGCCCCTTCCTGCCGATCTCCCCCTCGACCGGCCGCGTCCTCCAGGTGCCGATGCTGGAGCGCAATGTCGATGCCGGCACCATCGTCTTCGAGGACGAGGACGGCAGGAAGGTCGAACTGCCGGTCACCGGCGGCCATGTGAAGCTGCAATGGAAGCCCGACTGGGGCATGCGCTGGTTCGGCCTCGGCGTCGATTACGAGATGTACGGCAAGGACCTGATCCCGTCGGCCGAACTCGCCGGCAAGATCTGCAAAATCCTCGGCGGCACCCCGCCGGAGGGCTTCAATTACGAGCTGTTCCTCGACGACAAGGGCCAGAAGATCTCCAAGTCGAAGGGCAACGGCCTGACCATGGAGGAGTGGCTGGCCTATGCGCCGCAGGAGAGCCTCGCCCTCTACATGTTCCAGAAGCCGAAGTCGGCCAAGCGCCTTTATTTCGACGTCATCCCGCGCGCCGTCGACGAGTATCTGACCTTCGTCGACAAGGTGCATGGCGAGGAGCCGGCCAGGAAGCTGGAGAACCCGGCCTGGCACATCCACAACGGCAAGCCGCCGGCGGTGCGCTCCGACGTATCCTTCAACCTGCTGCTCAATCTGGCCGGTGCGGCGAATGCCGAGACCAAGGACGCCATGTGGGGCTTCATCCGCCGCTACGCCCCCGAGGCCACGCCGGAGAACAGCCCCTTCCTCGACAGCATGGTCGGCTATGCCGTGCGCTACTACCAGGATCAGGTGAAGCCGACCAAGCAGTTCCGCGCGCCGACCGATGCCGAGCGCGCCGCCTTGCAGGATCTGCTGGCCAAGCTCGACAGCCTGCCGGCCGACTCCCGCGCCGACGTCATCCAGAACGAGGTGTTCGAGGTGGGCAAGGCCCACGGCTTCACCGAACTGCGGGCCTGGTTCCAGGCGCTGTACGAGGTGCTGCTCGGCCAGACCACCGGTCCGCGCATGGGCTCCTTCATCCAGCTCTACGGCCTCGACGAGACCAAGGCGCTGATCCGCGGGAAGCTGGCGGCCTGACGCGCGTTCCAACAATTTGACGAAAAAGGAGGGGTGTCGCAGGACACCCCTTTTTTCGTTTACGAACATTCGCAGACGCGATGATTTTCGGAATCGATCGTTCGCCCGCCCCGCAACAGCCATTTTGCCCATTCAAAAGGCAGAAACCTGCCCACAAGCCCATGCGTTATGCAAACCAAACGATATTCCATACGCTGTTATGCGGGCGTCGCACCGCACCAATTCAAAAAGGGTGGTACCGCTAACACGACGGCAGGCTTAAACTCCGCCTCGTTACTGCATTTTGCAGTGCGTTTCCTCCCTAGACTAAAGGCCGCGCCCATTCGGGCTGCGGCCTTTTTTTTTGCCCGTACCGACCGGCGTTCGATTGGCTGCCCCCGCCCGACCCTGTGACGGCGGCCCTGTGACGGCCATCACAGCCATGATCGATAAAATACCGGATAAATTGTTCCGGTGATGACGACCGGCCCGGATGGCCGGCCGGCTGGACCGCATCGGGAGGGAGGCCGTGGGATGACAGCAGATCCGCCGCCGTTCGAACGCCACCATCGCACGGCACAGGCTCTGGTCAGCACCTTTCAGGAAGCGCTGGAACCGCAATTCTCCGCCAAGGGCGCGCTGTCGCGCGAGGAGTTCGCCCGTGCCATGGGGCTGATGATGGCACATTGGCCGTCGGTGCTGCCGCTGTTCGCGTCGATCTGCCAGTCCTGCACGGCCGCCTCATGCGGCGGCTGCGAGACCGGGAGGGAGGAACCGCCACAACTCGGCTCCGGCGGACGGCGGCGCGACTTCGTCACCCGCCTGATGGTGTCGGCCCTGCGCGCCAGCCTGCCCGACCGGATGGACCCGATCACCGGCGCCAGCTTTCCCCAGGTGATCGTCCCCGGCCTGCAATCGACCCTGACCGCGCTCTTCTACGAGAAGGAATGGGAGGCGATGAACGCCAGCGTCATTGCCCTGTTCAACCGTCTCGGCACCGACCGCGATGCCGAGGTCTGGGACCGGCTGGCGCATGAGGAGACGCTGGCAGTGCTGGCCGACACGCCCTTCATCCGGGTGATGCTGCGTTTCCGACAGTTCCACCAGCAGCGCCAGACCTTCATCCGCCGGATGGGCGAAACCCTGCGCGACCGGCGTTTCGTCTTCGCCGAGGAGCATTTCCAGGCGCTGTTCGACGCGCTGTTCGGCCGGTTGCGCGACGGCCTGCGCACCGAACTGGGCCGTGCCCGCACCGACATCCAGTATGGCGAGGGCACGGCGGAAGCGCTGCTGCGCATCTTCGACCAGTTCGACAAGCACCGGCAGGAACAGTCCATGCCGGTCCGCGTGCTGGGCGGCCGGCAGATGCCGCGCCCCATGCTGGCGCAACGCAGCATGCTGGGTGCCACTCCGGCGGCCAAGCGGCGCTGACGGTGTCTGCGCCGGATGTCACATGCCGGGCCGCCGCCGAATTAGGAAGCCGTTAACCGGGGAGACGCTTCGATGGAGTGCATGATCCTTCCACCGCCGCGTCGCCTCCGCCACGGCACAACCACAAGGCTTCAGGTCCGGTGACAGCCCGGCTCTCCCCCTCCCGCCCGTCCCGCCGTCTCCCGGAGGAGCCGGAGTGCGGCGTCGCGCCCGAACTGCTGGACTACCTGTTCGCCGAGTCGCCCCAGGCGGAAGCGGCGCCGGCCGCTGCACCCCAGCCCAGCCGCAGCGTGGCCCGTCAGGTCGGCGACGTGCTGGTCGAATCGCGGCTGGCCGGCATGGGCGATGCCGACGTCCGTTCCACCCTGGCCCGCAAGCTGTGCCGGCTGCTGCCCGACCTGCCGCCGGGCGGGGCCGACACCGTCAGCGCCGTGGCGGTCCGTGCCCTGGAGCAGCTGGCCCGCGACCACATCGTCCGCGTGCGCGAAGCTCTGGCGACGGCGATCAAGGACATTGCCTGCGCCCCGCCGTCGGTGGTGGCGACGCTGGCGCGCGATGTCGAACGGACGGTGGCGGAGCCGGTTCTGCGCTGCTGCGCCGCGCTCAGCGACGAGGATCTGCTGGACATCGTCGCCGCGGCCCCCGCCGGCTGGGCATTGTCGGCCATCGCCCGGCGCCACAGCATCGGCACCGCCCTGTCGGACGCCATTGCCGGCAGCGGCCATGCCGAGGCGACCGGCATCCTGCTCGACAACAGCGGGGCCGTGATCGCCGAACCCACCCTCGACCGGCTGGTGGAGCAGTCGGCCCACCATCCCGACTGGCGGGAGAAGCTGGCCCGCCGTCCCGCCCTGCCCCGCCGGCTGGCGCTGCGGCTGGCCGATTTCGTCGATCTGGCGGTGGTGGAGCATCTGCGGCGTCGCCGCGATTTCGACGACACGACGGTGGCGGAAATCGCCGCCACCACCCGCCGCCGCATCGATTGGGCCGAAGCCGCCGACTCGGCCGAACCGCCGGAACGCCGCGCCGTCCGCCTGCACCGTATCGGCAAGCTGGACGAGACCGCGCTTGGCGATGCGATGTCGTGGAACGAAACCGGCTTCGTGCGGGCGGCGCTGACCCTGCGCGCCCGCGTGGCGCCGGAGGTGGTGGACCTGATCCTCGACGCCCACGACCCGCAGGCGGTCACCGCCCTGGTGTGGCGGGCCGGCCTGTCGATGCGCTGCGCCATGCAGATCCAGGCGCGGGCCGCCGGCATCCACCCGCGCGCCATGCTGAACGCCCGGCAGGGCAGCGGCTTCCCGCTCTCCCCCACCGAGATGGCCCGCCATCTGGAACGCTATGGGGTCGGGCCGTAGGGGGGCGAAGCCGCCCCTCCCCCGGATACGGGTCCTTACTGCACGCCGCCGCGCGGCATCGGCTGGCGCGGCGTGGCGCGGCCGGTGTGCGGGACGGGGGTGTCGGGCGAGACCTCCTTGTAATAGGGGCCGCGGTCGGTCGGGCCTTCCATCGCCTCGGCCGGGGTGACGATCTGTTCGCCGGTGCCGGCGTCGAAGGCAATCAGCGCCTGCTGGCGCACCTTCATGCAGGCGTCGCGCTTGGCCGCCATCTCCGCGGTCAGCGTGCCGTCCAGCGTCACCAGCGGCAGCACCCAGTTCGCCTTCTGATTCTCCGGGATCGAGGTGTAGACATAGTTGGTCAGCGTCTGGCAATAGGCGACGCTGGGGGCCGCCACCGCGTCGGTGATCGGGGCGGCGGCCATGGCGGCGGTGTAGTCGCCGACCGTCTGGGCCTGGGCGGAACCGGCCGCCAGGATGCCGGCGGCAAGCGCCAGCGACAGGGCCGGACCGGAAATGAAACGGGCCACGAGCTTGGCCATCAGCGCTCTCCTTCGACCATCTTTGAACAAGGTAAGGACCGGACGCGAACCATACGTATAAAGCCGAACGCTCCGGCGTTTGGAAAGGATCATCGGGGGTGCGACGCAACGCTGCAATGCCCGATTATGGTTGGGCTTGCGGTCACGCTTGCCCTCCGCGACAAAACGCGCTACCTACGCTTCCGAAATCTCGGGGCGCTGGATCCCTAAGACGTTAGAATGACCAACGGTTCTAGTCTCCCGCTGAATGGGGGACGCTCAAACGTTTTAGGGAACGCTCCATGGCTCGCAAGAAGATTGCGCTCGTCGGTGCCGGCCAGATCGGCGGCACGCTGGCTCTGCTCGCTGCTCAGAAGGAACTGGGCGACGTCGTCCTGTTCGACATCGCCGAAGGCATGCCGGCCGGCAAGGCGCTTGACCTGGCCGAAACCTCCCCGGTCGAGGGCTTCAACGCCAGCCTGACCGGCGGCAACGACTATTCGGTCATCGAGGGCGCCGACGTCGTGATCGTCACCGCCGGCATCCCGCGCAAGCCGGGCATGAGCCGCGACGACCTGATCGGCATCAACAGCGGCGTCTGCAAGACGGTCGGCGAGGCCATCGGCAAGTACGCCCCGAACGCCTTCGTCATCGTCATCACCAACCCGCTCGACGTGATGGTGTGGGTGCTGCAGCAGGCGTCCGGCCTGCCGCCGGAGCGCGTGGTCGGCATGGCCGGCGTGCTCGACTCGGCCCGCTTCCGCTACTTCCTGGCCGAGGAGTTCAACGTCTCGGTCGAGGACGTCACCGCCTTCGTGCTGGGCGGCCACGGCGACACGATGGTCCCGCTGGTGCGCTACTCCACCGTCGCCGGCATCCCGCTGCCCGATCTGGTCAAGATGGGCTGGACCACGCAGGAGAAGCTGGACGCCATCGTTCAGCGCACCCGTGACGGCGGTGCGGAGATCGTCAAGCTGCTGAAGACCGGCTCGGCCTTCTACGCCCCGGCCGCGTCCGCCATCCAGATGGCCGAGTCCTACCTGAAGGACCAGAAGCGCGTTCTGCCGGTCGCCGCCCACCTGAGCGGCCAGTATGGCCAGGACGACCTCTACGTCGGCGTCCCGACGATCATCGGCGCCGGCGGCGTCGAGAAGATCATCGAGATCGAGCTGAACGACGAAGAGAAGGCGATGTTCCAGAACTCCGTCGACGCGGTGAAGACGCTGGTCGACGTCGTCAAGAAGCTGGACGCCGAAAAGGCCGCTTCCTAAGGAACGGACCGCGCGGTCTCCGGTGCGGTTCCGGCCCATTTTCAGGGTCCGGGACCGCGCCGGTGGTGCGCCCGTCTTGTCCTTCAGTCGACCCGTTCTCGTCAGCCGAACCAAAAAACAGATGGACGCCCGATGAACATCCATGAGTATCAGGCGAAAAGCCTGCTGAAGAAGTACGGCGTCGCGGTTCCCCGCGGCGGCGTTGCCTACACCCCGCAGGAGGCCGAGACGGTCGCCCGCGAGCTGGGCGGTCCGGTCTGGGTCGTGAAGTCCCAGATCCACGCCGGTGGCCGCGGCGCCGGCCGCTTCAAGAACAACCCCGAGGGCAAGGGCGGCGTCCGCGTCGTCAAGTCGATCGAGGAGGTCGGCAAGAACGCCGGCGAGATGCTGAACAGCGTCCTCGTGACCAAGCAGACCGGTCCGGAAGGCCGCGAGGTCAAGCGCCTCTACATCGAGGAAGGCGCCGACATCAAGCGCGAGCTGTATCTCGGCATGCTGATCGACCGCGCCACCGGCCGCGTGACGATCATGGCCTCGACCGAAGGCGGCATGGAGATCGAAGAGGTCGCCCACAACACGCCCGAGAAGATCGTCAAGGTCGCCGTCGACCCGGCGACCGGCATCCAGGGCTACCACACCCGCAAGGTCGCCTTCGCGCTGGGCCTGGAAGGCAAGCAGGTCGGCGCCGCCGCCAAGTTCATCCAGGCCGCCTACAAGGCCTTCGTGGATCTGGACTGCGCCATCGTCGAGATCAACCCGCTGATCGTCACCGGTTCGGGCGACATCCTGGCGCTCGACGCCAAGATGAACTTCGACGACAACGCGCTGTTCCGCCACAAGGACGTGGAAGAGCTGCGCGACGAGGCCGAAGAGGATCCGTCGGAGATCGAGGCCGCCAAGCACAGCCTCAACTACGTCAAGCTCGATGGCAACATCGGCTGCATGGTCAACGGCGCCGGCCTGGCGATGGCCACCATGGACATCATCAAGCTGTATGGCGGCGAGCCGGCCAACTTCCTCGACGTCGGCGGCGGCGCCACGAAGGAGCGCGTCACCGCGGCCTTCAAGCTGATCCTGTCCGACAGCAACGTCGAAGGCATCCTGGTCAACATCTTCGGCGGCATCATGCGCTGCGACGTGATCGCCGAGGGCGTGGTCGCCGCGGCCCGCGAAGTGCACCTGCACGTTCCGCTGGTGGTGCGCCTGGAAGGCACCAACGTCGATCTGGGCAAGAAGATCCTGGCCGAATCCGGCCTGCCGATCCTCTCGGCCGACAACCTCGCCGATGCCGCCGAAAAGGTGGTCAAGGCCGTGAAGGAGGCCGCGTAACATGGCTGTTCTCGTCGACAAGAACACGAAGGTGATCTGCCAGGGCTTCACCGGCGCCCAGGGCACCTTCCACTCCGAGCAGGCCATCGCCTACGGCACCAAGATGGTCGGCGGCGTCACGCCCGGTAAGGGCGGCGCCAAGCACCTCGACCTGCCGATCTTCGACACCGTGTCGGAAGCGGTCGAGAAGACCGGCGCCAACGCCTCGGTGATCTATGTGCCGCCGCCCTTCGCCGCGGACGCGATCCTGGAAGCGATCGATGCCGAGATCCCGCTGGTGGTCTGCATCACCGAAGGCATCCCGGTGCTGGACATGGTCCGCGTCAAGCGCGCGCTCGACGGCTCCAAGACCCGCCTGATCGGGCCGAACTGCCCCGGCATCATCACGCCGGACGAGTGCAAGATCGGCATCATGCCGGGCCACATCCACAAGCGCGGCAAGATCGGCATCGTCTCGCGCTCCGGCACGCTGACCTATGAGGCCGTCGCGCAGACCACGGCGGCCGGTCTCGGCCAGACCACCTGCATCGGCATCGGCGGCGACCCGGTCAACGGCACCAACTTCGTCGACAGCCTGGAGCTGTTCGTGAAGGACCCGGAGACCGAGGGCATCATCATGATCGGCGAGATCGGCGGCGACGCCGAGGTCCGCGGCGCCGAGTTCATCAAGGCGTCGGGCACGAAGAAGCCGGTCGTCGGCTTCATCGCCGGCCGCACGGCGCCTCCGGGCCGCCGCATGGGCCATGCCGGTGCGGTGATCTCCGGCGGCAACGACACCGCCGACTTCAAGATCGACTTCATGAAGTCGGTCGGCATCGCCGTCGCCGACAGCCCCGCCAGCCTGGGCTCCACCATGCTGAAGGTGTTCAAGGGCTGATCGCCTGCGGGCGTCACCTCAGCCGTGACGCCCGCGGCCACCGGCTTTTGAAAAGAGGACGCCTTTTGAAGAGGCCGACGGGCGGGACGCTGCGGTGCCCCGCCCGCCGCCCCTTCGGCCTATCCTCTTGGACGGACGATCCTGGGAACCCATATGCAAGCGTCGGCGGTGCTCCCCGCATCCCAGTCAGCACCCCGCCGGCTCTCCTCGCCGGTTCTTGCACATGGGTATCCAACGATCCCCCGTCGCCTTCATCACTCGCGATCATCTCCCACAGGGAATCGGGCTCACGGCCCGAGGTGAAACCATGTCGGCAAATCTGGAACAGACCTCGTTCCTCTTCGGCTCGAACGCCGGTTACGTCGCCGAACTCTACGCCAGCTATCTGTCCAACCCGGCCGCCGTCGACCCCAGCTGGAACGGCTTCTTCCGGGATCTGGACGAGGATTCGCGCGCCGTCCTGGACGAGCTGCGCGGCGCGTCCTGGACCGTGTCCGATCTGGAAGACCCCAAGGCCAAGCGCGATCCGGTCGCCGAGAGCTTCATCGTCGGCGCTCCCAATGGCGCCGCGAACGGGGCCGCCGCCGCGATGAACGGCCCCGGCAACGGCGCCATGCTGGCCCACGCCCAGCAGGTCTATGGTGGGATCAGCCCGCAGCAGCTGCGCGCCGCCACGCTGGACAGCATCCGCGCCCTGATGCTGATCCGCGTCTTCCGCGTCCGCGGCCACATGAACGCGCATTTCGACCCGCTGGGTCTTGAGAAGCGCGAGCCGCATCCGGAACTGGATCCGGCGACCTACGGCTTCGGCCCGGACGACCTCGACCGTCCGATCTTCCTGAACTACTCGCTCGGCCTGGAAACGGCGACGCTGCGCCAGATCCTCGACATCCTGCACAAGACCTATTGCGGGACGATCGGCGTCGAGTTCATGCACATCCAGGACCCGGAGGAGAAGGCCTGGATCCAAGAGCGCATCGAGGGCGACCGCAACCACACCGACTTCACGGTGAACGGCAAGCGCGCCATCCTGGAGCGCCTGACCGCGGCCGAGGGCTTCGAGAAGTTCCTGCAGCTGAAATACACCGGCACCAAGCGCTTCGGCCTTGAGGGCGGCGAGTCGATGATCCCCGCGCTGGAGCAGATCCTGAAGCGCGGCGGCCAGCTCGGCCTGAAGGAAGCCGTCGTCGGCATGGCCCACCGCGGCCGTCTGAACGTGCTGACCAACTTCATGGGCAAGCCCTTCTCCGCCGTCTTCTCGGAGTTCCAGGGCAACCCGTCGAGCCCGCAGGA
>NZ_BADK01000778.1 GCF_000333595.1 Azospirillum sp. B506
AGCTTGGCGACGTCGCCCCCCACAGCGGCACCGCACCGCCCCAACCGGAGACGACGGCGACATACTGCTCGCCATCCATCTTCCAGGTGACCGGGCTGCCGACCACGCCGGAGCCTGTCTGGAACTTCCAGACCTCCTGCCCGGACTTGGCGTCGAACGCCTTCAGATAGCCTTCCGGCGTGCCGGTGAAGACCAGATTGCCGGCGGTGGTCAGCACACCGCCCCACAGCGGGGCCGGGTTCTTGTATTCCCAGACGATCTTGCCGGTCTTCGGATCGACGGCGCGCAGCGCGCCGATGTAATCGTCATACAGCGGCTTGATGGCTCCTGCTGGAGGCGCTCGCTGTCGAGCATGCTGTCGCGGAAGACGCGGGCGGCGGTCGCCATCCGGCCGATCTCGTCACGGCGGCCTTCCCCAAGACCGGCCTCGAAACTGGCGGTGAAGTCGCGGGCGGCCAGCCGCTCCAAAGCACTCGCCACGTCCAGGATCGGACGGGAGATGCCGCGCACCAGTACGGCACCGAAGCCCAGAGCCAGCAGCGTGCAGAGAGTCACGCCGCCGAGAACCATGCCGTGGGCGCTGTTGTAGACCGCCGCCCCCTGGTCGGCGACGGCGCCGGCATCGGCCATCGTGCCGTCGACCAGAGCGTCCAATGCCTCCTGCACGCGGGCGAAGGCGACGGCGCTCGGGCGTTTGAAAACGCTGACGGCGGATTGGGCGTTGCCGTCGCGGGCCTGGCTGCGCACGCGGTCGGCCGCGGCGGCATAGGCGGTCCAGGCCTCGTCGAAAGCGGCCAGCCGGGCGGCACCCTCACCACAGGTGAAGCAGGCTCCGGCCGCCTGACGGCGGGCCGTCACTTCGGCCACCGCCTTCGTCCAGCCCTTTTCGGCCTGGTT
>NZ_BADK01000777.1 GCF_000333595.1 Azospirillum sp. B506
CACGTTCACCCGCCGCGG
The DNA here is from genome assembly GCF_000333595.1 of Azospirillum sp. B506. GTDB lineage: Bacteria > Pseudomonadota > Alphaproteobacteria > Azospirillales > Azospirillaceae > Azospirillum. Next base: position 19 of record NZ_BADK01000777.1, read on the forward strand.
CTCCCCTTTGGGGGGCCAATCGGTTCCGGCATTTTTGTAGGGGCCGATCAACTCTTTCTTCTTGGTGTCCACCGAGATGACGGGAGCGCCTGCTGCCTGAAAGCCTGCACCTGGGCATTGATGTGCTCGAACTGTGCGTCGCGGTCGGGATGCCCGCGTCCCTCATTGGCCTTACGGTTACCCTGGCGGGAAAAGCCGAGCCGGCGCAGCAGGCGGCGCACCGAGTTGGCCGACACCCGATGGCCCTTGTCCCGCAACGCCGCCGCCAGCTTCTCGAGGCTCTTCGACACCCACAGCAACGGACGCTCCGGGCAACCCAGCGTCATCGGGGAAACCAAGTCCAGCAGGGTGCGCTCCAGCAGAGGATCCCGGTCGGTCAACCGCTTGCGTCCACCGCCCGGCTGGCGCAACCGCGCCCCCGACGGCGGCACGCCGGTGGCGATCTCCTTCAAACCGCGCCCAATCGTGCTCGGCGCGATCCCGGTGGCCCGCGCCACCGCAGCGATCCCGCCATGCCCAAGGGCCTGCGCTTGCGTGGCGGCGAACAGACGGCGGCCTCGCTCGTCCAGGCTCGGACGCAGCAGGGCGTATTGGCGGCGGAGCGCGGCTTCATCAATCATCAAACCGAAGCTACAGGCTCCGACTCCAGACGAGAATCCCCTACCGCACGACCAGACCATTCGATTCGTCTATTTTGGCCCAATGCCTTAGATCGGCGGCCGAGCTCTTCGGCCTCCGGTGGGGTCGTGTCCCGGATCGGCGTGACGCGGAGTTCGCCGTTGGACAGGTCGACGTCTTCAAGCAACCCCTTTTCGGCAAGGCCGGCCACTTCGGCGGCGATCCGGTCGAGTTCCGCGCCTCTTTCAGCAAGGTGGCCGTCGGCGTTGCGTGGAACGGCCACGGGCAACGCTCCCTCCTCGTGAAGGATGTCGAAGGTCGGACGCGGCATGAGGCAACTCTCGAAGTCCCGGTACTGGCGGCTCCCCTCCACCCAGACGTCGCCCGTCCGCAACCGGTCACGCAGTTCGGACAGCGCGCAGATTTCGTAAGCTTTCCGGTCAATGCCTTCCTTCTTAATGACGAAGGGGCGCCAAGAGCTCGGAGAAGC
>NZ_BADK01000776.1 GCF_000333595.1 Azospirillum sp. B506
CGCCCATTCCCCAGCGGACGGACCAGGATGGGCTGCAACAGCCCGAGATCTTCGATGGATCGGGCGAGCGAGTCCAGCCCGTCGTCGTCGATGCGGCGGCGGGCATGGCTGTCGGGCACAGCGATGGCGGCGACGGCAATGCATGCGGCGTCGCCCATGGCGGCAAGGCTCATGGCACAGGAACTCCTAAGGCGCGCGTGCATCGGCATGTGCCTGGGCAAGCGCGGCGGACAGAGAAGGGACGGTGTCGGGGAATTTGCGGGCGCAGCAGGCCCGTTGACGACGATGACACTGCCAATTTTCAGGCATGTTGTCAATTTAAGGGAAATAAATCCTCCAAACCTCCAGATCCGGTCTCGTTTGTCAGGCAGGAAAATTATTTCCATAATTGAACTTATGTGTCGTCCAGTGTACGCGCGGTAAGTTCTATTCTGAAGTGCAACTTTCTTGTAACCACAGTGGTTTACGGGTGGTGAGCGCTGATGGGTGAGCATTATTCGCAGATCGATTTCGCTGAGCGCCGCCGCATCCAGGATATGCGCGACGCCAAGATGCCGGTGACGGCGATAGCCGAGGCTTTGGGTCGTCACCGGTCGACCATCCACCGGGAAATCCGGCGCAACTTCTGTTACGACCCGTTCCGAGATCGCGGCGCAGCTGAAGGTTTTCAGGGCCAAGGAGGTGTCGCAGCCTGACAATTAGGCCAGATGCAGCCGGTGATTGGTCATTCCCGCCGCCAGGGCGGAATCATGCGTCACCATCAGCATCGCCAGCCCACGGTCCCGCACCAGATCGCGCAGCAGCCCCATGACCTCGGCCTGGGGCAGCAGATCCAGGCGGGAGGTCGCCTCGTCGGCGAACAGGAAACAGGGGTCGAGCAGCAGCGCCCGCACCAAGGCCAGCCGCCGCAACTCGCCGCCCGACACCCTCGACGGCCGGCGCTCCAGCAGGGCCTCGTCCAGCCCCATCCGCTCCGACAGCGACCGTACCGCCGACCAGTCCAACCGGTGACGCCGGCACAGGTCGGTCAGGCCGGTGCGCAGATTGACCGCCGGGGCGAAGGCGGCGATCGGATCCTGATGAAGCTTCTGATAGCGCAACGGATTGGGATCGCCGGCAGGGGGCGCCCCTGGGAATCGGCCCCAACCAGAGTTTCGGCAACCCCCATGCGGGTGAAGATGTAACCGCTGCGCGCCGGGTCGATTCCGCCGATCTCCAGCGGCGACACGACACGCAAGGTGCGGGGGGCGGCGGCGATGGCGGATACCGCCGGGGTGCAGGCCAGCACCAGGCAGCCAGACAGGACAGGACAGGACAGGACAGGATTCAGCGGGTTCTGCCAGCCTTCGCGCCAGCTTGTTTGACGGCACAGGGTTGACGTAGAGGATCACCACCATTCCGGAGGTGACCGATGCACTGTCCACACTGCTCTTCGACCGCGACGAAGGAGCGTTCGGATCGGACGGCCCACGGCTACCGCCGCTTCCGCTGCCAGGAGTGTGGGCGCGGTTTCAACGAACGCACCGGCTCGCTGCTGAACCGGCTGCAGTTGCCTTCCGACGTCGTCTTCCTAATCGTGCTGTGGCGCCTCCGGTTCAAGCTGAGCTTGCGCGATCTCGCCGAAATCCTGCTCCTGCGCGGCTTGGTCTTCTCGCACGAGGCGGTGCGCGACTGGGAGACCAAGCTGGCGCCGTTGCCATGCCCTGCGCCAGCGACGCAGGGGCAAGATCGGCCGCAGCTGGTACGTGGATGAAACTTATCTGAAGGTTAGCGGGCGGTGGCAGTATCTGTACCGCGCCATTGACAGCGGCGGCAACTTGGTCGACGTCTATCTCAGCGCCAGCCGCGACCAGGCTGCCGCCGAGGCGTTCTTCGGCTCGGCCATTGAGGTGACGGGCGTCATCCCGGAGACCATCACCACCGACAAGCATGCCAGCTACCCGCCGGCCCTCGAGGAGGTGTTCGGAGACAACGTCGAGCACCACATGTCGAAGTACAAAAACAACCATTTGGAGCAGGATCACCGCGGGGTGAAGGGCCGCACGCGCCCGATGCGCGGCTTCAAGTCCTCAACCAGTGCACACCGGTTCTGCCGGGCCTATGACGAGGTGCGCAACTTTCTACGGCCGGCGACGCAGCGCAAGCAGCACGTCCCGGCAGGCCAACGACGGGCAATCCATGTTCAGAGAATCGCCGCCCTGCGCGACATGCTTGCCATCGCGTAAACACGGCCGCTCGCGGCACGGCAATCCTCACCTCCAATCCGATCTTGGCGCGAGAACTGACGCAACCTTCTATCCCATGCTGGTGCAGACGGCGGCGCTGTCGGGATCGATCCTCATCATCCTGGGCATGGCGACCGCGATGGCATGGGCGCTGACCCAGTCCGGCTTCTCGCGCGATCTGGCGGCGGTCATGACGAATCTTCCCGGTGGTGCGGCCGGCTTCATAG
>NZ_BADK01000775.1 GCF_000333595.1 Azospirillum sp. B506
TATAACGCAACATGAGCACGACGCCGCTTTTCAGTTGTACCAGTTGCTCGAAAGCCCGAAGCCACCCGGGGGCCGGCCGCCGCGTCAGCGGGCAGCGGCGTTCTGTGCCACGCGAAGCTGGCGGGCGCGGGTCAGCACCGCATCCTCCAGCGTGCCGGCGGTCTCCGGCCCGACCGAGACGTCGCGCCAGTCGTTGCCGGTCCGCTGCTGCTTGAACACCGAGACCCGGACGCCATCGGCGCGCAGTTGGCGGTCCATGATGTAGAGGTTGACCTTGAACCGCTCGTTGGGCGAGTCGGGCGGGGTGTACCAGTCGGTCAGGATCACGCCGCCGAACGGGTCGGCCGAGGCGATCGGCATGAAGGACAGCGTGTCGAGCGAGGCTCGCCACAGGAAACTGTTGACGCCGATCCCCCCGGTCGCGTCCTGGTCGCCGCCACGCTTGTTCTTGCCGAACAGGTTCAGGCCGCCCTCGGTGCCAAGCAGGCTGCCGAACTTGTAGTCCTTGTTCTTAATCTGCTCTTCGACGGTTTCGGTCTTGCCGCCCCAGCTTGCGCAGCCGGCGATCGAGACGGAAGCCGCGAGCAGTACAGGGACAAGGCGAAGGGCGGTCGAACGGCGCATGGTCGGGAACCCGGTTCAGAAAAGGGGTTGCCGCGCGCGAGTCACGCGCGGAATGCCGGTGAACAGACCATAAGTGGACGGCACCACGCAACAGCGGAAGCATCTTTGCCCCGCCCCGCCACAACAGGACGACAACAGGCGCGGCTTGTCGGGTTCGACTGTTGCGGGCCTGCAAGCGCCCCCCTCTTAGTGTGCTCCATGCGACACACTGTCCCCCCAATGCAGCAATCCGGGAGATTTGCCGCTTGCTGGCAAGGGCGGTGGTGCGTACGAAAGTCTCAGCCAGGACGTCAACCAGGCTGAAACATCTGCTGCCAGGATGGAGGCAACAATCATGAACCGTTATCTGCTGGCCGGCGCCGCCGCCGCCGCTCTCGCCCTCGGCGCTGGCGCTGCCAACGCCCAGGCCAAGTTCGAAGTCAAGATCGGCGGCGACGCCTACTTCGAAGCCGGCTACGTCGATCAGGATCTGGACTCCGGCCTGCGTTCGACCGAATTCCGCAACCGCATGCGCATCAACATCATCCCGTCCGCCAAGGCCGACAACGGCCTGGAGTACGGTGCGCGTATGCGTCTGCGTGCCAACGCTGGCACCAACAACGCCCGCAACACCGACGCCGACCGCGCTTACATCTTCGCGCAGGGCTCCTTCGGTCAGGTCCGCCTCGGCGTGACCAACTCGTTCAACGACGAGACCTACACGACCGCCCCGCTCGACTACCTGCCGCTGGGCATCTATGACGCCCTGCCGGCCTGGATCGGCACGACGGCCAACGGCCTGAACAGCGGCGCCGCCAGCACCGTCACCAACGGCAACACGATCATCACCCAGTCGCTGGTGGCGGAAGCCAACTCGACCAAGATCGTGTACTTCTCCCCGCGCTTCGCCGGCCTGCAGGTTGGCGCCAGCTACACCCCGCGCAACGACAGCTCGGCCACCGACGTCAACCGCGTCAAGCCGGTCGGCACCTTCGCCGCTGGCGGCGCTGGCACCTACACCGACATCGTCGAAGTCGGTGCGAACTACAACAACACCTTCAGCGGCGTGACGGTCAAGGCCAGCGCCGGCTACAACTGGGGCCGCGCCGTCGACGACGTCACCGGCTCGAACTACAAGGACCTGAACGCCTGGCAGGCTGGCGCCCAGGTCGGCTACGCCGGCTTCGCCATCGGCGGCGGCTACATCGACTACGGCAAGTCGGGCCAGAACAAGCGTACGGGTGTCTTCACCGAGAACACCCGTACTGGGTGGTCGGGTGCTCAGTACACCACGGGCCCGATCGTGGTTGGCGCCAACTACAAGAACGGCAAGGATGCCGGTTCGCTCTTCGCCGCTGGCAACCGCGAGCTGCAGGTCTACGAATTCGGTGTCGGCTACACCGTCGCTCCGGGCCTGACCGTCCAGGCTCAGTACGACTACTTCAAGCTCGACAACGACTCCGCCAACGCCGACGACAAGGGCAACGTTGTCCTGCTCCGTTCGGTCCTGGCGTTCTAATCGATCTTTCGATCGATCATCCGGAAACGGATGGAAAGGGCGGTGGCTTCGGCCACCGCCTTTTTTCTTGGGTAACCGCCTGTTTTCCTTGCCGACTTTCTGGGCGCGGCGCCCGCTTTTTGTCCCCACAATAGCTCAAAATTAAGACAGCCCCGTTTTTTCCCGTCAAACCAACCAGTTATGGGTGTGTTTTTGTTGCAACTGTGTTGCGAATGCGAAAAAGCACCTCAGTTTGCCTCTTGCCGGAGTAATTGGTAGGCGGTTAAGTCTTGGATACAAAGACAACCGACCGCTCCCGGCTAAACGGGGCGTACGCACAAGGATGGACAATCCATGAAGCGCTCTCTCGTCATCGGCTGTGCAGCCGTTGCCCTCGCCGCCGGCTGCGGCACCGCCTCGGCCCAGTCGAAGTTCGACATCCTGCTGGGTGGCGACGCCTTCTTCCAGGGCGCCTATGTCGACCAGGACAACGACAACGCCCTGCGCAAGACCGAGTTCGCCAACCGCTTCCGTCTGACCGTCACCCCGACGGCCAAGGCTGACAACGGCCTGGAATACGGCGCCCGCCTGCGCCTGCGCGCCTCCAACGGCACCAGCAACGTCCGCACCACCGACGCCGACCGCGCCTACATCTTCGTGAACGGCACTTTCGGCTCGATCCAGGCCGGCGTCGTCAACGGCCCGTCGGACGACACCGGCGTCATCGGCCCGAACGTCGACGGCATCTCGGGCAGCCCGGACGGCTGGGTGTTCAACTATTACGGCGTGACCTCGCTGCCGTATGTGACCGGCTCGCTGCGCACCCTCGAGTCGGGCGACGCCAGCACGAAGATCGTCTACTCGACCCCGAGCTTCGCCGGCTTCAAGCTGTCCGCCGCCTACACCCCGACCTACGGCAGCAGCAACACCAACATCGAGCGCCGCAAGGACGTCACCTACAACGACATGGGTGAAGTTCAGGCCTACTATAAGGGCGCCTTCAGCGGCGTTGGCATCGAAGCCAGCGTTGCCTACCAGTTCGCCCAGGCCCCGACCGGCTTCGAGGATCTGTCGTCGGTCCACACCGGCGCCACCATCACCTACGGCGCCTTCGCCATCGGCGGCAGCTATGCCTTCAGCGGCGACAGCGGCTACCGCAAGGGCCACACCGGTGTTGACGACAACCAGGTCTGGCTGGTCGGTGCCCAGTACACCGTCGGCCCGGTCATCCTGGCTGCCACCTACACCGACGCCAAGGGCGCCAACGTCGGCACCGGCGCCTTCACCGCCGCCGATTACGCCCGTGCCCACGTCTACCAGGGCGGCGTGACCTACGCCGTTGCCCCGGGCCTGACCACGGGTCTGGAGTACAGCTACGTCGACAACAAGTCGGGCGGTCGCAACAACGACGCCAACATCGTTCTGTGGGACACCCGCTTCTCCTTCTAAGGGACGGGTTCCTGGCAGCAAACGTGAAGGCGGCGGAGAAATCCGCCGCCTCTTTTTTTGTTTGTTTTCATCCTGCGGATGCCCCGCCGGCCAGGGAGCCAGCAGCGCCCGGATATCTCTCCGGAGTAGATACCTCTTTATAGAAGAAGCCGCTGGCTTCACGCTTAAGCATCAGCTTGGAATCGCAAATCACTTAGTAAGTGAATTTACATGATCCTGGAATCCGTGCTTTTCCCGTCACTGTTACTAGTGCACTGACGCAGACATAGGATTCACAGCGGGCTGCTGGTGTGCGATTCTGTCGGCATGGCCCAAACCGTCAGCGTCATCGTTGGAGCAGAGGATCGCGCGCGTTTGACCGCGCTCCTCGGCGACCGCAACCGCCCGCACAAGCATGTCCAGCGGGTGAACATCATCGTGCTCTCGGCCGAGCGGCTGCCGGTGCAGGAGGTGGCGCGCCGGGCCGGTGTCAGCCGCCCGGCGGTCTGGCGTTGGCAGATGCGCTACGCCGAACAAGGCGTCGATGGCCTGCTGCGCGACAAGACGCGCAAGCCCGGCCGGGCACCGCTGCCGCCCGCCACCGTGGCCAAGGTGCTGGCGCTGACCTGTTCGGAACCACCCGGCGCCGTGACACACTGGACCGGTCGGGCGGTGGCCAAGGCCGTCGGCATCAGCCTGCGCGCCGTGCAGCGCATCTGGGAAGCCAACCGGCTCCAGCCGCATCGGCTGCGCACCTTCAAGCGTTCCAACGATCCGGCTTTCGCCGCTAAGGTCGAGGACATCGTCGGCCTCTACATGGACCCGCCCTGCCACGCAGTGGTTCTGTCCATCGACGAGAAGAGCCAGATCCAGGCGCTCGACCGTACTCAGCCGGGTTTGCCGCTGAAGCCCGGCAAGTGCGGGACGATGACGCACGATTACAAGCGCAACGGCACCACCACGCTGTTCGCCGCGCTGAACACCCTGGACGGCACCGTGGTCGGCCGCTGCCTGCCCAAGCACACCCACAAGGAGTTCATCAAGTTCCTGAACGCCGTTGAGCGCGTGGTGCCGGTCGGCAAGGTGATCCACGCGATCGTCGACAACTACGCCACCCACAAGCATCCCAAGGTGCTGGAATGGTTGGCCGATCACCCGCGCTGGGTCTTCCATTTCACGCCCACCTCAGCCTCCTGGATCAACGCCGTCGAGGGCTTCTTCTCCATCATCACCCGACGGAGCATCCGGCGCGGCGTGTTCAAGTCCGTGGCCGACCTGCAGGACGCCATCGCCCGCTACATCCGCGAGCACAACAGGGCATCCAGCCCCTTCGTCTGGACCAAGCCGGCCGACACCATCCTCGATAAACTCAGCCGTTTGCCTGCACCTTCTGAATGAGTCAGTGCACTAGGATGCCGGGCCTCGCATCGTCGCCGCCACTTGTCGGCAGGCAGGCCGCGGCACTAAGTCAAGGGGCACCAGACACCGCTCGCGCCCCGGCAGGCCGGGGCGCATGCACCGAGGATGACCCCCATGAAGCGTTCTCTCGTCATCGGCTGCGCCGCTGTTGCCCTCGCCGCCGGCTGCGGCACTGCCTCGGCCCAGTCGAAGTTCGACATCCTGCTGGGCGGCGACGCCTATTTCCAGGGCGCCTATGTCGACCAGGACGACAACACCGGCCTGCGCAAGACCGAGTTCGCCAACCGCTTCCGCCTGACCGTCACCCCGACGGCCAAGGCCGACAACGGCCTGGAATACGGCGCCCGCCTGCGATTGCGTGCCGCCGGCGGCACCAACAACAACCGCAGCACCGACAGCGACCGCGCGTTCATGTTCGTGAACGGCAGCTTCGGCACCATCCAGGCCGGCGTGATCAACGGTCTGTCGGACGAATACGGCATCATCGGTCCGAACATCGAAGGCATCGAAGGCTCGCCGGACGCCCAGTTTCTAAACTACTACGCGAATGCCAACGGCGCCCCCTATGTGCTGGGCAGCCTGCGCACGCTGGAGTCGGGCGACGCCAGCAGCAAGATCATCTACCTGACGCCGAGCTTCGCCGGCTTCCAGGTCGGCGCCGCCTACACCCCGGTGTATGGCAGCAGCAACACCGACATCAACCGCCGCAAGGACAGCACCGCCTATCGCGACATGGGCGAGGTCCAGGCCACCTACAAGGGCGAGTTCGGCGGCTTCGGCCTGGAGGCGAGCGCCGCTTACCAGTTCGCCAAGGCGGCCAGCGGGCTGGAGGATCTGTCCTCGGTCCATGTCGGCGCCAATGTGTCCTATGCCGGCTTCAAGGTCGGCGGCAGCTATGCCTTCAGCGGTGACAGCGGCTATGCCAAGGGCACCAGCGGCGTGGACGACCAGCAGATCTGGATCGTCGGCGCCAACTACACTCTCGATTCGGTGATCCTGGCCGCGACCTACACCGACGCCAAGGGCATCGACAGCAACTTCGCCGGCCTGAACTCCCGCGCCCATGTCTGGCAGGCCGGTGTGACCTACACGGTGGCGCCGGGCCTGACCACGGGTCTGGAATACAGCTATCTGGACAACAAGGCCGCCGGTGTGAGCAACGACGCCAACATCGTCCTGTGGGATACCCGCTTCGCCTTCTGAGCGGCCGGCATCCAGCAGCGGAAACAGGAAAGGCGACGGAGAAATCCGCCGCCTTTCCTGTTTCCGAAAGCGTCTTACTTCTTCGGCGCGGCTTTCGGCTGCTCGGATTTGGCGCCCTTGTCGGCGGTATCGCACATCATGAACAGCACCGACGACTCGAGCGGTGTCCAGACCAGCAGGTAACGCTCCTTCTCGCGGTCGCCGAGGAAGACGATGGTTTCCGGATCGGTGACCGACTTGGGATGGATCTCGCCCAGCAGATAGCCCATGCGGCCGTAGTTCGTCATCGTCCCCTGGAAGATGTAGTCCAGCCGCTCCTGATCATCCTTGGCGACCTCCCAGCCGAACTGCTCCTGCCGCACACAGCGGCGGCCATATTCATCCAGGATCTTGTCCATATAGCTTCGATAGGTCCCGTCATCCGTCAGCGGGAATGCGGGCTCGCTGAAACGGACCTTGGTCATCGGCGACCCCAGCATCAGCTTGGCCTTGCCCTGCTTGGCGCCGGGCTTCGCCGGGGCAGCGGCCTTGGGGGCCGGCTTCGAAGGCTCTTCGGCATGGGCGGGGCTGGCGGCGGGACCGGCGACGGACCAGACGGCGACCGCGGCGGCGAACAGGCCGGCGGGGGCTGCCGATGTCAGGGCGGAGAGCAGGGAACGAAACGGACTCCGCATGCGGAGGTCTCCTCGATATGCAAAACGATGACGATGCCCACGCCGGAGATCCGGATGCATCGGGCAGGGTCGCTTGGGGCGCTTGCGTTTCCGCGGACCGTCCGCTAACACGCCGCGGAAGCGCTGTATACCCGCAGCGACCGGATTGGGGGCGGCCATGACGACGACGCAGGGCACTGGCAAAGATACGCAAACCAGCGCCGAACCAGGCGGATCCAAGAGTGCCGACAGCGTGACGGCACGGCTCGACTCTGTGCGGCACTCCATCGTGGAAACGGCATCCGCCTGCGGCCGCGGCGATGGCGCCGTCACCCTGGTCGCGGTGTCGAAGACCCATCCGGCCGAAGCGGTGGAGGAAGCGCTCGCCGCCGGCCAGCGCGTGTTCGGTGAAAACCGCGTGCAGGAGGCCAAGGCCAAGTTTCCGGCGCTGAAGGAGCGTTTCCCCGAACTGGAACTCCACCTCATCGGTCCGCTGCAGACCAACAAGGTCAAGGACGCCGTCGCCCTGTTCGACGTGATCCAGACCCTGGACCGCCCCAAGCTGGCCGAAGCGCTCGCCGAGGAAATGGCCAAGTCCGGCCGCCGCCCGCGCTGCCTGATCGAGGTGAACACCGGCGAGGAACCGCAGAAGGCCGGCATCGCCCCGGCGGAGGTCGGGGACTTTCTGGCCGACTGCCGCGACCGGCTGCAACTGCCCGTTACCGGGCTGATGTGCATCCCACCGGTGGACGAGGAGCCGGCGATGCATTTCGCCCTGCTGGCCGAGATGGCCGGCAGGCTGGGATTGGCGGAGATCAGCATGGGCATGAGCGGCGATTTTGAGACCGCGGTCCGCTTTGGCGCCACCCATGTACGGGTCGGCACGGCGATCTTCGGCGCGCGTCCCTATCCCGCCACATAGCCGGCAGACCATAGGTTCGGTCAGACGGCCGGGTCGGCGACGCTCAGCGCGCTGCCCGGTCCGCAGTCCTTCAGCAGCCGAAGCATGTCGTCAGGCGCCAGCGCGACGCAGCCGGCGGTCGGTGACCGGTCCGGGCGGACAAGGTGCAGGAAGACGGCACTGCCCATCCCGGGCATAACCGGGTCATCGTTGTGCCCCATCACCACCACGATGTCGTAGACATGGTCGTCGCGCCACAATGCCTCGTGGCTGGCGGGATAAGGGCGGATGACCGGGCGATTGTAAGCGGGGTCCTCCGGTGCATCGCACCAGCCGTCCTGCTCGGCGATAGGGAGGAGCGGCAGCCCGGTTTCCGGCGGCGGCAGGCGGTCGGCACGCCATAGAACGCGGCGCAGCGGGAAACGGCCGACGGGGGTGACGCCATCGCCCTCACGTTTGTCGGCACGAACACCGCCGCGCCCCAGAACGCAGCGCACCTCGCCTCCGGGCCAGCGCAGGCGGCCGGTGGTGATCGGTGCGCCATCCTCTTGATCTTCCACATCCGGCGTCACGCCAATGTCGATGCTCATCCCGATACCCGCATTGTATTGGTGGCCGTCTGCGCCGCTTTGCGCGACTGCTCATATTTGGCCAGATTGCGCATCATCGTCTCCGACAGCATGTCCGGCGTGACCGGAGCCGGTCCCGCTGCCGGGGCAGCATCGCCCGGTTGGGCGGCCGCGGGCTGACCGGCGCCGGTCTGGGACTGACCATTGTTGGTCGCCGTCGCGCCGGCGGAACGTGCCGTGGCCGTCACCGCTCCCGGAACCGGTGCCGCAAAGCGCGGCACGCTGTGCTTCGCCAGCGCCGAGCTTGCCAGCGGCGTGTCACGCGCCGGCATCTTGCTGGGATGCGGCACGGCGGCAAGCTGCGCGGCGAGGACCGGCGATGCATCGGCGGACGCTGGGGCGGACGCGGGGGCGGATTTGCCGGTGGAGGGGGCGGCTGCGGCCGGTGTGCCGGCAGCAGGTGCAGCCGCGGCGAGCCGGATCGGTAGACCATTGGCGGCGGGGGTTGCCGACGAAGCCGGGGCACGGTCGGCTGGCTTGGCGGCTGCGAGCGCGACGGAGAGCCCGGTGGCCGGTGCCTGCGGCGGCTCCGCGGGGGAGCCGGAGGTCGCCGGCCCCCCCGAGGCGTCCGCGACGGCCGTGGAGTCGGCGGGATGGTCACCGCCCCCGAAACCGAGCGAAGCCATGACCGTTTCGCCAACGTCCTTGCCCGTCGCCTGTTCCATCACCGCGTTGGCGATGGAGGCCATGCCCCCGATCACGCCGCCATACAGCATGTCACCCATGATTCGCATGGCGGGCTGGATGGTGTCGCCGGTGATCTCGCGATAAACGGTGCTGACGAGCGGGATGTGCTGCAGCGGGTTGATGATGTCCAGAAAGTCCCAGAAGGACCCCTCGCCCTGGATTTCCACCGGGCCGCCATTGTGGCCGTCGCTGATGACCGGCGACGCCTTTTCGCGCGGCGCCGGACGTTGAACGGCGCTGCTGTCGATGGTGGTGGCGTCGATGGCCATGGGCGGTCTCCCGGCTCGGTGGTCAGGACAGATATAGCAAGCACCGTGCCAACCTGCCGCTCACGATCCGGAGCCGAATCAGCGGATTCAAGAGATTCCGGACAATCAGCACGCGGAATCCGATTCCCATCGCGGCACAGGCGGCAAGAACTGCCGGGCCGGCCTGGCGATTCCTGCCCTGCCGCCTGCGGTTGCCGGCCCCGGCGGTCAGAACATGTGGCCGCTGCGCTCCGCCTTGGTCCGGAGATAGGCTTCGTTATGGCCGTTGGCGGGGAAGATGTGGGCGACCCGCTCCACCACGGCGATGCCGCAGCGGGCGAGCTGGCGCAGCTTCTCCGGGTTGTTGGTCATCAGACGGACCGATTCGAAGCCGAGCTGCCGCAGCATCTCCGCCGCCGGCAGATAGACCCGCTCGTCGGCTTCGAAGCCGAGAATTTCATTGGCGTCCACCGTGTCGAAACCACGGTCCTGGATGCGGTAGGCGCGCAGCTTGTTGACCAGCCCGATGCCGCGCCCTTCCTGGGCCAGATACAGCAGCACGCCGCTGCCTTGCCGGGCGATCTCGGCAATGGCGCCGCGCAGCTGGTCGCCGCAGTCGCAGCGCAGGGATCCCAGCAGGTCCCCGGTGAAGCATTCCGAATGCAGGCGGGCCAGCACCGGCTGGCGCGGATCGGGCTCACCGATGACGATGGCCAGATGCTCGGGTCCGCCATCGGCCGGGCGAAAGGCGTAGATGCGCGTGTTCTCCGACCCGACCAGCGGCACCCGCGCATCAGCGACGCGACGCAACGTCCGCACCACATGCACGCGGTAATCGGCGACGTCCGAGGCCCGCACCAGCAGCAGGTCATGCTCCGCCGCCCATTCCACCGCGCGGGCCCCAGAAGAAGATGGCAGGTCGGCGGAGATCGCGGCGGGCAGCAGACGGGCCAAACGGGCGAGATCGACCGCGGCGGCCTCCCGGCTGCCGGGGCAGGCCTCTCGGGCGGTCAGGCCCTCCGGCAGGCTTCCCTGCGCCTTTGGATGCTGTTCGGGATCGGCAAGCGCATGGGCCTGATCGGCGGTCAGCCCGCCGGGCCGGTCGAGCACCATGGCGCCGAACGCCTCCACCACGGCTCCGGGCGCCTGATCGTCGGCAATGTCGCTCACCGGCTGCACCGCTTTGGCGGATGCCAGCCCCAGCACCACGGCCCGCCGGCGGGTCACCGCCAGCCGCGGCGTTCCGCCGGTGAGTGCCCTCAGCCGCTCCACCGCGTCGAGCGCCACCGATTCCACCGACACCGCGGCGCCGACGGTGCCATCGGCGGTCTCGATCGCCACAACCTCGCCGCGGCGCAGGGCGGCCAGCGCCCGGTCGACGGCGCGCACAGCGGTCTCGTCAATGGGAGCTGCAGTTTGGGGCCACGCGGGCGCAGACAGGGGGACCCTGTTGTGGCGGAAGAGCGTTCGCTTTGCATCGTCAGCGGCTTTGCGTAGCGGGTGCGCCGAGTCCGGCGCGAAAAACGGGACATGGTGCGTTCGACGGGCGAAGCAAAGCGCAGGTGGCGCGCCCCTGTCCAGCAATTCCCGCGCGCCACACCGTTGCCGAAGGCGCAACGATCCCGCTAGCCTGTCCGGCCAAGCGATCATACCGGGTCGCCGGGGCGGAGTCGGCACCCCCATCGGGCCGCTCCGCGGCCGGGACCATGGGCGCTAGGATGGAAACCGCAGCCTTTCTTCCGGGAGCCCTCCCCAGTGACCAGCCACTCGACCAACCGTGACCTGCCCGCCTCACTGCATCTGGTGATGCCTGCCGATCTTCCATCCGAGGCCTATGGCCGCCGCATGGTCGAGGCCTTGCGCGCCGCCGGGACCGGCCTCACGATCCACGCCCTGCCCGGTCCGCACCCGCAAGTCGATCCGTCGGCGATCCTGGCGGCCGACGTCGCGCTGGCCCGGCTGCCGGACGGCGCCCCGGTCCTGCTGGACGGCAACGCCTTGCCCAACCTCGCCGCCAGCCTTCCCTCCGACAGCCGTCGCCTGCGCTTCATCGCACTGGTCGAACGGCTGCACTGGACCGAGCCGGGTCTTCCCAGCGAAGAGGCGGCGGTGCGCCGCAATCTGGAACAGGGGGCCCTGGCCCTGATGCGCCGCGTCGCCGTGCCGGACGACACCGTCGCCGCGGCAATCCGGGAGCTGGGCGTCCAACCCGACCGCATCATCCATGCGGATGCCGACGTGGAAGGGGCGGCAGCGTTGCTGGCTGACCTGTAGGGGCGCGCCATCCCCATCGCGCGATAAGCCAACACGACAATCCTCCGGCGCCATGCTACTAAGGCCGCGCTCCCGCCTCCCGACCTCGTGCCGCAGCCCATGACCATCGCAAAGCGCATCCTCCTTGTCGACGACGACACCGCCCTGCGCCAGTCGCTGGCGGAACAGCTTCGTCTGCTGGAGGAGGTCGAGACCGAAGAGGCAGACGACGGCGCAGGGGCGTTGAAGGCGGTCCGGGCCGCCAGCGAGGCCGGGGCCGGTTTTTCTGCCATCCTGCTCGATGTCGGACTGCCGGACATGGACGGGCGCGACGTGTGCAAGCTGCTGCGCCGCGAAGGCGCGCGCTGCCCGATCATCATGCTGACCGCCTCGGCCACCGACGCCGACACCATCCTGGGGCTGGAATCCGGCGCCAGCGATTATGTGACCAAGCCCTTCCGCCTGGGGGTGCTGATCGCCCGCCTGCGCGCCCAACTGCGCCAGTTCGAGCAGACGGAGGACGCCGTTTTCGCCATCGGCCCCTACAGCTTCCGCCCCGGCGCCAAGCTGCTGCTGGACGAGGTCGCCAACCGCAAGATCCGACTGACCGAGAAGGAAACGGCGATCCTGAAATACCTGTATCGGGCCGGCGATCTGGTGGTCGGGCGCGAAACCCTGCTGGGGGAGGTCTGGGGCTACAACGCCGCGGTCACCACCCACACGCTGGAGACCCATGTCTACCGGCTGCGCCAGAAGATCGAGGCCGATCCGTCCAATGCCCGCATCCTGGTTACGGAGCCTGGCGGGTACCGTCTGGTCCCTTAACCGCCGGTCAATGGAGGCCGCCGGTCAGCGCTGACCGACGGCGGCCAACCCCCGCCGGCTTCCCCGTTCGGCGATGGTGACCTCGCCGGTGAAGCCCAACCAGCGGCGGCGCTCGCCAGTCTGGGGCTTCGACGGAACTCTGCCCAGCCGGGCCATCCCCAGGCCGCAGGCAGAAGGACCGCCCCACAGCCCGCGCCCGCGCGGCACCACCGGCAGCAACCGGAGCTTGCGCCCGACGATCGCCATCCGACGACGCCAATGGC
>NZ_BADK01000774.1 GCF_000333595.1 Azospirillum sp. B506
CTTGTCGACCAGCATGGCGCCTTCAGGCACCTTGATGCCGGCCTGGCGCTTCGGCGGCTCCCTCTCCTTCACCGTTTTCAGACGCGGCGTGACATCGACGCCCAGGCTGTCAGGCGTGACCGTCTCCAGCGGCTTCTTCTTGGCCTTCATGATGTTGGGCAGGCTCGCATAACGTGGCTCATTGAGGCGCAGGTCGGCGGTGACCACCGCCGGCAGCTTCAACGAAACGACCTCAAGTCCGCCGTCGATCTCGCGGGTCACCGCGACGGCATCGCCCGTCGGAGCGACCTTCGAGGCGAAGGTGCCCTGGCCCCAGCCCAGCAGGGCGGCGAGCATCTGGCCGGTCTGGTTGCAATCGTCGTCGATGGCCTGTTTGCCGAGGATGACGAGGCCCGGCGCCTCCTTCTCGACGAGCGCCTTGAGAACCTTGGCGACGGCCAGCGGTTCGGCCGTCACGTCGGTCTGCACCAGAATGGCGCGGTCGGCCCCCATGGCGAGAGCGGTGCGCAGCGTTTCCTGTGCCTGGGCCGGGCCGATGGAGACCGCCACGATCTCGGTCGCCGTGCCGGCTTCTTTGAGACGTACCGCCTCTTCGACGGCGATCTCGTCGAAGGGGTTCATCGAGAACTTCACGTTCGACGTCTCGACCCCGGACTGGTCGGTCTTCACCCGGATCTTGACATTGTAGTCGACGACGCGCTTCACGGCGCAGAGGATCTTCATGGCGCAGGTCCCTTTTGAAATGGGCGGCGTGCAGGCATGGGAGGGCGTTGCTCCGCTCTCTCCTCCATCAGACGGGGGAAAGAGCGGGCGCTTTGGCCGACATGCAGGAAAGGGTCAGGGAGAGGGCGATGCGCCCCGCCCCTTACAGACCCTCGGTCTGCTTGCGCAGGACGTATTTCTGGATCTTGCCGGTCGAGGTCTTCGGCAACGGACCGAACACCACCGTGCGCGGGCACTTGAAGTGGGCCATATGCGACCGGCAGAAGGCGATGATGTCGGCTTCGGTCGCGGTGGCGCCATCCTTCAGGGTGACAAAGGCGCAGGGCGTCTCACCCCACTTCTCGTCATGGCGGGCGACGACGGCGGCCTCCAGCACCTCGGGATGCTTGTAAAGGACATCCTCCACCTCGATGGACGAAATGTTCTCGCCGCCGGAGATGATGATGTCCTTCGAGCGGTCCTTGATCTCGACATAGCCGTCTTCATGCCAGACGGCGAGGTCACCGGTGTGGAACCAGCCTCCGGCGAAAGCCTCTTCGGTCGCCTTGGGGTTCTTCAGATAACCCTTCATGACGTTGTTGCCGCGCATCATGATCTCACCCATGCTACGGCCATCCTTCGGCACCGGCTCCAGCGTGAAGGGATCGGCGACGATCACCGCCTCCAGCATCGGGCCGCGCACGCCCTGACGGGCCTTGATCGCCGCCTTCTCGTCCAGCGACAGCCCGTCCCAGCGGTCATGCCAGACGCAGACCACGGTCGGGCCGTAGCATTCGGTGAGGCCATAGACATGGGTGACTTCCCAACCCATGCGCTCCATCCCGGCGATGACGGCGGCGGGCGGAGCGGCGCCGGCAACCATCACCTTCACCTTCTGCCCGATGCCCTGCTTCAGCTCGGCCGGGGCGTTGTTCAGCATGTTCAGGACGATGGGGGCGCCGCAGAAGTTGGTCACCCGCTCCTCGCGGATCAGCGTCAACACGGCGTCGGGCCGGACCTGACGCAGGCAGACGGCGGTGCCGGCGGTCACCGCGATGGTCCAGGGGAAGCACCAGCCATTGCAGTGGAACATCGGCAGCGTCCACAGATACACGGGCGCGTCGCCCATGTTCCAGGACAGCGCGTTCGACACCGCGTTCAGGTAGGCGCCGCGATGATGGTAGACGACGCCCTTCGGGTTGCCGGTTGTGCCGGAGGTGTAGTTCAGCGCGATGGCCTGCCATTCGTCGGCCGGCAGGCTCCAGGGATATTCAGTGCCGACGTCGCTGATGAAGGCCTCATAGTCTCGGTCGCCGATCAGCTCGCCGCCGCTGTAGGTCGGATCGTCGATGTCCACCACCGGGATCGGCGCGTCGAGCAGGGCCAGCGCCTTCTTCGCGACACCGGAGAATTCGCGGTCTACGATCAGGATCTTCGCCTCGCCATGCTTCAGGATGAAGGCGATGGCCTCGGCGTCCAGGCGGGTGTTGACGGCGTTCAGCACGGCACCGGCCAGCGGCACACCGAAATGCGCTTCGAACAATTCCGGCGTGTTGGCGGCCAGCATGGCGACGGTGTCGCCGGTGCCGATCCCCAGATTTGCAAGCGCCGCGGCCAGACTGCGCACACGGACAAAGGTCTCCGCCCAGGTCCGGCGGACCTGGCCATGGACGACGGCGAGCCGGTCGGGCCAAACGGACGCGGCGCGCTCCAGGAAGGTCAGCGGCGTCAGGGCGACGAAATTGGCGGCGTTGCGGTCGAGGTCGCGCTCATACGGATTGGCACAGACTTCGACTGCGGCGGCGGCAGATGCACTCATCGGACCGTTCTCCCCAAAGGTTCTTTGTTGCGCGCCGACATCGGGCGCGGCGGTGTTGAAACAGCCTGTACCAGATCAGCTTTGCGTAACTTTCTCCGGATTATGACCAATTGTTATTGAGGGTGTTGCGGTGCGAACGCAGCGGAGGTGCCACTTTCAACGCAACCAGCTCACATCGCCAGCGAACAGATAGCCGGCGCCATAGACCGTCTTGATCAGCCGCGGCGTACGCGGATCCTCCTCGATCTTCTTGCGGATGCGCGAGATGCGGACGTCGATGCTGCGGTCGTAGGGAAAATCGTCGCGATCCTGGTCGGGTCCCTGCAGATGCTCGCGCGACAGCACGCGCTTCGGTGCCTTCAACAGCATCAGCAGCAGCGAGGCTTCCGCCGCGGTCAGGCTTTCCTGCCGGCCGTCGTCGGCGGTCAGCGTCAGGTTGCCGAGATCGAAGACCCAGGGGCCGAAGCGCGCCCGCGCGGTTTCCGCAGCGGCGGTGGCACCGGCCAGCTGTTCGCGGCGGCGGACGGCGCTGTTGACACGGGCAACCAGCTCCCGCGGCTCGAACGGCTTCACGATATAGTCGTCGGCGCCAAGCTCCAGCCCCAGCACCCGATCCGAGGTGCCGCCCCGTCCGGACAGTATGATGACGCCGAACCGCACATCCTCCCACAGCTCGCGCACCAGGGTCAGCCCGTCCATGTCCGGCAGTCCGAGATCGACCAGACAAAGGTCGGGGGCCTGACGCTGGATCGCCATCCGCGCCTCCCGCCCGCTGGCCCAGCCGGTCACCTCATAGCCGTAGCCTTCCAGCACCTCCGTCACCAGCCGCCGGATGTCGGCTTCGTCCTCGATCACATAGATGCGCTTCTTCTGTCCCACGCGCGTTTCCCCTCGGCACTCGTCGCCCTGCTTTTTCCAGGTGCGTTCTGTTGGCCCGATCCTATCAGGCCGGCGCGGGTTCGGCAGCGTGGCCGATGGCCGCCACCAGCTCCCGCTTGTCCCATGGCTTGCGCAGTATGACGGCATCGGCGGGGACGTCGCCATACTCGACAGCGAATCCGCTGACCAGAACCACCCGCATCGCCGGCCGCAGCAGTCGGGCTCGCCGCGCCAGCTCCACTCCCGACAGGCCGGGCATGACGATGTCGGAGACCAGCAGCGACAGCCCGTCGATCTGCTCCACCAGTTCCGCCGCCTCGTCGCCGCTCGCCGCCTCCACCACCGAGAAGCCGAGATCGACCAGCTGCTGGCGCATCACCTGCCGGACATCGTCATTGTCCTCCGCCACCAGCGCCAGTTGACCGGACCAGCCTCCGGGCTGCGGCTCGGCCGTCGCCGTTTCGGCCTCCTGCAGGCGGGGCACCGGTTCTGCACGCGGCAGCAGCAGGGTGACGCAGGTCCCCTGCCCCGGCCGGCTGTCGATGCGCAGATAACCGCGGGACTGCTTGACGAAGCCGTAGACCATCGACAGCCCCAATCCGGATCCCAGGGCCTTCGTCGTGAAGAAGGGCTCCACCGCGCGGGCAAGCGCCTCCGCCGTGAAGCCGGTGCCGCTGTCGGTGACGCGGATTTCCAGATAATCGTCTGGCCGGACCGGCTCGTCGAAGGACTGATCGTCCTCCAGCTTGCGGATGCCGACCGCGATGTCGAGCCGTCCGCCGCCGGGCATGGCATCGCGCCCGTTGATGGCGAGGTTGACCAGCGCATTCTCCAGTTGGGTCTGGTCGGCAATGGTCCAGCAATCCCGTCCTTCCTCCGGCACGCCGATGGCGATGGAGCTGGGGAATGACCGGCGCAGCAGCACCGCCATGTCGCGCAGCAGGCCGCACAGTTCAATCGGTTCCGGTTTCAGCGGCTGTTGGCGGGAGAAGGCGAGCAGGCGGGCGGTGATGTCGGCGCCGCGGCGGCCGGCGCGCTGGGCCGGCTCCAGATAGGCGTCCAGCCCCTCGACCGCCGCGTAGCGGTCGCGCGCCGCCGACAGGTTGCCGATGATGATCGACAGAAGGTTGTTGAAGTCGTGCGCAAGCCCGCCGGACAGTTGACCAACCGCTTTCAGCCGCTGCGCCTCCACCAGCTGGCGTTCGGTCTGCTTCTCGTCGGTGATGTCCAGCGTCAGCACGAACAGCCCGGTGACGGCGCCCTCCTCCCCTCCGCACTCACCGTGCGCCTCGCCACGATGCGGGATCAGCGTGGTCTTGGTCACCATGTCGCGGCCGTTGCGCGGGAAGGCGTATTCGAAGGTCACCACCTCGCCCGACAGGCAGCGGTCGAGAGGGGAGCGCAGCGCCGCCATCGCCCGCCGCCCGACGACCGCCGCCAGATCACGGCCGATCACCTCGGCCTTGTCGCGCCCGACCAGGTCCGCCCAGCGCAGGTTGGCGAAGGTCAGCCGGCCGTCACGGTCCAGTCCGGCGATGCAGGCAGGGATGGCGTCCAGGATCACACGCTGCCGGGTCTCCGCTTCGGCCAGCGCGGCGGTGCGGTCGCGCACGCGGCTGTCCAGCGTGGAGACGGTGTCGCGCAGTTGCCGGACCATGCCGTCGAAGGCGGAAGCCAGCAATCCGATCTCGTCGCCGCGGCGGATGCCGCTCTGGGCGCCGAGATCGCCGGCCCGCACCTGCACGGCGGTCTCGGCCAGCCGGCGCAGCGGCCGGACCAGCTTTCCGACGGCGATGTAGCCCAGCAGGCTGCCGGCCGCCATCAGCGCCATGCCGATGGCAAGGATGCGGTTGCCCAGCACCACCGACGACCGCCGCAGCTCGTCCACATAGACCGATGAGGCGATGTACCAGTCGAACCCCTCGAAATGCCGGACCCAGCTGATCTTCTCATAGGCATAGTTGCCGGGGTCGTCAGGCTTGTCCCACAGGTAGGTCAGCGGCTCCCCCTTTGCCGCGGCGACTTTCAGATCCTCGGCGATGGAATTGCCGGTGGCCGAATTCAGCCGATCACCGAAAGCGGTGCCCTCAATGTTGGAATTCGGGTGGATGATCATCCGGTTCGCCGCATCGAAGATGTAGAGATAGCCGGTGCGGGCGATCCGCAGCTTGCGCAGGGCTTGGCGCAGATCCTCGATGGCTTCGGCCTTGCGCCGCTCCACCTCGGCATCGACATCGGCCAGATAGGCGCCGGTGCCGACGATGACGCCGCGCCTGGGCAGATCCTTGAAGAAGCTGAGCTTCGGCGCCCGTTCGTCGCCGTTCGGCCGCCACCAGGGATAGGTCTGGAACCCCTCCCCCTCGCGCTTGGCCGTAGCGACGATGGTGGGCAGGATATGACGGCCCAGATTGTCGCGCAGGTCGTCGGCCTTGCGCCCTTGATAATCGGGCGACGGATGCGACAGGATCACCGAATCGTAGCCGATGGCCCAGACATAGTCGCCATTGCCGTAGCGGAAGGCGTGCAATCCCTCCATCGCCGCCCGCCGCGCCTCCTCCATCGTGATCTCGCCGCGGTCGGCACGGGCGTAGACATGCTCGATGTAGCCGACTGCCAAGTCCAGCACGTCGCGCAGCCGGGTCTTGTAGGAATCGACCGTGGCCACCCGCTGCTCCTCCAGCCCGCCGCGGATGCGGCTGACCAGCTCGAACACGTTGTCGAGGATGGTTCGGCTGGCGTCGCGTTCGATCTCGTACGCCTTCTCCTCGATGAAAGGGACCGAGAAGACATAGGCCGCCGCGGAGAACAGCCCGAGCGAGATCAGAATCGCCGAGAACAGCCGGAGGAACAGGGGCGAGCGGATCATTTTCCGAATGGGGCGGCGGGATGCGGGGCGTTGGGGAAAGCACTGCCATCATCCCAGCTTCGCCGCCGCGGCTCAACGCGAATCGGTGAGATTATTGCCCAAATGGCGTTGAAACAATTCGTCATATTTCCGGGAAATTTGCGAAACAGTGTTTTGTTAGCCGGAAAACCATAAGCCCTTCAGGGCAAACCAAGGACGTTCAGCGTCTGGAGGAAACATGCACTCTCCCGCCAACACTCCCGTCTACGAGAGGGTTCGCCGAAACCCCAAATTCCACGAGCTGGTGCGCCAGCGCAGCCGGCTGGCCCTGGTCCTGTCGGCCATCGTGCTGGTCGGTTACTACGCCTTCATGATGGTGGTCGCTTTCGCGCCCGGCCTGCTGCACCAGCCGATGTCCAACGAGTCGTCGCTGAGCGTCGGCTTCCCGATCGGGGCCGCGATCATCATCCTGTCCTGGCTGCTGACCGGCGTCTATTCCCATTTCGCCAACGGCCGCTTCCAGGACCTGACCGACGAGATCACGCGGGAGACGCTGCAATGACCGCCCGCCGGATCCTCCTCGCGGCCACCGTCGCCACCCTGTTCGCCCTGCCGGCGCTGGCCGCCGGCGATGTCGGGCAGTTGGAAAAGCAGCCGGTCAACCTGTCGGCCATCGGCATGTTCATCGCCTTCGTGGTGATGACGCTGGGCATCACCTATTGGGCGGCAAGCCGCACACGCTCCACCTCGGATTTCTACACCGCGGGCGGAGGCATCACCGGTTTCCAGAACGGTCTGGCCATCGCCGGCGACTACATGTCGGCGGCGACGCTGCTGGGCCTGTCGAGCCTGGTGTTCGCCAAGGGCTATGACGGCTTCGTCTACACCATCAGCTTCTTCGTCGGCTGGCCGATCATCCTGTTCCTGCTGGCCGAGCGACTGCGCAACCTCGGCCACTTCACCTTCGCCGACATCGCCTCATACCGGCTCGATCAGGGCAAGATCCGCACCTTCGCTGCCATCGGCTCGCTGACGGTGGTGTGCTTCTACCTGATCGTCCAGATGGTCGGCGCCGGCCAGCTGATCAAGCTGCTGTTCGGGCTGGACTACAATGTCGCGGTGGTCGTGGTCGGCGTGCTGATGGTGGTCTATGTCACCTTCGGCGGCATGATCGCCACCACCTGGGTGCAGATCATCAAGGCAGTGCTGCTTCTGGGCGGCGGCGTGCTGCTGGCCTTCCTGGCACTGTCGCGCTTCGGCTTCAGCCTGGAGGCCATCGCCAAGAGCGCCATCGCCTCGCACAAGGACGGCGTGAAGATCATGGGGCCGGGAACGCTGCTGGCCGACCCGGTCTCGGCGGTATCACTGTCGCTGGGCCTGCTGTTCGGCACCGCCGCCCTGCCGCACATCATGATGCGCTTCTTCACCGTTCCCAACGCGCGCGAGGCCCGCAAGTCGGTCTTCTACGCCTCCGGCTTCATCGGCTTCTTCTTCCTGATCGTCTGCGTGCTGGGCATGGCGGCGATCACCATCGTCGGCACCGACCCGCAGTTCTTCGAAGGCGGCAAGGTCGGTGGCAAGCTGATCGGCGGCGGCAATATGCCGGTGATGCATCTGGCCAAGGCGCTGGGTGGCGACCTGTTCCTCGGCTTCCTGTCGGCGGTCGCCTTCGCCACCATTCTGGCGGTGGTGTCGGGTCTGGCGCTGGCCGGTGCGTCCGCCATCGCCCACGACCTCTATGCCCGAGTCATCCGCAAGGGTGAGGCGACGGAGCGCGAGGAGATGCGCGTCTCCAAGATCGCCTCGCTGGTGCTGGGCGTGCTGGCGGTCGTGCTGGGCATCGCCTTCGAAAAGCAGAACGTCGCCTTCCTGGTCGGACTGACCTTCGGTGTGGCGGCATCGGTGAACTTCCCGGTGCTGATCCTGTCGATGTACTGGAAGGGGCTGACCACCCGCGGCGCGCTGGCGGGCGGCATCGCCGGCCTGATCTCCGCAGTGACGCTGGTGATCCTGTCCAACGCCGTCTGGGTCGTGGTGCTGAACAACCCGGCGCCCATCTTCCCCTACGAACAGCCCGCCCTGTTCTCGATGACGCTGGCCTTCATCGTCACCATCATCGTGTCGAAGCTGGACAGCAGCGCGTCCGCCCGTGCCGAGCGCGAAGCCTTCGACGACCAGTTCGTCCGATCCCAGACCGGCATCGGTGCCGCCGCAGCGGCCAAGCACTGACAGCCCGACAGCGGAACCGAAAGCGCCCTTCCCCACTCCGGAGAGGGGCGCTTGCCCTTTGTCAGCCGGCCGAGACGCTGTTGTCCTTGCGGCGCGACAGCTGAACCTGCCCATCCAAGCATTTGACGTAGCCGGTCCTGCCCGGCTTCAACCCGTCCAGGACGGTCACCAGCGCGCGTGGGATCGCCGCGAACTCCTTGGAGCCGCGGGACTGGCCGTTATAGGCGGCGACATGCTTGCGCAGTTCCTCCTTGGACACCGGCTTTCCATCATTTCCGATCATCTCGTCCGCCCTTCGATGGTATTGACCGCCGACAGGCTTACGCCGACACCCCGCCCGCCGCAACCGGTCGGCCGGTCCGGCAGGCGGGAAAGCGGATGGTGACGATGGTTCCACGGTCCGGTTCGCTCTCGATGGACAGGCTGCCGCCATGCAGGCCCATCAGGTCACGGCAGATCGACAGGCCAAGCCCAGTGCCGCCGAAACGCCCGGGAATGCTGCTGTCGGCCTGCTGGAAGGGTTCCAGGATGCGGGCCAGCGCGTCGGCCGGGATGCCGATGCCGGTGTCGCGCACGGCGATGACAATCCCGCCATCGGCCTCTTGCAGGGCGCTCACCGTCACCCGGCCGCCGCGCGGGGTGAATTTCACCGCGTTCGACAGCAGGTTCAACAGCACTTGCCGCAAGGCGCGCTCGTCGGCCAGAAGCGTGGGCAGGTCGGGGGCGCATTCAACGGCCAGCGTCACCCCGCCGGCATCCGCAGGAACCGCTGCCAGCGCCCGGCAGGTCTCGATGGCGTCGGCGGGCTCAAGCCAGCTTTCATCCAGCGTGTAGCGCCCGGCCTCCAGCTTCGACATGTCGAGAACGTCGTTGATGAGGTCGAGCAGGTGACGACCGCTGTTCTGCACATGGCGGGCATAGTCGCGGTAGCGCGGGCTGCCCAGCGGACCGAACAGCTCGTGCAGCATGATGTCGGAAAAGCCGATGATGGCGTTCAGCGGCGTGCGCAGTTCGTGGCTCATGGTCGCCAGGAAGGCGCTCTTGGCACGGTTGGCGGCCTCGGCCTGATCGAGAGCCGTGGCAAGCCGTTCGGCAGCCTCGACCCGTTCGGTGATGTCGCGCGCCTCGACCACCAGCACGGTGACCATGCCCCGGTCGTCGTAGACCGGCTTGATCGTCACATCCATCACGCGGGTGACGCCATCGGTAACCACATCGGTCTCGTAGCGGACGAAGCGCCCGGACGCCGCCTTTTCGATGGATTTGCGGAATCCTGCCGCCAGCTCCTCCGTACGGGCCCAGCCGCGGAATTCCCAGGCCCGGCGCCCGACCAGCGCTTCGGATGGCAGACCGGCCAGGGCGCAGGCAGGCCGATTCAGCGCCAGCACCCGGCCGTCTGGCGACAGCAACCCCATGATCTGGAAACTGCTGTCGAACAGCGCCTGCGAGCGGCGTTCGCTCTCGCACAGGGCCTGCGTGGTCGTCTCAAGGCGACCGAGTTGCCGCAACGCCAGCAGGGCCAGCAGCGTCATCACCACCGAGACCGCAGCGGTTTCCAGGATGCGCTTCCAGCGGTCGTTGTACCAGCCGGCCAGCACGTCGTCGGCCCGGATGCGGACATAGATATAGAAGGGCAGTCCCGTCAGACGGCGGACGGTTCCGATCCGCTCGCGCCCCTCCGACGGATCGAAACCGGACAGCGTCCGCGCGGCCTCGTCGGCCGGCAGGCGGGGCAGGAACCGCACGAAGGCGGACCGGTCCCTGTCCAGTGGCACTCCGCGCCGTGAGTAGGCCAGGACCACCCCATCCTCGCCATAGAACAGGATGATACTGCGCGGTCCGATGTCCTGGCTGGCAAAAAGCCGGGAGAAACGATCGAGATCGATCACCGCCACCGCCATGCCATCGCCATCCGCCAGCGGTCGCACCATGGCCGCGCGCCAGCCACCGGCCCCATCCTCATACGGCCCGACGAAGGCGGCCACACCGCCGCCCACCGCCTCGCCCAGCGGGGTTCCAGCGAGCGACACCCGTGTGTCGAGGCCGACCGCCTGACGCACCCGCCCATCCCGCTCCACGATCAACAGAGATCGCAATGCCTGCCCCGGTCCGGCCTTGGCGACAGGCGCCCAGGCCGTTTCCGCCAGCAGATGGGCGGGAATGCTCCCACTCGTCGCCGCCGCATGAAGAGAGTAGCCGGCCACGACCATGACGCGGCGGGCATCCTCCTCCAGCAATATCGACAGGTTGGCGGTCTGGCGCAGCCCGTCCTGGATCGCGCGGTCGCGCGCACGCTCAAGGTCGGCGTAGGCGACCAGCCAGAAGCCGGCAATGACTGCCACAAGCAGACCGATGCGCATCGCGGCAACCGGCGTCAGGGACGATAAGCGACGCCATGTCCCATGCGCGCCGCCGTCCGCTTCGGAGAAATCCGTCAAAGGAAATGGTCCGCCGCCACTGGAGTCTGGAAAAGCGCCGGGCCTGGATGGCCGGACGCTCCCAACTGTACCATGCCGGAGCGGGTATTTTCACGTTTGCGCACCCCTGATCCCGGCAGGACCGGGAATGCGGCGCACGGCGGCCGAAAGCAGGAAAAGTTTGGCTCGACAAAGCCGCCCGCCCGCGCTTCTCTGCCCGGCAACGACGTGGAGGAGGGTCCGGACCGGCATGCTGCAGGATTTCATCGACAGCCTGTTTCAGGGGCCGCTGCTGGGGCTGATGCTGTTCCAGATCGCCATCGTCTGGCCGATGGTGCGCATCCTGCGCCGGGCCGGCTTCTCGCCGCTGTGGGCCCTGTTCTCTCTGGTGCCGCTCGGGCATGTGGTGCCCATCGGCGTGATGGCGCACAGCCGCTGGCCGGTTCTGCCGGCCCGCCAGACGCGCAAGGTCAAGGCACGGAGGACGGCATGACGGAGACCGTGATCCATCTCGGCTTCTGGGAACTGCTGATCGGCTCGATCGTCACGATGTACATGCTGATCGCCGGCGGCTGGGTTCTGGCCAAGGCCGGGCGCAGTCCGCTGTGGATCCTGCTTCTGCTGTTCCCCTACATCAATGTCCTGGCGGTCTGGGTCTTCGCCTTCATCCGCTGGCCCTTCGTCGACCGCAAGCCCGCCCCGCTGCCAGCCTCGGCGCCCGACGGGGAGTGAGCACGGATCAGCGTCAGACCTC
Source organism: Azospirillum sp. B506 (assembly GCF_000333595.1). Classification (GTDB taxonomy): domain Bacteria; phylum Pseudomonadota; class Alphaproteobacteria; order Azospirillales; family Azospirillaceae; genus Azospirillum. The sequence continues at coordinate 11,646 of NZ_BADK01000774.1, forward strand.
GTCCTCGACCAGACGGACGATCACGTCGACGCGGGCGATGCGAGTGCCAGCGGGGGCTGCCGGCAGGTTCTGCACCGTCAGCCGGTCGGCTGGGATGTCCTCCAGCCGGCCTGTGGACTCGACGAAAAAATGGTGGTGGTCGCTGGTGTTGGTGTCGAAATAGGACTTGCCCGCCTCCACCACCACCTCGCGCATAAGCCCGGCGGCGGTGAACTGGTTCAGCGTGTTGTAGACGGTCGCCAGCGACACCCGCAGGTCGGCGGCCAGTGCCTCGCCATGCAGCTGCTCCGCCGTGACATGCCGATCGCAGCCTTCGAACAGCATCCGGGCGAGGCCAAGCCGCTGGCGGGTCGGGCGCAGTCCGGCGCTGTTCAGCCGGTCCAGGGCTCGCTTGAAAGGGCGTTCGGCGGTCATCATGGGCAAGGCACCCGTACTGTCGAATTCAGATTCGGACATGCTGTCCGACATGGAGCCGCGGCAATGGGCCGCAGTCCGTTCAACTGTAAAACCATTCGGAAAGGCCAGGCAAGCCATTGTCGCAGCGACGTCAATCAGGGCGCCGATGAGGCAGCTTCAAAGCCACGAAAATGCAAAGGCCGCCGACGGCTTCCCGTCGACGGCCCTCCTTATTGAACGGCCGCTGGTTCGGAAGGCCGTGACCGGTCAGTAACCGGTGGCAATCCGTTCGACCAGCTGCTTCACCGTGGGAATGAAGCCATCATTGTAATAGGGATCGCTGGCGAAGCGGTAGGCATTATGCCCCGCGAACATCAGCTGGTTTTCGCAGTCATCGGTGTGGCTGACCGCCTGGAGGGTCTTCTGGATGCAGAAGGAGCGCGGGTCGGCGCGTTTGCCCGTCGAGCCTTCCTCGTTCTGCGCCCAGTTGGAGAAGCCGCAGGCCGACAGGCAGCCCATGCAATCCACCTGATCGCGCAGGATCTTTTCCGACTGCTCCGGCGTTACGAAGACCAGCGTGCTGTCCGGCGTCTTCAGGGCGGTGGTGAAGCCCTGGGACAGCCATCCTTCGGCGCGCTGCTTGTCGCTGTCGGTCACATAGACCGGACGGCCGCGCGGACCGACCGGGAATTCGGCCGAATGCTCGCCCACCGGCTTGGACAGATAGGCGACCTGGCGCTCGGACCGGGCCATCAGGTCCAGCAGGAACGGGTTCTTCACCGCCGACGAATAGAAGCCGGTGGGGGAGAAGCGGTTCAGGAAGACGTCGCCCGGCTGCAGCGCCACAAGCTTGCGCTTCCACGCCATCGAGATCGGGCTTTCCTGGGTCAGCAGCGGACGGGTACCGAACTGGAAGGCGACCGGCCCCAGGTCGGGGTTGTCGATCCAGTCCTCCCACTCCGACAGCCACCAGACGCCACCTGCCATCACGATGGGGGTGTCGTTCAGCCCGAAGCTGTTCATCATCTGGCGCAGGGCCAGGACGCGGGGGAAGGGATCCTCCGGCTTCTGCGGATCTTCGGAGTTGGACAGGCCGTTGTGCCCGCCGGCCAGCCACGGATCCTCGTACACCACGCCGCCGAGATGGTCGCGGAACTTGTGGTAGGCGCGCAGCCATAGTGCGCGGAAGGCACGGGCCGACGACACGATCGGGTAGTAATGGACGCCGTAGCTCACCGCGATCTCGGCGACCTTGTAGGGCATGCCGGCGCCGCAGGTGACACCGTGGATCAGGCCCTGGGATCCCTCCAGCACACCGTGCAGGATGTGCTCGGCCCCGCCCATCTCCCACAGGACGTTCATGTGGATGCGACCATTGCCGTTCGACGCCTCGTGCGCGATACGCGCCTGGGCGATGCCACCCTGGATGCCGAAGGCGATCAGCTCGTCATGACGCTCGCGCCGGGTCTTGCCCTTGTAGATCTGCGGCAGAAGGTTGCCGTTCTCATCGTAGCTGTCGGCGTTGACACCCGAGAAGGTGCCAATCCCACCGGCTGCCGCCCAGGCGCCGGAGCTTTCGCCGTTCGATACGGCAATACCCTTGCCACCCTCGACGAGCGGCAAAACCTCCCGGCCGGACATCTGCAACGGCTTCAACGCCTTCAACGAACCCTCCAAAGACCGTACGTGGCGCCCTGCGGGACGCCGGATCAAAAGCGGCGGACAACCAGACGACGAAAAGCTCCGCCGGAATCCGCGTGGGTTCCGGCGGGATCGCCATTGCGGTTCTATATATGAGGAATTGGCCCGCCCTACGAGCGGATTCATCCCCTCGCGCAAAAAACGTTCACGAATTGCCGCAGTCGCGAACGGAAGCGTCAGCGTGTCGACCGGTCCTCCATCGGATCGTCAGGTTCCCTATCGGGCAGCCGGCCCCAATTCGGCGGCCAGCCGGCCCGGCGCGTCGGTGAAGACCGCCGACACGCCCCAGCCGAACAGCGTCCGGGCGCGCTCCGCGTCGTTGACGGTGTAGGCCAGAACCGGCCGCCCGGTGGCGCGGTACTCCGCCACGCTGTCGGCCGTCTGGCGATCCTGGTGGACATTCAGCGTCGCTGCCCCGATGCGGTCGGCGATGGCTGCCCAGTCGGCCGGCGGATCCCACAGCAGGTATCCGCGCGGGATTTCCGGCCACAGCCGCTGCGCGACTTCCAGGCAGGGCACCTCGAAGCTGGAGAGCAGAAGCGGCCGGTCGGACGACCACAGCGGCCGCAGCGTGTTCAGCGCCACCTCCGCGGTGATCTCCTCCTGCCCCGGATAGGGCTTGATCTCCAGGTTCAGGCCCAGGCCCAATTCATGAACCAGCGCCACCGCCTCCTCCAGCGTCGGCACCCGTTCGCCGACGAAGGCGGCGTCGAACCAGCGCCCGGCATCGAGCTGCTGCAACTGTGCCAGATCGAGAAGCGGAACGGCGCCGGTGCCGGTGGTGGTGCGGTCCAGCGTATCGTCATGGATCAGCACCGGCCGCTGGTCGCGGGTCAGCATGACATCCACCTCCACCCAGCGGGCACCCTGGCGGGCGGCTTCGCGGATCGAGGCGAGGGTGTTTTCCGGGGCGCTTTCCTTGGCGCCGCGATGGCCGATCAGGCGGGGAAGAGTCGACAGCATGGGTCTCGCAGGAGTAAGAGCGGTCGCTTTCCTACATGACCCATTCCGTCGAAGCGGGAAAGAGCGATGAAGGCCCTGCACAGCGTTTCCGATCTGGTGGCCGCCGGGCTGATGACGCCGGAGGCCGGCGATGCCGTGCGCACGGTCGCCGACCGCTATGCCGTGGCGCTGACCCCGTATCTGCGCGAAACGCTGGCCGGACGCACGGATCCGCAGGATCCCCTCTATGCCCAGTATGTCCCCTCCCCCGCCGAGGCGTACAGCACGCCGGAGGAGCGGGAGGATCCCATCGGGGACTTGGCGCGCAGCCCGGTGAAGGGGATCGTCCACCGCTATCCCGACCGGGTGCTGCTGAAGCCGCTGCATGCCTGCGCCGTCTATTGCCGCTTCTGTTTCCGACGCGAGATGGTCGGTCCGGGCGGCGAGGCGCTGACCGCCGACGAGTTGGACGCCGCCCTGGCCTACATCCGCGAGCATGAGGAGATTTGGGAGGTGGTGATCACCGGCGGCGATCCCCTGCTGCTGTCGCCGCGCCGGCTGCGCGGCATCGTCCAGGCGCTGTCGGCCATGCCGCATGTCGGCGTGGTCCGCCTGCACAGCCGCATCCCCGCCGCCGATCCCGACCGCGTCACGCCGGAACTGGTGGAGGCGCTGACCGCCCCCGATCTCGCCACCTGGGTCGCCGTCCACATCAACCATGCCGACGAGCTGACCCCGCCGGTGCGGGCGGCGCTCGCCAGGTTGGTGGAGGCCGGCATTCCGCTCGTCGGGCAGGCCGTGCTGCTGAAGGGCATCAACGACAGCCATGCGACGCTGGAGGCCCTGTTCCGCGGCATGGTGCGCAATCGGGTAAAGCCTTATTACCTGCATCATCCCGACCTTGCCGCCGGTACCAGCCATTTCCGTCCGACACTTGCGGAGGGGCAGGCGCTGGTGACCGGCCTGCGCGGAAAGCTGTCCGGCCTGTGCCAGCCCACCTATGTCCTCGACATTCCCGGCGGCCACGGCAAGGCCCCGGCCGCTCCGGCCTGGATCGAGGAACAGGGTGAGGGTGCCTACCGCGTGACCGATTTCACCGGCCGGGTTCACGACTACCGGGGGTAGGCGCAGGCCTCACCACAGGGCCGGCGTGCCGAACAGCGGGTCGGGGTTGATGAGCGCGTTGTGGATACCGACCACCGAGGCAAATCCGGTCCATAGGATCAGCGGCGTCCAGATCAGCGCGATGCCGCGGTCGTCCCGGGCCACCAGCACGATGCAAGCCGAGGTGATCACGAAGAAGGAGACCGTCCAGAGAGCGGCGAGGATCGAACTGCCGAAGGTGAAATAGACGAGGCTGAAGGTGGCGTAGATCACCCAGGTCACCGCCTGGAACCCGATCAGCAGGCCACGGTCGCGGATGCGCCGCGCCGGGTCGATCAGGCGGATGTCGCCCCAGATCTGGAAGACGTTCAGCGTGAACCACATCACCGGAAACACCCAGCCCGGCGGCTGCAACGGCGACGGCTGGTGCCCGGCGAAGGGCTGCCCGCCGCGTTCGACGAATCCCCAGGCGTTGACGATGACCCAGAACAGCAGGGGTTGCCACCAGCGCACCCGGAAGGGGGCGGGCGGTGGCGCGGTGTTTGCGGCGTCGCTCATGCCCCGCCAGATAGAACGCAGGCCCCTATGGTCAAGTCAGCGCCCGTTTTCAGCGCCGTGCCCCGAGCGAAGCGAGCTGGAACAGGACACGGGCACACAGGGTTTCGTCAGGCATGTTGGTGCGCTTGCAGTCGGCCTCGGCATCCACCAGCCGCTCCAGCGCCTGCCGGACATGGTTGGCCGACCAGTGGCGAGCCTGTTTGACCAGCCGGGTCTTCAGCTTGAAAAAGACCGGCGGGCGCAGCGACTCGACGGCGGCCTCCGGCGACTTGCCGGCCGCGACCTGGGCGGTGAGCAGCTGCAGGCGCTGGAAATGGCGCTGGGCACCACGCAGGATCGGCACCGGCGAGGTGCCCTCGGCGAACAGCCGCGCCAGAGAACGGTCGAGCGTGGCAAAGTCGCCCTCCGCCGCCGCCCACACCGGCTCGTCCATCGACAAGGCGGCACTGTCGCCGATGCAGGCCTGGGCATCCTCCAGCCGAACCCGCTTCTCTCCGCCCATATAGAGCGCCAGCTTCTCCGCCTCGCCGCGCGCCACCATGCGGTCGCCGACGAGGTTGGCGGCCAGGAAGCTCAGCACATCGGCATCGGCGGTCAGCCCATGGCCCTGCAGGATGTCCGCGATGACGCGGCCAAGTGACGCCTCCTCCTCGACATAGCAGGGGATGGCGGCGGCGGCGTCAGCGTTCTCGAACAGGAGCCGCAGCTTGGAGCGGGCCGACAGATCGCCCGACTCGACCACCACGAGGCTGTCGCCCGGCGGCAGGTTTTCCAGGAAGGCGGTGAAGGCACCGGTGATGTTGTCCTCCGCGTCACGGACGCGGATCAGGCGCCGGCCACCGGTGAAGGAGATCGCCGCCGCCTCGTCCACCAGCCGCGCCGGATCGTCGGCCAGGGCGCGGCCCAGGAACTCGGCGACGCGGAAGGGATCGGACAGATCCGGCACCACCGTCTTGCCCAGTGTCTGGGCACGGTCGCGGACGAGCCCCGAGTCGGGGCCATAAAGCAGCACCGCCCGAACCTTGCGGTCCGGGCTGCGCAGAAAACCGTCGATCGCCTTGGGCTGGAGCTTCACCCGTTCATCCCCGGCCGGTCAGGACCCGCGGCCGAGAAACATGGCGACACGGGTGGTGATGTCGTTGGAAATGTCGGCGAGCGCCCGATCATAGGCGTTCTGCACCGTCACGATGGCCGCGTAATGTTGCTCCAACGTGTTGTAGCTGATCATCGAACGCGAGTTGGACTGGAACACCACCTGACCGGTCTGGGTGTCGGTCAAGCGGTAGGGGGCGTTGACCAGCAGTTGGGCGCGCACCGCGGTGGCGTCCTTCTGCAGGGCGAGCTTCTGTTCCGACGCCGACAGCGACACGTCCAGCCGGTAGCGCGGGCTGCTCGGCCGTTCCGACGGATAGAACTTGTCGATCAGCAGATTGCGGAGCTTCTGCCCTTCCCGGTCCGGGATCGACGCGATGTCGACTTCCATCAGCCTGTCCGATGCGGCGGCCCCAACACCCTTGCCGCCATAGAGCGGCTGGAACCCGCAGCCCGACAGGGACACGGCGGACAAACCGAGCGCGAGGGCGAACAGCCCCCGCGCCATGGCTTGACGGAATGGGGGCTGACGGAGCGGGCTCCGGCGGATCGATCTGGGATCAGACGACGACATTGATCACCCGGTTCGGGACGACGATGACCTTGCGGGCCGGCTTACCGTCCATGGCGCGCTGAACGTTGGCATCGGCAAGCGCCGCCTGCTCCGCCGCATCCTTGTCCATGTCGCGCGGCAGTTCCAAAGTGGCGCGCAGCTTGCCGTTGACCTGGACCGCGACCTTGACGCTGTCCTCCACCACCAGGGTGGGATCGGCCTCCGGCCAGGACTGGTCGGCCAGCAGGGTGGAGTGCCCCAACTGCGCCCACAGCTCCTCGCCCAGATGCGGCATCATCGGACCGACGAGGCGGACCACCGACTCGAACCCTTCGCGCAGCACCCAGGCCTCGCCCTCGCCCTTGCCGTCCAGTTCGCCCAACGCGTTGGACAGCTCGCGGACGCGGGCGACCGCCTTGTTGAAGCGGAACTTGTCGAGATCGTCGGACACGCCGGCGATGGTCTTGTGAACCAGACGGCGGGCGGCCTCGGCCTTAGAACCGAACGACTCCGGCTTCGGCGAGCCGGCGGCGGGCAGCTCCACCGGCGCCTCGGTGACCATCCGCCACAGGCGGTTGATGTAGCGCCAGGCGCCGTCGATGCCAGCCTCGGTCCATTCCAGGTCGCGCTCCGGCGGGCTGTCCGACAACATGAACAGGCGGGCGGCGTCGGCGCCATAGGTGCCGATGATGTGCGCCGGATCCACCACGTTCTTCTTGGACTTCGACATCTTCTCGACGCGGCCGACATTGACCGGCGCGCCGCTGTCGGCCCGGACCCATTCGCCCCTGTCGTTCTTCGTCAGGTCGGTCGGGGCCAGCCAGGCGCCGGTCCCGGCGTCCTTGTAGGTCTCGTGGTTGACCATGCCCTGGGTGAACAGGCCGGTGAAGGGCTCGTCCAGGTTCAGGTAGCCGCAGGTCTTGAGCGCGCGCGTCCAGAAGCGGCTGTAGAGCAGGTGCAGGACCGCATGCTCGATGCCGCCGATATACTGGTCGACGCCCAGCCAGTAATCGACCGCCTCGCGGGTGAAGGCCGCATCCTCCGTCTTCGGCGAGCAGAAGCGGGCGAAATACCAGGACGACTCGATGAAGGTGTCGAAGGTGTCCGTCTCGCGCAGCGCCGGCTTGCCGCAGGTCGGGCAGCTGGTGTGCTTCCAGGTCGGATGGTGGTCCAGCGGGTTGCCGGGCTTGTCGAAGGTCACGTCCTCCGGCAGCACGACCGGCAGCTGCTCGTCCGGAACCGGAACGATGCCGCACGACTCGCAATGGACGACCGGGATCGGACACCCCCAATAGCGCTGGCGCGACACGCCCCAGTCACGCAGGCGGTACTGGGTGGTGCGCTCGCCCTGGCCGGTCGCCTCCAGCCGCTTGCCGGCCTCCTCCTTCGCCGACTCGGTCTCGAGTCCGTCGAGGAAGGCGGAGTTCCGCAGCACGCCGGGGCCGGTATAGGCCTCGGTCCCGACCTCGAAGGCCGCCGGATCGGCATCGGCCGGGATCACCACCGGGCGGACCGGCAGGCCGTACTTGCGGGCGAAATCCAGGTCGCGCTGGTCATGCGCAGGGCAGGCGAAGATCGCGCCCGTGCCATATTCCATCAGCACGAAGTTGGCGACATAGACCGGCAGCTCCCAGGACGGATCGAAGGGATGCACGACCGTCAGACCGGTGTCGAAGCCGCGCTTCTCCGCCGTCTCGATCGCCTCTTCGCTGGTGCCCAGCCGGTTGCACTCGGCGATGAACTCGGCCAGTTGCGGGCTGGACGCAGCCAGCTCGGCGGCCAGCGGGTGATTCGGGGAGATCGCGGCGAAGGAGGCACCGAACAGCGTGTCGGGCCGGGTGGTGAAGACCTCCAGCTCGTCCTCACGCCCCTTGATCTTGAAGCGGAAGCGGACGCCGGTGGACTTGCCGATCCAGTTCTCCTGCATGATGCGGACACGCTCGGGCCAGCGGTCCAGCGTCTCCAGGCCCTTCAGCAGGTCTTCGGCATAGGCGGTGATCTTCAGGAACCACTGCGACAGCTTGCGCTTTTCCACCAACGCGCCGGTACGCCAGCCGCGGCCGTCGATCACCTGCTCGTTGGCGAGAACGGTGTTGTCCACCGGATCCCAGTTCACCCAGGATTCCTTGCGGTAGGCCAAGCCCGCCTTCAGGAAGTCCAGGAACATCTTCTGCTCGTGGCGGTAATACTCCACATCGCAGGTGGCGATCTCGCGGTCCCAGTCGATGGACAGGCCCATCGTCTTCAACTGCCCGCGCATGGTCGCGATGTTCTCGCGCGTCCAGGCGGCGGGATGGACCTTTTTCTCCAGCGCGGCGTTCTCGGCCGGCAGGCCGAAGGCGTCCCAACCCATCGGGTGCAGGACGTTGAAGCCCTTGGCGCGCTTGAAGCGCGCGAT
>NZ_BADK01000773.1 GCF_000333595.1 Azospirillum sp. B506
GGCGTGCTGATGAATGTGGTGAGATGAGCCAGTGCGGCTATGCGCTGGGTGACTTGATGACCGGTTGGAAATCGGCCAACCAGGCTGTCGATGTCGTGGGTCTTCGGCGGCATCGTGCCGGCTGCCACAAGCAGGGTCTTGGCAAGCTTCTCGACCGCCTGCTGGCAGTGGTAGGCCGCCATTTGTGGTTCCGGCTCGGGACCATAAAGGTTGTTGCGGATCGCCTTCACATCGCGCTCCACAACGGACAGCCATGCCTGAACTTCCCTGGGCGCCATAGGCCCGGAGTCCCCGGCGCTTGACCTCGTAGCTCAACGTGCCGACGACGTCCTTGGACGCTTCGTAATTGGCGCGTGTACAGGGAATGATGTCGGCCGGAATGCCGGTGCCGATCTTGGACGCATAGGCATAGCGGATCGACCGCCGTTCCTTCGGTGCATCGTCCGGAACGATCACCAGCAGGTCGTAATCGCTGTCCTCGTCGAAATCGCCACGCGCCCGGCTGCCGAACAGGTAGACGGCCTCAGGCTCCAGGGCCGGGACGATCCGGTCCAGCAGGATTTGCAGCTTCTCGTCGTTCCGCGCGTCGACCACAGCCATCGGGGTCCTCCGCCGCCCATCCTAACACGGAACGGGCGGCGGAGAGCACCATGGCTCAAACAGGGGACTTCACACCGAGAAATACTTGGCCCGCGGGTGGTGCAGGACGATGGCGGAGGTGCTCTGCTCCGGATGGAGCTGGTCCTCGTCCGACATCTCGATGCCGATGCGGCCGGCGTCCAGCAGCTTCAGCAGCTGTTCCTGATCCTTCAGGTTCGGGCAGGCCGGGTAGCCGAAGCTGTAGCGGCTGCCGCGATAGGACTGCTGCAACAGCTTCTCCTTGTCGCGGCTGTCCTCGGCACCATAGCCAAGCTCCGCCCGGATGCGGGCGTGGACATACTCCGCCATCGCCTCGGTCATCTCCACCGACAGGCCATGCAGGTAGAGATAATCCTGGTAGCGGTTCTCGGCGAACCATTCGCGCGCCACCTCGGCGCAATGCTGGCCCATGGTGACGACCTGGAGGCCGATCACATCCCGTTCCGGATCGGTCACATCGCGCAGGAAGTCGGCGATGCATTCGCCATCCTCCTTGGCCTGACGCGGCAGCGAGAAGCGGGCGGCCTCAGTGGTGCCGTCCTCCTCGAACAGGATGACGTCGTTGCCGTCGGCCGCCGCCTTCCAATAGCCGTAGACGGCGGTCGGGCGCAGGATCTCCTCCTTCGCCGCGATCCGGAGGATGCGGTCGAGCACCGGCCGCAACTCCTTCTTCGCCCACTCCTTGAACTCCTCGAAGGACTTGCCGTCCTTCCGGTAGCCCCATTGCAGCTGGTAAAGCATCCGCTCGTTCAGGTAGGTGACCAGAGTCTTCAGCGGCACATGGTCGATCAGCTTCGGCCCCCAGAAGGGCGGGGTCGGCACCGGCACGCCCTCGGCCAGCCGGTGGCGGCGGGCGCGGACGGCATCCTTGTCCACCGGGCCGATGGCGGCGCTGGTCGCCTGCCCCAGCACGCGGCGGCGGTTGGTCGCCTTGCCGGCGCGCT
>NZ_BADK01000772.1 GCF_000333595.1 Azospirillum sp. B506
ACTGACCTACGTCATTTGATGGACGTGATCTGAGGGTCGGCTTTGTAGGGTGAAGCGTCGGGCGCGGGGGAAAGACCGCGCCCGACGTGTTTTTCAGCCCTGGCTCCGGCCGATCAGGACTCTGCTGCGGCGCACATCCTGTGGCATAAGGGGCCGCCATCGCCCCAAAGCATCACGCCTCAAGGACCCCTGCCGCCCATGATCCGCTTCGATAACGTCAGCAAGCAGAACGGTCACCGCATCCTGTTCCTGGAGGCCTCCGCGGCGCTCAACCGGGGTGAGAAGATCGGGCTGGTCGGTCCCAACGGCGCCGGCAAGACCACCCTGTTCCGCATGATCACCGGCGAGGAACAGCCGGACGGCGGTCAGGTGGCGATCGAGAAGCAGGTCAGCATCGGCTATTTCAACCAGGATGTCGGCGAGATGTCCGGCCGTTCCGCCGTTGCCGAGGTGATGGACGGCGCCGGGCCGGTCAGCGTCGTCGCCGCCGAGCTGGCGGAGTTGGAAGCCGCCATGGCCGACCCTGACCGCGCTGACGAGATGGACGCCATCATCGAACGCTACGGCGAGGTCCAGGCCCGCTTCGACGAACTTGGCGGCTATGAACTGGAGGGCAAGGCGCGCGAGGTTCTGGCCGGCCTCAGCTTCAGCCAGGAGATGATGGACGGCGACGTAGGCGGCCTGTCGGGCGGCTGGAAGATGCGCGTGGCGCTGGCCCGCATCCTGCTGATGCGCCCCGACGCCATGCTGCTCGACGAGCCGAGCAACCATCTGGACATCGAAAGCCTGATCTGGCTGGAAGGCTTCCTGAAGGGATACGAGGGCGCGCTGCTGATGACCTCGCACGACCGCGAGTTCATGAACCGCATCGTCACCAAGATCATCGAGATCGACGGCGGCACCCTGACCAGCTATTCCGGCGACTACAGCTTCTACGAGAAGCAGCGGGCGCTGAAGGAGAAGCAGCAGGAGGCGCAATTCGAACGCCAGCAGGCGATGCTGGCGAAGGAGCTGAAGTTCATCGAGCGCTTCAAGGCCCGCGCCTCGCACGCCTCCCAGGTGCAGAGCCGGGTGAAGAAGCTGGACAAGATCGAACGCTTCGAGCCGCCCAAGCGCCGTCAGGTCGTGACCTTCGATTTCCCGCCGGCCCCCCGTTCCGGCGACGACGTGGCGGTGCTGAAGAACGTCCACAAGGGCTATGGCAGCCGCTCCATCTATGAAGGGCTGGATCTGACCATCCGCCGCAAGGAACGTTGGTGCGTCATGGGCGTCAACGGTGCCGGCAAATCGACCCTGCTGAAGCTGATCGCCGGGGCGAGCGAGCCGGACAGCGGCACCGTCACCGTCGGCGGCAGCGTCAAGATGGGCTATTTCTCCCAGCACGCGATGGAGCTGCTGGATGGCGAGCAGACCATCTTCGAATCGCTGGAGGCGCATTTCCCGCAGGCCAGCCAGGGGTCGCTGCGGGCGCTGGCCGGCTGCTTCGGCTTCTCCGGCGACGATGTGGAGAAGAAATGCCGCGTGCTGTCGGGCGGCGAGAAGGCCCGGCTGGTGATGGCGATCATGCTGTTCAACCCGCCCAACTTCCTGGTGCTGGACGAGCCGACCAACCATCTGGACCTCGACACCAAGCAGATGCTGATCCAGGCGCTGGCCGCCTATGAGGGCACCATGCTGTTCGTGTCGCACGACCGCCATTTCCTGGCAGCGCTGTCCAACCGCGTGCTGGAGCTGACGCCGGAGGGGATCCACCAGTATGGCGGCGGCTACACCGAGTATGTCGAGCGCACCGGGCAGGAGGCGCCGGGGCTGCGGGGGTAGGAAAAACGCCGCGACGGGCGGACCGCCGCCCATCGCCCAACGACGCGGTCCGCGAAAACGATGAAGAAAAGTCGGGCGCTTCTCCTCCTTGCCGCCGCGCGGCCACATCATTGGCTCAAGAATCTCCTGATCCTGCTGCCGGGTCTGGCGGGGCATGTCAGCTCTCCCTCCGCCTATGGCAAGGCCCTTCTCGCCATCGCGGCCTTCAGCCTTTGCGCCTCGACCGGCTATGTGCTGAACGACATCATCGACCGGGCCGACGACCGCAAGCATCCGATCAAACGTTTGCGCCCATTCGCCGCCGGCGATCTGCCTGTCGTCTATGGCGTGGGTCTGCCGCCCCTTCTGCTCGGAGCGGCCCTGATCCTGGGATGGCTGGTTTCTCTGGAATTTGCCGCCGTCCTCGGCGGCTATTTCGCCGCCTCCCTCGCCTACTCTCTCGCGATCAAACGGCTGCTGGCGCTGGACGTGACGCTGCTGGCCTGCCTGTACGGGATGCGGGTGCTCGGTGGCGGCCTCGTCTTCGCCGTGCCGCTGTCCGAATGGCTGGTGGCGTTTTCAGTCTTTCTGTTTCTGTGCCTCGCCTTGATGAAGCGGGCCGCCGATCTTGCCTATCGGGTCCAGGCCGGGCTCGGCGACCCGGCGGGACGGCCCTATCGCCGGGAGGACGGTCCGATCCTGGCCAGCCTCTCCGCCGCCTTCGGCGCCGCGGCACTGGTGGTGCTGGCTCTCTACATCAACAGTCCGGCGGTGGTCAGGCTCTACAGCTTTCCCGAAGCGCTGTGGGGAACCGGGCTGATCCTGGCCTATTGGCTGTGCCGGATCCTGATCCTGGCCCATCGCGGCGACCTGCGGGACGATCCGGTGGCCTTCGCCGCCACCGATCCCGCCAGCCTGGTCTGTGGCGTCCTGACGATCGTCATCGTCCTCGGATGGGCACTGTGATACCCAGAAGCGATACCGAATGACGTGATACCGAACGGAATGAAGCGGGAGGGAATGAAGGCGGAAGGATGGGGACGCTTTCCCCGGATCGATGGCCAGCTGGTGTCGGGCTGGGACGAGATGGCCGTGCTGCGGCGGATCGCGGCCGGCGGTTCCATGATCGCCTGCGGCGCACGGCGTTCCTATGGCGATGCGTCGCTGAACCCTGCCGGCATGCTGTCGATGGTCCCGATGGACCGCCTGCTCGATTTCGATCCGGCCACCGGCCTGCTCCTGTGCGAGGCCGGCGTCACCCTGGCCGACATCCTTGATGTGTTCGTGCCGCGCGGCTGGTTTCCCGCGGTCACGCCCGGCACCCGCTTCGTTACCGTCGGCGGCGCCGTCGCCGCCGACGTTCACGGCAAGAATCACCATCGCGACGGCGGATTCGGCGCCCATCTGGCGTTCTGCGACGTCATGCTGGCCGATGGCCGGGTGATCCGCTGCAGCCCGGATCGCGACCCCGATCTCTTCGCCGCAACCTTGGGCGGCATGGGATTGACCGGGGTCATCCTGCGCGCGTCCCTCAGACTGCGGCCCATCGAAACGGCCTGGATTCGCGAAGATATTTTCCGCAGCTCAGGGCTGGACGAGACGCTGGATCTGTTCGGGCGCCTGCACGATCGCTCCTATTCCGTCGCCTGGATCGACGCCTTCGCCACCGGCGCGCGGATCGGACGGGCGGTGGTGATGACCGGCGACCATGCCGGCCTCGACGAGCTTCCCGCCGAACTGCGACAGGCACCGCTGGCGCGAACCGTCCGCCGTCTGCCGGCTGTTCCCCCCGGCTGTCCATCCTGGTTGCTGAACCGGGCAAGCGTCAGGGCCTTCAATGAGGCATACCACCGTCTTGCCCGTCCGCGCCGCCGGCTGAGCGCGCTGGATTCCTTTTTCCATCCGCTCGACGCCGTTCCCGCCTGGAACCGTCTTTACGGCCGCCGCGGCTTTCTTCAGTACCAATGCGTGCTGCCACGCACCGCCGCCGCTGCCGGGCTGCGCCGCCTGCTGGCGGAGACGGCCGGGTCGGGTTGGCCCTCCTTCCTCGCCATGCTCAAGCCACTGGGCGAACAGGGAATGGGACTGATGTCATTTCCGATGGAGGGCTATACGCTGGCCCTGGATTTTCCGGCGGCGGAACCGGTGTTTCCCCTTCTGCGCCGCCTCGACGCCATCGTCGATGACCATGGCGGCCGGCTTTATCTGGCCAAGGACGCCCGCATGGATGCCGGCATGCTGCGTCGGGGCTATCCGGCGGTCGACCGCTTCCAGGAGATCCGGGCCGCCTATGGCTCTTGCGGTCGTTTCGGGTCGCTGCAATCGCGGCGGCTGGATCTATGACCCCGCGCAAGAGCGTGCTGATCCTCGGTGCGACCTCGGACATCGCCCGCGCCACGGCGCGACGGCATGGGGCGCGCGGCGATGCGTTGATCCTTGCCGGCCGCGATTCCCACCGGCTGGCGGACGAGGCGGCCGACCTGCGGCTGCGCTTTGGCGTTCCGGTCGAGATCCGTCTGCTTGACGTCCTCGAACCGGACAGCTTCGCCGCCTTCGTCGATGGCCTGCCCGTCCTGCCGGATGTGGTCATTTGCGCCGTGGGACTGCTGGGCGACCAGACAGCGGCGGAACGGACCCCCGTCTTGGCCGACCGCATCATCCGCAGCAATTTCACCGGACCCGCGGCGGTGCTGGCTCTGGTCGCCGACGCCATGGCGGCACGGGGCGCCGGCGTGGTGGTGGGCATCAGCTCCGTCGCCGGAGACCGGGGCCGGGCCGCCAACTACGTCTATGGCTCGGCCAAGGCCGGCTTCACCGCCTATCTCTCCGGCCTGGGTGGCCGGATGGCGCAGCATGGAGTCCGCGTCGTCACCGTCCGGCCCGGCTTCGTGCGCACCCGCATGACCGAAGGGCTGAGGCTGCCGCCACTGTTGACCGCCACTCCCGACGAGGTGGCACGGGCGATCCTGCGCGCCGAAGCCGGTGGACGGGCCGACATCTATGTCCGCCCGATCTGGCGTTTCATCATGGCGGTGATCCGGAGCCTGCCGGACTCACTGTTCCGACGGATATCGTCGTAAGGGCCATAAGAATGACGATGACTATTCCCACCAGCCGGCTTCGTAATATTGCAGCAGATTCCTTGTGCTCCGGAACATTGTTCATTGTGGCATCCATCCTTTCCGGACGGATTTCAAGATTTCCATTCGACGATGAAATCTACAGCCTTCGCATCGTCACCGCCAACCGGACGATTGCCGAAACAATCGGTTTTTTCCTTCATGGCGGAGACGTTCATCCGCCCTTGTCCTATCTGCTCTTTCTCGGGCTGCATGCAGCCGGCGCCGGAGAGACCGCGATGCGCGCCGCTTCGTGCCTTTTCATGGCCGCGGCGCTGATGCTGATCCATGGCTGGACGCTGACCGTTCTGGAAAGGCGGCACCAGGACCCGGTGCAACCGGTTGTCCGGCTGGCGGCAATTCTGCTGTTCGGTCTCAATGCACTGGCGATCAGTCAAGGGGATGCGATTCGCTGGTATCCGCTTTTCTCGCTGCTGATGGCACTGTTTCTCGTGTTCTATCTGACCAGGCCGTCTCCCGCCTGTGCCATTCCTTTCGGGCTGGCGGTTTCGACGAATTTTCTCGCCCTGCCGCTGGCCGCCTGTTTCTGCCTGTGGCGCTATCTGATCGAACGCCGGCTGGAGTGGAAATTCGACCTGAGATTCTGGGCATTGTTCGGTTTCTTCGCTCTGCCCGGGCTGATCACGGCGGCCACCCTGGCCTTGCCAGGTTTCCACACACCGCACGCCACGCAATTCGACTATGGACCGGTCCAGGCACTTCTGAACAACGCCCTCGGCTTTTTCGGCGGCAACAGCCTGGGCATCACCGAAGCCTGGGTGACCGTGCCGATCATCCTGATCTCCGGCGCCGCCATGTGGACGGTCGCCGACCGCGCGACCGCGGCCAATCCGCTGAACCTTTTGCTGCTGCTGTGCATCCCCCCTGTGCTGATGTCCCTGGGTGGGTTCAGCAAGCCGCGATCCTTCCTCTATCTGGCACCGATCCTGTCGTCGCTGCTCACCGTCTTCGTTGCCGATCTCGCGGCCCGTGCGAAGCTGTCGCAAGCCATCGCCCTGACCACGCTGGCCTTGTGCAGTCTGGTCGGGGCCGTCGCCTCGCTTCGGTTCAACGAACGGCCGTACAAACGAAATGTGGTTCTTCCTCTTGCCGAAATGCTCGATCTCGTCCGTCTCAACTCCAAATCGCCGGCGCTCGTGCTGACGAACGAAGCGGTTTCGGCGTGGCTGCTCCATCGGACGCTCACCGGTCCCGGAGACTGCATCATCGGCCCTGGGCGCCCTCCCGCCTGCTCGAACGACCCTGAACGCTACAGCACCGTGGTGAGCGTCTATGTTCCCAAAGCGAACCAACGGAAACCGACCCGGCCGCCCTGGCCGACGATCGAGGACTATTCACCGACAATCTCCGTTCATCTCGGCAGGGACCTCGATGCGGCGCTCAAATCACGGCTGACCGGACACCCGATCCCGGAACATCTGATGGAGCTGAAGGTCTACAGGATGACCCCCGGTTCGGAACCGGGACACTGACTGCCATCGGCGACCTGAATTGCGGCGGCACCGCGTTCACTTCAAGTGAACGCTTCCTTCAAAACAAGTCATTGGTCGTGAAAGCCGCCCAGGCGTAGCATCGCCAGCAACGTCGATGCAGCGGAGGCTGAGATGCCCTCTCACACGGAGTTCCTTGAACGGCTTGGACTGCGGTCACCGGTGATCCAGGCGCCGATGGCGGGCGGCGGCGATACGGCGTCCCTGGTGGCGGCGGTCAACGAAGCCGGCGGGCTGGGCTTCGTCGGCGCGGCCTACCTCACCCCGGCGCAGATCGCCGAGCGCGCGCGCGATATCCGCAGCCGCACCGCCCTGCCCTTCGGCATCAACCTGTTCGCACCGACGCCGGCTCCGGGACCGGCACCGATGATGGCCGAGGCGATGGCCCGCGTGGCAGCGTTCCATGCCGAGCTTGGCCTGCCGGAGACGGTGGAGCCAGCATATGCCGGCGACGGCTTCGAGCGGCAGGTCGCGGCCATGCTGGACAGTGGGGCCGCCTTCTACAGCGTCACCTTCGGGCTGCCGCCGGCCGACAGCATCGCGGCAGCCAGGACGCGCGGCATGCGGGTTCTGGGCACAGCGACCACGGTGGCGGAGGCGGTGGCACTGGAGCGGGCCGGTGTCGATGCGGTGATCGCCCAGGGCAGCGAGGCCGGCGGGCATCGCGGCAGCTTCCTCGGCGATGCCTGGAAGGATCGGGGAGCCAATCTGGTCGGCACGATGGCGCTGGTGCCACAGGTGGCCGATGCGGTGGGCGTCCCGGTGATCGCGTCCGGCGGCATCATGGACGGGCGCGGCATCGCGGCGGCGCTGGCCCTGGGGGCAACGGCGGTGCAGATGGGCACCGTCTTCCTGACCACCGAGGAGGCCGGCATTCCGGAGGCGCACAAGGCCGCCATCCTGGATGCACGGGAAGACCAGACCCGCATCACCCGCGCCTTCTCCGGTCGGCCCGCCCGCGGCATCGTCAACCGCTTCATGGAGACGGTGGAGGACCCGCAGGCGCCCGAGGCGGTGCTGCCCTTCCCCTTGCAGAACGCGCTGACCCGTCCGCTGCGCACCGCCGCCGGCAAGACCGGGCGGGCTGAGTTCCTGTCGCTCTGGGCCGGTCAGGGGCTGCGGCTGGCGCGGCGGCGTCCGGCGGGCGATCTGGTGGCGGACTTGTTGCGGGGAACCGAAATGGTGCGGCGGCGGCTGGCCGGCTGAGCGGGGCCGGCTCAGACGGACTCGGCCGTCACACGGTTGCGGCCGGCACGCTTGGCGGCATAGAGCGCCTGATCGGCACGCCGGACCAGCGACAGGGCCGGTTCGCCGGGACGGTACTGGGCGACGCCGACCGACAGGGCAACGGTGCCGTAATGGGAGTTGCGCGCCCAGTTCACGATCTGGCGGGCACAGACGAAACAGCGCACCTGCTCGGCCAGCTTGGTGGCATTCTCCAGGCTGGTGCGCGGCAGGATGATCGCGAACTCCTCCCCGCCATACCGGGCGGCGGTGTCACGTCCCTTGATGCACTCGGTCAGCATGCGGGCGACCAGCTTCAGGACATGATCGCCGACCAGATGGCCGTGTGTGTCGTTGAAGGCCTTGAAATGGTCGATGTCGACCATCAGCAGCGACAGCGGCTGCTCGTCGCGCACGGCAGCCTCCATCGCCTCGTCCAGCATCGCGTCGAATGCCTTCCGGTTGCCGATGCCGGTCAACCCGTCGGTCAACGCCTCGCGCCGGGCGCTGTCCAGACTGACCCGCATCTCCGCCAGCTGCTGGCTCGATTCCTGAAGCTGGAGCTGGAGCGCCGTCTGCCGGTTGACGATCTCCTTGGTCTCAGCGGCGATGGCGGCAATCATGGCCCGCAGTTCCGGAAGGCTGAGCGGCTGGTCCAGTTCCTCCCGGAAGCCGGACAGGGCGTTGCCGTACCGCTCCGTCTCCGACCCGACATTGCCCAGCTGCTCCAATATGCGGCCCAGAGCATAACGCGCCCTGTCGGAGGTCTCGCGGATCGCCTGGGCTTCGGCGTCCATCGTGAAGAAGCGCCGGTACAGCTCGTCGCACAGCGTCTGCGAGGCGGCCAGCCCGTCGCGGCGGGCCAGATCGATGGCGCGGGTCAGATCGGGATTGTTGCCGCTGAAATAGACGTACCAGAGCGTGAAATTCTCCGGAGTGGGCGGCAAGCGGTCAGCCAGCATCCGCTCCATGACCTTCGCCGCAAGGCCGCTGGAACGCTCGAAATCCTCCGCAGTTGCCACGACCGCCGTCCGTCCGAAATCATTAGATTTCGAACGTTACGCGGTACAAGCCCTTACAGCAAGAAGGTTTTCGGGTGCAGGGTGAGTTACTTTAACCTCTTTGGTTGTGTTCCGTCTGTTTAGTTGCATTGCCCGACCGAGCTTTCGGCGCAGACATGCTTGCCGTCGGTCCAGCGCGCACCCGACAGGTCGGCGTGGCGCAGGTCGGTTCCGGAGAGCTTGGCGCCGGTCAGGTCGGCACGCGCCAGCGATGCCCCGACCATCTTGGCATTGCGCAGGTCGGCCTCGCGGAAACTGGCGCCGGTCAGGTCGGCGCGGGTGAAATCCGCCTCGATCAGCCGTGCCCTGTCGAAGACCGCACCGGGAGCGGTGGCGCTGATGAATTTCGCGCGATAACCGTCGGCATCCGTCAGCTTTGCCTCGCCCAGAGTGGCGCGTTGGAAGCTCGCGTCGCGCAGCATCGCCCCGCTGAGATCGACGCCGGTCAGCATCTGACCCTCCAGCGAGCAACGCCGCCAGTTGACTGTCGGCCGAGCCGCCTCGGTGCAATCGGCCAGCGCCGAACCCACGGAAAAGACCATCGGCACGGCGGCGACGGCGGCGAGGATGCCCGAACGGATGCGGGACCGAATGGACAGGACGGGTGCGCTTCTCATCCCTCGATAGATGGGGGCATAGCCGGTCAACGCAACCACCCGAAGGTCAACCGGCAGTTTGGAAACCATCCAGCCGGACGACCGCCCGCCCGGCCTGTGGCGGCCGGGGAAGCCCGGCATGGGCGGTCGCCTGTCCGGCCAGCGCCGCCGCGACGGCCGGCGGGAAGGGGCTGGTCTTCCTCGTGCCGAGATCGACATGGAGCAGCATGACCTCCGCCGTCGCTGCCAGCCATCCTTCCTCGGCATGGCGCATCTCGTGGAACAGGTGCAGACGCTTGGCGTCGGCGCCGAGCAGCAGCGACTCGAAGCGCAGAGCCGTCCCTTCCGTCACCTCGCGGGCGTAGGTCAGATGGGCGTCGACGACGAAAACCGACCGGTTCTCCGCCGCGACATAGGCCTTGCCGATCCCGAACCGGTCCAGCACGGCGTCCGTC
>NZ_BADK01000771.1 GCF_000333595.1 Azospirillum sp. B506
CTCCAAGCCGAGCGCGACCAGGGCATCACCATCGACACCACCCAGATCCACTTCAAGACCAGGCAGCGCCCCTACGTCATCATGGACGCGCCCGGCCACACCGAATTCCTGAAGAACATGGTGACGGGGGCGTCGCAGGCCGACGCCGCCCTGCTGGTGATCGACGCCGACGAAGGCGCGCTGGAGCAGTCGCGCCGCCACGCCTTCCTGCTGCACCTGCTGGGCGTCCGTCAGGTCGCGGTCGTCGTCAACAAGATGGACAAGGTCGAGTTCTCCAGCCGCCGCTATGAAGCCGTGGCCCAGGAGATCAAGGACTATCTGGCCGAGCTGGGCCTGCAGCCCAAGGCGGTGATCCCGGTGTCCGCCCGCAACGGCGACAACATCGTCAGCCGCAGCGAACAGTCGGACTGGTATCTGGGGCCGACGGTGATCGAACAGCTGGACGCCTTCCGTCCGCAGCAGACCTCGCCCGACCAGCCGCTGCGCTTCCCGCTCCAGGACGTCTACAAGCCGGACGACCGCCGCATCCTGGCCGGCCGCATCGAGAGCGGGCGCCTGCGCGTCGGCGACACCCTGCACTTCTCGCCCACCGGGGCCAGCGCCAAGGTGGTCAGCATCGAGGCGTGGAACCATCCGGAGACGGTGCTGTCGGCCCAGGCCGGGCAGAGCATCGGCATCACGCTGGACAAGCGCATCTTCGCCGAGCGCGGCCACATCGCCCACCACCAGTCCGACGCACCGACCCTTGCCCACCGGCTGAGCGTGCGGCTGTTCTGGCTGGTCTCCGACCCGCTGGTGATCGGCAAGACCTACACGCTGAAGATCGCCACCGGCGAACACCGGGTGACGGTCGAACAGGTGACGGCGGTCATCAATGTCGAGGATCTGTCGAGCACGCCGGGCAAGTCGGTCCACCGCAACGAGGTGGCGGAGGTCGTCCTGCGCTCCCGCTCGCCCATCGCGCTCGATCTGGCGGCGGACCTGCCGCGCACCGGCCGTGGTGCTTTGATCGACGGCAACGACGTGGTCGGCGGCTGCCTGGTGGTGGAGATCGAGGACGCGGCGACGGCCAACATCACCGAGGTGTCGCACACCGTCTCGCAGGAGGAGCGCGCCCAGGCCAACGGCCACAAGGGCGGCATCGTCTGGCTGACCGGCCTGTCGGGCGCCGGCAAGTCGACGCTGGCGATGGCGCTGGAACGGGCGCTGTTCGATCGCGGCTGGCAGACCTTCGTGCTGGACGGCGACAATGTCCGCAACGGCCTGAACGCCGGTCTGGGCTTCTCCGCCGACGACCGGGCGGAGAACATCCGCCGGGTGGCCGAGACGGCGAAGCTGTTCGCCGACGCCGGCATGGTGGTGATCGCCTCGCTGATCTCACCGCTGAAGTCCGACCGGGCACGGGCACGGGTGATCGGCGGCGAGCGCTTCCACGAGGTGTATGTGGCGGCCGACCTCGCCACCTGCGAGGAACGCGACCCGAAGGGCCTCTACAAGAAGGCGCGGGCCGGCGAGATCGCCGAGTTCACCGGCATCTCCGCCCCCTACGAAGCACCGGACCAGCCCGAACTGGTG
The DNA here is from genome assembly GCF_000333595.1 of Azospirillum sp. B506. Classification (GTDB taxonomy): domain Bacteria; phylum Pseudomonadota; class Alphaproteobacteria; order Azospirillales; family Azospirillaceae; genus Azospirillum. Next base: position 1,576 of record NZ_BADK01000771.1, read on the forward strand.
ATCGACACCGACGCGCTGAGCCGCAGCGAGGCGCTGGCCCAGCTGCTCGACTATGTCGACGAGACCCTGGGCAAGAACAG
>NZ_BADK01000770.1 GCF_000333595.1 Azospirillum sp. B506
CGCTCGCCTGCAGCGCTCGAGCTGATGATGACCGGGCGGTCGTTGGGAACCGGCTCGCCATCGGGGATGAAGCTCCAGGCGTCCTCGCCGATGCGCCCATTCTCAATCAGCGGCATAGATTCTCTCCTTGAACGGGGCATGGCCGACACGGCGGAGGGTGTCGATGAAGCGTTCGCTTTCGTCCGACCGGTTGGCGAGATAGACGTCGACGATCGCCTCGATGGCGTCCACCGCTTCGGTCTCGGTCACCGCCGGGCCGAGGATGTCGCCGATGGCGGTGGTCAGCGTCGGGTCGCCGCCGACGGTGATCTGGTAATATTCCGTGCCCTTCTTGTCGACGCCGAGGATGCCGATGGCGCCGACATGATGATGGCCGCAGGCGTTGATGCAGCCGCTGATCTTGATGCCGAGTTCCCCGATGGTGCGCTGCCGGACCGGGTCGGCGAAGCGGGCGGAGATCGCCTGCGCCAGCGGGATCGAGCGGGCATTGGCCAGCGCGCAGTAATCCAGCCCCGGGCAGGCGATGATGTCGCCGATCAGCCCAGCATTGGCGCTGCCCAGACCGGCGGCGTCGAGCTGCCTCCACAGGTCGTACAGCTCGTCCTTCTTCACATGGGCCAGGACGAGGTTCTGGACATGGGTGACGCGCAGCTCGCCGAAGCTGTGGCGCTCGGCCAGATCGGCGACGAGGTCCATCTGGTCGCAGGTGGCGTCGCCGGGGATGCCGCCGGCCGGTTTCAGCGAGATGGTGGCGATGGCATAGCCCGGCGCCTTGTGCTCGGCGACATTGACCGCCAGCCAGTTGGCGAAGGCGGGATCGGATGCCCTGGCGCGCTCCAGCAGGTCGGAATGGTCGGGCAGCTCCTCGAAGGGCGGCGGGGCGAAATGCTGGCGGACCCCCTCGACGATCTCCGGATCCAGGCGGTACTTCGGCCCGCGCAGCCGCTCGAACTCCTCCTCGACCTCCTGGGTGAACTTCTCCAACCCCAGCTCGTGGACCAGGATCTTGATGCGCGCCTTGTAGATGTTGTCGCGGCGTCCGTACTGGTTGTAGACGCGCAGGATGGCTTCCAGGTAGGCGACGAAGTCCTCCTGGGCCACCCACGCGCGCACCAGCTTGCCGACGAAGGGCGAGCGGCCGAGACCGCCGCCGACATAGAAGGAGAAGCCGGCTTCCCCCTTGTCGTTGCGCCGCGCCAGCAGGCCGACATCGTGGATGCGCACCGCCGCGCGGTCGCTCTCGGCGCCGGAGATGGCGATCTTGAACTTGCGCGGCAGATAGGTGAATTCGGGATGCATCGTCGTCCACTGCCGCAGAATCTCGGCATAGACGCGGCCATCCACCACCTCGTCCTTGGCGGCGCCGACGAAGGGGTCGGTGGTGACGTTGCGCACGCAGTTGCCGCTGGTCTGCAGCGCGTGCATGTCCACCTCGGCCAGCTCGTTCAGGATCGCCGGGGTGTCCTCCAGCTTGATCCAGTTGTATTGCAGGTTCTGGCGGGTGGTGAAATGGCCGTAGCCGCGGTCGTACTTGCGCCCGATGGCGGCCAGCTTGCGCAGCTGGGTGGCGGACATCACGCCATAGGGCACGGCGATGCGCAGCATGTAGGCGTGAAGCTGGAGATAGAGGCCGTTCATCAGCCGGACCGGCTTGAACTCCTCCTCCGTCAGCTCGCCGGACAGGCGGCGCTCGACCTGTTTGCGGAACTGCTCGACGCGCTCGGCGACGAACTGCCGGTCGATCTCGTCGTAATGGTAGATGCCGGCACGGGCGCCGGGCGCGATGTGGTTCATGACGATAAACCCTAATGGGCCGCCGGAACGGCCAGCGGTCGTTGACTCAGGCGGCCTGGGTGCCGACGGATTGCTTGCCCAGGTCCAGGCGGACGGTCGGCCCGGCGGTGCGGATGCGCTCGCGCATCGTCGCCGGGACCGGCACGCCGTCCTGCTCCACCACCTCGAAGGCGTAGATGTCGACGCCGAACTGTTCTCGCTCGGCCTTCGCCTTGGCCTCGGCCAGCACGGCATCCGACTCGGCGCGCTGGAACAGCGCAGCCTCGACGAAGGATTCGACCCACCGGCCGCCCTCGCCCAGGAACACGACTTCCCCGTCGCGCAGGCGGTTGGCGGTGATGGCTTTCATCGATCCTTCCTTCGATCGATCCTTGGCCGACATCTGGCTCTCCTGGCTGGTCGTTCTCGAACGCGGGTGGTGTCTTAACCCGAACCGGCAGCGGTCCGGCAGTGAATTCGGCGGAGCGATGGTCGGCGGCGGCCGGGGCCGTCAGGGCAACCAACCCTCCCGGTCAATCATTTCGCGGGTTTCGCGGGCGACCTCGGACATCGATGCCCCCTCCACCCGGCGGCGGTTGCGCAGGGCGGCGATGCTGCGCAGCCGCTCCGCCCACTCCTCCGGAAACAGGGTCTCCAGCCGCTGGCGCAGCAGGCTGGCGAGGGTCGGGCTGCGGCCGCCGGTGGAGACGGTCATCACCAGATCGCCACGCCGCACCACGGAGGGAGAGTGGAAATCGCACAAGGGGATGACGTCCTCGACATTGACCAGCACCCGGTGCTGCCGCGCCAGCTCGGCCAGCGCCGTCTCGGTCTCCGGCCCCAACCCCATCACATACAACAGGCCGACCATGTCGAGATCGGCGGCATCCGGCAGGGCGCGTACCAGGCGGTCGCCGGCCAATGCGGCCAATTCCCCATCCGGATCCGGTGAAAAGACCTGCGGGTCCGCCCCGCCCTCGCGCAGCTGGGTCAAGCGGCGCACCGCGAGCGGCCCGTTGCCCGCCAGCGCAATCGCCACCCGCGCCGGATCGAGCGCCAGCGGAATCATCGCCACCCCCCGAACCGCGAGGGGCAGGAATGGCCGGCTGCGCCGGTTATGACGTCGATCCTGTTCATGCCGGTATTTAGCCCAGCCGCCACATGACAATCAACATATTTCACACAAATAGCTGCAGCGCAGCACAAACCTATTAAACAAGTAGAGAATGTATTTACGTTGCACGGGTTTCCCGCAGGTGTTAATGTGCAAACACAATATATAAACCTACTTAATTGATAGGTTTTAAGGCCACCGCGAAAGGCAGCCGATGATGGACGCGGAAACACGGGTGACGCATCTGACCGACAGCTACGGCACGCTGGAAGGCGCGCCCCTGCTCGCCGCCATGCATGAGGTGTTCGGCGGGCGGATCGCGCTGCTGTCGTCCTTCGGCGCCGAATCCGCGGTGCTGCTGGCGCTGGCCGCCGAAGCGACGCCGGATTTCCCGGTTCTGTTTGTGAATACCGGCAAGCTGTTCGGCGAGACACTGCGCTATCGCGACCAGCTGGTGAAACGGCTGGGCCTGACCGATGTGCGCGAGATCGGCCCGACCGCCGACGACCTCGCCGCCGGCGACAAGAGCGGCATGCTGTTCGCCCGCGATTACGACGCCTGCTGCCATCTGCGCAAGACGGTGCCGCTGGAGCGCGCGCTCGCCACCGCCGGGCTGGAAGCCTGGGTCACCGGACGCAAGCGCTTCCAGTCGGCGACCCGCGCCGCCCTGCCCCTGTTCGAGGCGGAGGGCGGCCGCGTGAAGGTCAACCCACTGGCCAACTGGGACAAGGACCGGCTGGAGGAAGAGTTCACCCGGCGCGACCTGCCGCGCCACCCCCTGGAAGCCGACGGCTACCTGTCGATCGGCTGTTACACCTGCACCGAGCGCGTGGCGCCCGGTGCCGACGCGCGGTCCGGCCGTTGGGCCGGCAGCGCCAAGACCGAATGCGGCATACACACCATGATTGGAACCGCCCGATGAGCGCCGATCTCGACCAGCTCGAAAACCAGAGCATCTATATTCTGCGCGAAGCCTACAACCGCATCGACAAGCTGGCGATGCTCTGGTCGATCGGCAAGGACAGCAACGCGCTGCTCTGGCTCTGCCGCAAGGCGTTCTTCGGCCGCATCCCCTTCCCCGTCGTGCAGCTCGACACCGACATGGAACTGCCGGAAGTCTACGAGTTCCGCGACCGCATCGCCAAGGAATGGGACCTCGATCTGAAGGTGGAGCACTGCCCGCCCGAGGAGGAGATGGACCAGACCCTGCCGCCGCTGACCCGCGCCGCCGCGCGCAAGACGGAAGGGCTGAAGAACCTGCTGCGCGACCATGCCTATCAGGGTGTGATGGTCGGCATCCGCCGCGACGAGCAGGCGACCCGCGCCAAGGAGCGCGTGTTCTCGCCCCGCTCGCTGGAGGGCGACTGGGACGTGAAGGACCAGCCGGCGGAATTCTGGGACCATTACAAGACGCGCTTCCCGGAAGGCGTCCATGTCCGCATCCACCCGCTGCTGGCCTGGACCGAACTGGACATCTGGCGCTATTCGCAGCGCGAGGGGATTCCCATCGTCCCGCTGTACTTCGCCCGCGACGGCAAGCGCTATCGCTCGCTGGGCGAGAAGAACATCACCTTCCCGGTCGACAGCACCGCGTCCACCATCGACGAGATCATCGCCGAGCTTCAGGTGACCCGCATTCCGGAGCGCGCCGGCCGGGCGATGGACAATGAATCCGAAGACAGCTTCGAGCGCCTGCGCAGCGTGGGGTACATGTAAGATGCCGCATCTCACTCCGCAT
>NZ_BADK01000769.1 GCF_000333595.1 Azospirillum sp. B506
CGCGTGCCGACCATGTCGGCTTGGTCGAAGCGGGTGCCATCCAGTGCCGCCCCCGACAAGTTGGCGCCGTTCAGCCGCGCGCCCGTGAGATCCGCCCCGGTCAGCATCGCCCCCGACAGGTCGGCATTCTGCAGCACCGCACCGGACAGATCGGCGTCGGACAGGTTGGCGCCGCGCAGCACCGCACCGGTCAGGTCGGTGGGAACACCGCCCTCCGCCTTCATGCCATTCTGCAGACGGGCCAGCGCCGCCTTGTGGATCTGGCGGGCGCTGTCGGCGTCCTGCGGATCGGATCCGGCGCCGCGGCGGGCGGCGCCCCCCGGCTCCAGCGTGCCGGCACGCAGATCGGCGCCATTCAGATTGGCATGGGAGAAGTCGGCCGAACGCAGGCGGGCGCCGCGCAGATCGGTCTGCATCAGGTTGGCACGGCTGATGTCGGCATCGCGCAGATCGACACCGAACAGGTCGGCGCCGGCCAGATTGGTGCCGTTCAGCCGCCCGCGCGCCAGCCGCGCGCCGACCAGACGGGCGCCGCGCAGGTCGCGCTGCGACAGGTCCACCCCCTCCAGATCCGCCATGGCGAGGTTCGCGCGGACGCCACCCGGCTGGCCCTTGATCCAGCGGGCATGCCGGTCCAGAACCTCGGCCAGTTGATCGGGCCGAAAGAAGGACACGGACAAAGCGGTGGGTGTGGTGGCTGTGGGCACGGGCAGGTCGACGCCGCGAAATGGTTACATCGCGACAATCATGAGGTTCATTCCTTACCGAAGGCTGAATGAATCCCCCTTTTGCGCACCCTCTTTCGGAGGATGCGGTTCGGCAGGACCGCAGGACCGCTTTTCGGTCGCCGGCAGAGCAATTCTGCCGTGTTGGATATGGAAAACAGACGCTTGGACAGAGCAACAGGCATAGGTCCAAACCATCGCTTTTGGCGCGAATTTGCCGAAGCGATCCCGAGTCGCGCCTGTTACGGTTCTGTAATCGAACCGCTTGCGAACGGGTCGCGAACAATCGCGAATCGGCCCTCCGCCCGCTCCGCGGCGCAGCTGGCGGATTCCCTGGCCCCGGTCAAAAAACAGCATCGGTTAAGCAATGGTTGCTTGACAGAAAAGGCCACGGGCATCCTAAAAGTGTCCCACCTTTCGGATTAACGCACCGCAGCGCACCTTGACCTTGGCCAGGGTGTGGCTTTGGCCGTAACCGGGACGACGGGGGCCAAACGATGGATCCCAGGGACCGGAGCGGGAAAACGGGATATGAAGGAAGAATGATGAAGGATGCGGACGCCCGGTCGATTGTGGCCGCACGCCCGAGCGTTGGCGGGAGCCACGCCACCGAACGCCATCATCTCGATCGCCGCAATCTGCTGCGCGCCGGCCTGGGTCTGGCGGCGGCCACCTCTGCCGGGGGAACCCTGTTCACCAGCGAAGAGGCGGAAGCTGCGGCGCTCCGCGCCCCGCCGCGCGTGCTGTCGCTGGTGAACCTGCACACCGGCGAACGCATCAACGCCGAATACTGGTCTAAGGGCAAATATGTCCGCGACGCGATGCGGGCGTTGAACCGCGTGCTGCGCGACCACCACAACAATTCGGTCCATGCGATGGACCCGAAGCTGCTGGATCTGGTCCATGCGCTGAGCCGCAAGATCAACCGGCGCGGCCCGATCGAGATCGTCTCGGCCTATCGGTCGCCGGAGACCAACGCGATGCTGCGCGAGGCCGATGGCAGCGGCGTGGCGCAGAACAGCTACCACATTCGCGGCATGGCGATCGACCTCCGGGTCGAAGGCCTGTCGACCCGACAGCTGCAGCGCGCGGCGCTGAGCCTGCGCGGCGGCGGTGTCGGCTATTATCCCGACAGCAACTTCGTCCATGTCGACGTCGGGCCGCTGCGCCACTGGTAAGCGGCCAGGCCACGGACTGCGGAAACGGAAAAGGCGCCGCCCCGACGGGGACGGCGCCTTTTCCGTTTAGCGGCGGGGGAAATGCCCTCCCCCGCGTCTCCCTACTCGGCGTCCGCCTGCCCGACCTTCAGCTTGCGGCGCAGCAGCGACAGCGGCGCGGTGTCGTCGAGGCTGGGCTGGAAGGCTATGGTGACCTCGGTCAGCGCGTTGGCCCAGCTGTCCGGGTTGGTGCCCTCCGGCGCCTCGACCGAGCTGAATCCGGTGCGGACCAGATAAAGATACTGGTCGGGGAATGAATGACCGACCGCGCGGATCTCGCCGGTGTAGCCATAGCGCTTCCGCAGCTCGCGCGCGGTGGAGAAACCACGGCGTCGCGGA
>NZ_BADK01000768.1 GCF_000333595.1 Azospirillum sp. B506
GCTCGGTCACGTACAGACGGTGGCGTCGGCGACGGAGGAGCTGTCGGCCTCCATCCGCGAAATCGGCCGTCAGGTCTCCACATCCACCCGCATCTCGGGCGACGCCGTGACCCAGGCCGACCAGACCAACGCCAGCATGCAGGCGCTGGTGGAAACGGCGCATCAGATCGGCGCGGTGGTCGACCTGATCAACTCCATCGCCGGCCAGACCAACCTGCTGGCGCTGAACGCCACCATCGAGGCGGCAAGGGCGGGTGAGGCCGGAAAGGGTTTCGCTGTCGTCGCCTCCGAGGTCAAGGCGCTCGCCACCCAGACCGCACGGGCGACCGACGAGATCCAGGCCAAGGTGAAGGAAATCCAGTCGGCCACCGCCGGAGCGCAGACGGCAATCCAGGGCATCGGCCAGACCATCGGCCAGATCAGCGAGATCACCACCACCATCGCCGCCGCCATCGAGGAACAGGGAGCCGCCACCCGCGACATCGCCGGCAACGTGATGGAGGCCGCCCGCGGCACCGGGGAGGTGTCGTCCAATATCGCCGGAGTCACCCGCTCGGTATCGGAAACTGGATCGGCCGCGTCCAACGTCCATAGTGCGTCGAACGAGTTGACCCGCGACGCGGAGAAGCTGCGCGGCGAGGTGATGAGCTTCATCGCCTCTGTCCGCGCGGTCTGAGGCGGCGCGACACAGCCGGTCAGGCGGCGGCTGCGCTGTCGTCCTGGCTGGTTTCGTCGGCCCCACGCCCCCGCACCAGGGAAGCGGCGCGTTCCAGCACCTCCGGGCCGGCGCCGGGGCGGTGGGCGTTCTCGGCGATGTGGCGGCGGTAGGCGCGGGCGCCGGGCAGCCCCTGGAACAGGCCAAGCATGTGGCGGGTGATGGACGACAGCGGCGTGCCGTGGGACATGCGCGCCTCGATATAGGGCAGCATCGCCTCGATCACCGCATGGCGGTCGGGGCCGGGTTCCCCACCCATCAGGCGGCGGTCGGCGTCGGCCAGCAGATAGGGCGTCTCGTAGGCGGCGCGGCCGATCATCACGCTGTCGAGCGTGCCGAGATGCTCCTCGGCTTCGTCCAGCGTCCGGATCCCGCCGTTGATGGCGATGGTCAGCTCAGGGTTTTCCGCCTTCAGCCGGTGGACGAGGTCATAGCGCAGCGGCGGGATGTCCCGGTTCTCCTTGGGGCTGAGCCCCTTCAGCCAGGCCTTGCGGGCATGGACAATGAAGTGGGTGCAGCCGGCGGCGGAGACGGTGCGGATGAAGTGGTCGAGAGTCGGCCACTCCTCCATCTCGTCGATGGCGATGCGCGACTTGACGGTGACCGGGATCGACACCGCCTCGCGCATGGCGCCAACCAGCCGGGCGACCAGATCGGGCTCCGCCATCAGGCAGGCGCCGAAGCGGCCGGACTGCACGCGGTCGCTCGGGCAGCCGACATTGAGGTTGACCTCGTCATAGCCCCATTCTTCCGCGATGCGGGTGCAGGCGGCGAGATCCGCCGGGTCGGAACCGCCGAGCTGGAGCGCCACCGGATGCTCCGCCGCATCGAAGCCCAGCAGCCGCTCGCGGTCGCCATGCAGAACGGCGCCCGTGGTCACCATCTCGGTGTAGAGCAGGGTCGAGCGCGACAGCAGACGGTGGAAGTACCGGCAATGCCGGTCGGTCCAGTCCATCATCGGGGCGACACTGAGGGGGATGGTGGAGGTGACGAGGGTCGGGGCGGTCATAGCGGTCAGCTCTGCTGCGGCCGGAAAGGTCAGGATGGGCGAAACCGGATCGACGGGCAACCGCCGGGCGCAAATCCCGCCAAAAGCAAAAGGCCCGGCTGTGCAGCCGGGCCTTTCTAAGCTTGTCGCGCACCTTGGAAGGTGGCGTCCCCGACGGGAGTCGAACCCGTGTCGCCGCCGTGAAAGGGCGGTGTCCTAGGCCTCTAGACGACGGGGACGTCGTTCGCGGTGACGCGCTTTCTAAAGATCGGAGCCGGGGAGCGCAAGCGCTTTTTCGCATCCCGCGATACTTTTTTGCGCCCTGCCCCGCAGAACCGTTGGACACTCTACGCCGAGCGCGCAGGCGCCGCGTCGTCGATCAGCAACTGCACGCCCTCGGAGCCGTTCCAGCGGTCGATCCGCAGCACGCCGGCGAGATGGAAGGGCGTGCCGCGCCCCGTCAGCAGGGCCTGGCCCATGTCGCTGTCGAGCGCGCGGAAGGCGATGGCTTTCAGCCGGGCGCCGTCGTTGCCCTGCAAGATGCAGCGGACATGGTTGGCGCCCACCACATCGGCACGCACGACGCGGGCGTCGGCGATGGCGAAGCGGGGCTCGGAATTGCCGGTGCCGTAGGGGCCGAGCTTGTCGAGCATGGTCACCAGACCGACGCTGGCGCCGCCGACCGACAGGGCGCCGTCCAGTTCCAACGTCGGAACCAGAGGCGCGGATGCCACCTGTTCGGAGATGCGGCTGTGCAGGAAGTCGCGCAGCGCGTCGATCTTGTCGCCGGCCACGGTGAAGCCCGCCGCCATGCGGTGGCCGCCGCCGGCCAGCAGCAATCCCTCCTGCCGGGCGGCAATCACCGCCGCACCGAGATCGACACCGCGGACGGAGCGGCCGGACGCCTTGCCGATGACGGTGCCGTCGGCGGTTTCCTCCAGGGCGACGACGCAAGCGGGGCGGCTGTAGCGCTCCTTCAGGCGGGCGGCGACGATGCCGATGACGCCGGGGTGCCAGCCGGCACCGGTGACGAAGACCAGATCGGTCTCGCGTCCGGCTTCGGCGGCGACGCGCTCCAGCGCCTCGTCGAGGACCGCCTGTTCGATGGCGCGGCGTTCGGCGTTGTGGCCTTCCAGCCGCTGGGCCAGTTCCATCGCCTCGATCGGATCGTCGGTGGAGAGCAGGCGGGCGCCGAGGTCGGACGCCCCCACCCGGCCGCCGGCATTGACACGCGGGCCGAGGACGTAGCCGGCATGATAGGCGTCCGGCTTCTCCTTCACCCCCGCCACGTCGGACAGGGCGGCAAGGCCGGGGTTGGCGCGCCGCGCCATCACCTTCAGCCCCTGCGCCACCAGCGCGCGGTTGAGCCCGGTCAACGGCACCACGTCGCACACGGTGCCGAGCGCCACGATGTCGAGCCATTCCATCAGGTTGGGTTCCGGCCGGTCGCGGTAGAAGCCGGACTGGCGGAGCGCACGGTTGACGGCGACGATGGTGATGAAGGTGACGCCGGCGGCGCAGAGCGTGCGATAGTCCCCGTCCTCGTCCAGCCGGTTGGGGTTGACCAGGGCCACGGCAGGGGGCAGGCGCGGTTCGGCGGCATGGTGGTCGAGCACGACGACGTCCAGCCCGGCATCGGCCGCCGCTTCCAGCGCCGCGAAGGCGGAGATGCCGCAATCGACGGTCACCACCAGCCGCACCCCCTCCCCTTTCAGGCGAAGCAGTGCCGGAGCATTCGGGCCGTAGCCCTCGGTGATGCGGTCGGGGACATAGACGCGGATGTCGGCGCCGAACGAGCGGAAGAAGCGGCGCAGCAGCGCGGCGGAGGTGGCGCCGTCGACGTCGTAGTCGCCGAACACCGCCACCGGCTCGCCGTCGCGGATGGCGCGCGCGATGCGCTCGGCCGCCGGGTCCATGTCGCGGAAGCGCGAGGGATCGGGCAGCAGGGCCTTCAGCGTCGGGTTGAGGAAGGTCTCGCAACTCTCCTCGGTGACGCCGCGGGCGGCCAGCACCCGGCCGACGATCTCCGGCAACCCGCGCCCCTGGGTGAGCGCCTGCGCCTGCCGCTCGTCGCAGGGCCGCGCCTGCCAGCGCTTGCCGGACAGGGAGTTGGCGACGTTGAGGAAGGCGGCGGGCTCGGTCATGGCGGTGCTGCTGTCCGGTGAGGGGGACGGGCGCACAGCCATAGCAGAGATGGACGCCCGCTGCACGATGGGCGTCGGCAGGGGTGGGATGAGAGTGCCGGGGCTTACGCCGCCCGCATCCACACCGCCGTGTCGTGGAAGGCTGCACCGCCGGCCGGCGGCACCGGCTCCGGCGAGGTCAGGCTGTTGATGCCCATGCCCTCGACGAAGGCGCTGTTGGGCCAGATGCCTTCGACGATCACCACGCCGCGCGGCACGCCGGCGAAGGGCTTGGCATGGACCACCACGCTTCCCTGCGGGTTGCCCAGCCGCACCGCGTCGCCGTCGGCCAGACCCAGACCGCCCGCATCGTCCGGATGGATCAGCGCGGTGGGACGGCCCTCGCGCTTCTGGGCGGTCGGCGTCTCGGTGAAGGAGGTGTTGAGGAACTGGCGGGCCGGGGCGGTGACGAGGCGGAACGGGTGCTCCGCATCGGCGTCGCGGGCGGGGGGCATGTGGTCGGGCAGCTCCGGCATGCCGCCATAGGGGCCGAGTGCCGCCCAGTCGGGAGCGAAGCGGAACTTGGCATCCGGATGGGCGAAGCCGTTGAGGAAGTGCGAGGTCTCGAAATCCGGCTGGGCGTCGATCCAGCGCTGCTCGGTCAGCGTCGCCGCGTCGCCGAGGTCGGAGGCCTTCAGCATGGCGTCGATGATCTCCAGCGCGGTCATGCCGAAACCGGGATGCTCGGCGCCGACCCGGCGGGCGAGTTCGGAAATGACCCAGTGGTTCTCGCGCGCCTCGAACTGCGGTTCGATCACCTTGCGGCCGATCAGGATGTGCATCTGGCCGCCGCCGCGGTAGATGTCGTCATGCTCCAGGAAGGTGGTCGCGGGGATCACCAGATCGGCGAGCTTCGCCGTGTCGGTCATGAACTGCTCATGCACCGCGACGAACAGATCCTCGCGCAGGAATCCCTGGCGGACGCGCTTGGAATCCGGGCAGATCGTCACCGGGTTGGTGTTCTGGATCAGCATCGCCGTCACCGGCGGGCCGCTGGTCAGGTCGCGCGGGTCGCCGGTCAGGACGGCGCCGATGCGCGACTGGTCGAAGCTGCGCACCGACTTGTCGAGACGGTCCAGCCCCTCCGACAAGGTCTTGTCCAGCTTGTAGATGCCCGACGAGCAGTAGAGCGCGCCGCCGCCCTTGTGCTGCCAGGCACCGGTGACCACCGGCAGGCAGGACACGGCATGGACCTGCGCCGCGCCGTTGTGGGCGCGGGACAGGCCGTAGCCGACGCGCAGGTAGCTGCGCTTGGTGGTGCCGTAGAGGCGGGCGAACGCCTCGATCTCCGCGACGGTCAGGCCGGTGATGGCCGCCGCCCAGTCCGGGGTGCGGGTGGCGAGATGCGCCTCAAGCGCCGTGGTGTCGCCGGCCAGCCGGGCCAGATAGGCGCGGTCGGCGTGACCGTCGCGGAACAGCACATGCATAACCGCGCAGGCCAGCGCCCCGTCGGTGCCCGGCCGCAGCATCAGATGCAGGTCGGAGACCTCGGCCGTGCCGGTGCGGTAGGGGTCGATGGTCACCAGCTTCGCCCCGCGGCCCTTCCTGGCGCGGCTGACATGGGTCATCACGTTGACCTGGGTCGCCACCGGGTTGCCGCCCCAGTTGACGATCAGGTCGCTCTCCGCCATCTCGCGCGGGTCGGCGCCACGGATGTCGCCATAGCCGGCGAGCCAGCCCATGTTGGCCGGCGTGTCGCATACCGTGCTGGTCTGGCGCGAATAGCCCTTGGCGTGGCGCAGGCGCTGGATGCCGCCGCGCTGCACCAGACCCATGGTGCCAGCATAGAAATAGGGCCAGACCGCTTCCGGCCCATAGGTCCGCTCGGCGGCCAGGAAGGCGTCGGCGATGCGGTCCAGCGCCTCGTCCCAGCCGATTTCCGTCCACTGGCCGGAACCCTTGGGGCCGTTGCGCAGCAGCGGGGTCTTCAGCCGGTCCGGCGCATGCACCCGCTCGGCATAGCGGCTGACCTTCGCGCAGATGACGCCAGCGGTGTAGCTGTTCTCGGCGGCACCGCGCACCTTGCCGATGCGGTCGGGGGCGAGGCGTTCCACCTCCAGCGCGCAGGTGCTGGGGCAGTCGTGTGGACAGGCGGTGGGCAGGAACTGGGCCGACAAGGCTAACCTCTGGTCTGGCTGGCGGCGGGACGGCGGCAAGTTTAGGCCCGGCCGTGCGCCCGCTTCAACGCACAACAATGTATGGGTACAATAATGACACCCGCAAAAGCGAAGAGGCCGCGAAGTCCCTTATCCGGACTTCGCGGCCACTGCCGATTCAGCGAGAAAATCCCCTGCCGATTTCCGGCTTTACATGACGCCGATCAGGCGCGGGAACCACAGCGAGATGGCCGGCACATAGGTGACGAGGCCGAGGAAGATCAGCATCGTCAGCAGCCACGGCCACACCGCCACCGTCAATTCGGTGATGCCCATCTTGGTGATGCCCGACGCGACATAGAGGTTCAGGCCCACCGGCGGGTGGCACATGCCGACCTCCATGTTCACGATGATCAGGATGCCGAAATGCACCGGGTCGATGCCCAGCGACATCGCCACCGGGAACAGGATCGGCGCCATGATCAGGACGATGGACGACGGCTCCATGAAGTTGCCGGCGGCCAGCAGGACGATGTTCACCACCAGCAGGAAGACCCACACGCCCAGATGCTGGCTCTGGATCCAGGCGGCCATCGCCTGCGGGATCTGCTCCGACGTCATGACGAAGGAGAAGAGGACGGCGTTGGTGATAATGTAGAGCAGCATCGCCGACATGCTGGCGCTGTCCAGCAGCACCTTCGGCACCCGGCTCAGCGGCATGTCGCGATAGACGAACACCGCCACGATGAAGGCATAGACCGCGGCCATCGCTGCCGCTTCCGTCGGGGTGAAGACGCCGGTGTAGATGCCGCCCATCACCACGACGATCAGCAGCAGGCCCCAGAAGCTCTCGCGGAAGGCGTGCCAGCGCTGGCCGGCCGACGCCTTGGGCAGGCGCGGATAGCCGAACTTGCGGGCGCGGAACCAGGTGGTGAAGCCGAGGAAGGCGGCCAGCATCAGGCCCGGCACCACGCCGGCCAGGAACATCTGGCCGATGGAGGGGGCCTGCGGATGGCCGGTGGTGGCGACGCAGTACATCACCATCACGATGGACGGCGGGATCAGGATGCCCAGCGCGCCCGAGGTGGTGACGATGCCGGCGCCGAAATTCTTCGGGAAGCCCTGCTTGACCATCGCCGGCAGGATGATGGAGCCGATGGCCACCACCGTCGCCGGGCTGGACCCCGACACCGCCGCGAACAGGGCGCAGGCGAGAACACCGGCCAGCCCCAGGCCACCATGCCAGTGCCCGACCATGGACGTGGCGAAGTTGATCATGCGCCGGGCGACGCCGCCATGGGTGAGGAAGTTGCCCGCCAGGATGAAGAACGGGATCGCCATGATCTCGAACTTCTCGATGCCGGTGAACAGCTTCAGCGCCACCGCCGCGATCGGCACGTCGGTCATCGTGAACAGGAAGGTCAGAACCGTCAGGCCGAGCGAGATCGAGATCGGCATGCCGGTGAGCATGAGGACGAGCAGCAGCCCGAAGATGATGGCGGCGTTCATGCCGGGCCTCCCTCGTTGGCGGCTTCGACCGGGTCGATGCCGTCGACCTGGGCATGGTCGTGGTGGGGCAGCTCGCCGGTGCGGATGAAGGTCCAGGCGACCTGGAGGAAGCGGAAGCACATCAGGTAGGAGCCGAGCGGGATCGCCAGATAGATGATCCACATCGGCCATTCCAGATCGGCCGAGGTCTGCTCTGTCTCCGACATATGGTAGACGAAGTTGGCACCCAGCGAGCCGACGACGCCGGTGAACAGCGCACCGGCCAGCAGCCCGAAGATGACGAAGCGGGCGCGGCTCGCCGGCGGAAGCCGGTTGATCACCACGTCCACGCCGACATGGATGCCGGTGCGGACGCCATAGGCGGCGCCGAACTTGGCCATCCACACGAAGAGATAGATGCAGAGTTCCTGCGCCCAGGAGAAGTCCCAGTGGATGACGTAATCCTGGATGTAAGGCACGCCGGAAAGATAACGGTGGACGACCGCCACGAAGATGACGAGCGTCGCCACCGCCATGAGCGACGCGATCAGCGTCTCCTCAAGGCGGTCGAGTAGTTTCATGAGCATGTCGGGGGGATCTCCCGGTCGGCGGAGATGGTCTTGGACGCTGGATAGCCGCAACACGACCCTTGGCGCTTCAATCGACCGTCATCCCCGCGCAGGCGGGGATCCAGGCGGCTGCCAAAGCGAATGGATCGTCGAAGCTGGATTCCCGCCTTCGCGGGAATGACGGCCGAACAGAGTGGAGTCCGGTTTGGAGGGGGCGACGCCTTCCAGCGGAATGGCGTCGCCCGCCTGCAAGCCTTTACATCTTGAAGCCGGCCGCGGCCGCTTCCTTGTAGATCGCTTCGATCAGATCCTTGCCGACGCGGGATTCGGCGTCCTTGTGGACCGGCTTCAGGGCCTTGATCCAGGCTTCGCGCTCTTCCTTGGTTTGGGTGTGGAACTCGGTCTTGCCGGACGCCTTCATCTGGGCCAGCGCGACGTCGTTCTCGTTCTGGGCGATGTCGTTGGCGTAGTCGGTCGCCTCCTTCATCGCCTCTTCCAGCTTGCCGCGGACGTCGGCAGGCAGGCCTTCCCAGAACTTCTTGTTCACGATGACCGCATAGCCGAGATAGCCGTGGTCGGTCAGGGTGGCGTTCTTCTGCACCTCGTGCATCTTCTGGGTATACATGTTGGACGGCGGGTTCTCCGTGCCGTCGACGACGCCGGTCTGCAGCGCCTGGTACACTTCCGAGAAGGCCATCACCTGCGGCAGGGCGCCCAGCGCCCGCATCTGGGCATCCAGCACCTTGGACGACTGGATGCGCATCTTCAGGCCCTTCACGTCCTCCGGCTTGATGAGCGGCTTGTTGGCGCTCATGATCTTGAAGCCGTTGTCCCAATAGGCCAGCCCGATGATGCCCTTGGACTCCAGCTTCTGGAACAGCTTCCTGCCGATCTCGCCCTTGGTGACGCGCTGGAGGACTTCCTTGCTGGGGAAGATGTAGGGCAGGTCGAAGACCTCGAATTCCTTCGCTCCCAGCGGGCCGAACTTGGCCAGCGACGGCGCCAGCATCTGCACCGCACCCAGCTGCAGCGCCTCAAGCTCCTCCTTGTCCTTGTAGAGCTGGCTGTTCGGATAGACCTCGACCTTCACCTTGCCGGCGGTCAGCTTCTCGGCCAGTTCCTTGAACTTGTCGGCACCCTTGCCCTTGGGCGTCTCCGGCGCGACGACATGACTGAACTTGATGACGATCTGGTCCTGGGCCCAGGCCGTCGACACGGCCATCGGCGCCGCCATCATGCAGCCGACCGCCGCCGCGCACAGGAGCTTGACGAGTTTCATTAGGTGCGTCCCCCTCTGGTGTTCATTGTCGACAGGGCGGAATGTTCAGCCCTGCACTTGTTGCGCATTCTTCATGATCGGACGAATTGCGGCTATTGTGGATATCCGCAGAGTCGGCCCATCCCACTTTCGCTCGGCTCCACCATCCCCCACCGCCATACTTTCGTATCCATCCCGATGTCGAACCCATCCTTCCTCTCCACAGCAGCCAATCGCGCCGGGCGCGCGGTGCCGCATGCCATGCCGGTGGTGGCGATGGCGCTGGTCGTGGTGCTGCTGGGCGCCTTCCTGTGGCTGCTTCAGCGCAACGAGCGGGAAGAGGAGGCGCTGGCCCTGATCAAGGACGCGCTGTGGGTGGAGCAGAACCTCCATTTCCAGCTCGCGTCGGACGAGGACAAGCTGGAGAGGCTGGCGGAGACGCTGGGCCGGACCGAGGTGGATCTGCGGCAGTTCGCCGCGATGGCCCGGCTGGTGGTGAACACCAACCCGGCAATCGAACGGGTGCTGTGGCTGGATGCCGAGGGACGCACCCTGCTGGCCGAGCCGCCGCTGACCGGCAAGGCGGGGGCGGCGAAGGAGGATGCGGGGACTGGCGGGCCGGAATCCGCCGACGCGGACGGAGTGGCCCGCGACGACGCGATGCGCATCGCCCGCTCCTCCGGCCTGCGGACCTATGGCGCCCCCTACCGGATCGACGCCACCGACCGCGGGTTCGACGCCGCCTTCCCCGTGTTCCACGACGGCGCCTTCGCCGGCACTCTGGTCGGCGTCTTCTCGTTCGAGGCGATGTTGACCCACCATGTGCCCTGGTGGTTCGCCCAGCGCTATCAGCTGGAGGTGATAGACGCGACGGGCGCGGTGCTGGGGTCGAAATCGCGGATGTCGGTGCCGGGATCGACGACGGGAGCCGGAGCGGGGCCGGCGCCCGACCCGGCGCGCAGCCATGTCATCCCATTCGACCCGCCGGGCCATGGGTTGGCGCTGGTCGCCACCGCCTATCCCAGCGACTCCAACGTCACCCGCACCGTGCTGGTGGCGGCGATCTTCGCGCTGACCGGATCGGCGCTGTGGAGCCTGTGGTCGCTGCGCCGCCACATCGCCGGCCGCCTGCGCGCGGAGGAGGCCCTGCGCGAGGAACATGCCTTCCGCAAGGCGATGGAGGACAGCCTGACCGTGGGCATGCGCGCCCGCGACCTGGATGGGCGCATCACCTATGTGAATCCGGCCTTCTGCCGAATGGTCGGTCTGGCTGCGGAGGAGCTGGTCGGCTGCGGTCCGCCGATGCCCTACTGGCTGCCCGAGGAGATCGACCGGGCGGAGGCGGCGCTGCAGGATGTGCTGGCCGGCCGCGCACCGGAAAGCGGGCTGGAGATGCGGTTCCAGCGTGCCAATGGCGAACGGTTCGACGCCCTGATCTACGAGGCGCCGCTGATCGACGCCAACGGCCGCCAGACCGGCTGGATGGGCTCGGTCCTCGACATCACCGAGCGCAAGCGCGCCGAGGAGCTGGCCCGCCAGCAGCAGGAGCGGCTGCAGCAGACCTCCCGCCTGATCACCATGGGCGAGATGGCCTCGACCCTGGCGCATGAGCTGAACCAGCCGCTGTCGGCCATCGCCAGCTATTGCACCGGCTGCCTGAACCGGCTGCGTTCCGACCGCTGCGACACGCAAGAGGTGGCGGCGGCGCTGGAGAAGCTGGCGGCCCAGGCCAAGCGCGCCGGGCTGGTGGTGCGCCGCATCCACGATTTCGTGCGCAAGCGCGACCCCCGCGTCGCCCCCTGCTCCCTGGCCGGCGTGCTGGAGGATTGCGTCGGGCTGGCCGGCAGCGATGCGGCGCGGCTGGGCGTGCGGGTGGAACTGGATGCCCCGCCCGACCTGCCACCGGTCACCGGCGACCGCATCCTGCTGCAGCAGGTGGTGCTGAACCTGATGCGCAACGGGATCGAGGCGATGGCGCGCACGCCCCGCCCCGACCGCCGGCTGACCGTCACCGTCCGCCGGATCGGCATGGACGGCGGGGCCGATGGCAGCACCGGCGGCAGCACCGGCGGCAGCACCGGCGGCAGCACCGGCGGCGGCCCCGTCCTGCTGACCGAGATCCGCGACCATGGCTGCGGCATCGCGCCGGAGGTGGCCGAGCGCCTCTTTTCCCCTTTCTTCACCACCAAGCGCGAAGGTATGGGGATGGGCCTGAACATCTGCCGGTCCATCGTCGAGCACCACCGCGGCCGGCTGTGGTACGAGCCGGCAACGGACGGCGCCCTGGAAGCGACGTCCAGCGGCACGTACAGCGGCGCGCGCTTCCTGTTCACCCTGCCGATCCATCTCCAGGCTCCGGACCGGTCCACCGGTCCGATGTCCGACAGAGCCCCCGATCCCACCGCCGAGGCAGCCGAATGACCAAGCTCCACATCGTCGACGATGACGAGGCCATCCGCGACGCGCTCGGCTGGCTGTTCCAGTCACGCAACGTTCCGGTGGCGGGCTGGCCCTCGGCCGAAGCCTTCCTGGAGGCGTGGCAGCCCGACACCGCCGGCTGCCTCCTGCTGGACATCCGCATGGAGGGGATGAGCGGGCTGGAGCTGTTCGACCGGCTGCTGTCCAGGGGGTGCCGCATGCCGGTGATCTTCCTGACCGGCCATGGCGACGTGCCCATCGCGGTCGGCGCCCTGAAGAAGGGCGCCCGCGACTTCGTCGAAAAGCCCTTCAACGACAACGAGCTGGTCGACCGGGTGATCGATGCGTTGGCCTTCGACGCCGAGCAGCGCGAGCGCGAGGCCGGGCAGGCCGGACTGGCGGCCCGGCTGGCGACCCTGACCCAGCGCGAGCGGCAGGTGATGGAACTGGTCGTCGCCGGCCGCCTGAACAAGGTCATCGCCGACGAGCTGGGCATCAGCATGCGCACGGTGGAGGTCCATCGCAGCCATGTGTTCGAGAAGATGCAGGTGAAGACGGCGGTGGAGCTGACACGACTGTTGACGGGGGCGTCCTGATTGCTTCTCCCGATAAGGGAAAACCATGAGAATGGCGGAGGTGCCTGGAGTCCCCGCCCGCGCCGTCCCAGTCTCTTTCTGCCACCTTTATCGTCATGCCGCGCCGTCGGGAGCATCATCGGTTGAGGTTTCGCTTACCAAGCTCCATCATCGCCATCGGTCTGGCCGTGACCGCGCCCCTGCTGCTGTTCGGGGCCGCGCTGGTCTGGCAGCTGGACTCCCGCGACCGGGCGGAGACGGAGGAGACGCTGCAGACGGTGGCGCAGTCGCTGTCCCTTGCGGTCGACCGCGAGCTGGCGAGCCAGCTGCGGCCGCTGGAGCTGCTGGCATCGCTGCTCCAACCGCAAGCCGATGACCTGAACACCCTGTACCAGGAGACGACCACCGCCACCCACAGCCAGCCCGGCTGGCTGGCGATGGGGATGATCGACGCCGACACCGGGCGCTTCGTCTTCCACACCCATTATCCGCTGGGGGTTCAGCCGCTTCCGCCGCCACGGCTGGACGAGATCACCCGCACCGTCATCGAAAGCGGCCGTGCGACGATCGGCACGGTGCTGCCGCCCGGCGGACCGCCGGGCCGGCCGGCGCTGGTCCTGCGGGCACCGATCGTCCAGTTCGACCAGACACGCCAGACCGACCGGGTGCGGTATGTGGTGTCGCTGGCGCTTGGGCTGGAGGGGCTGGCCAGCGCGCTGCGGACCCGAGAAACCCCGCCGGAATGGACGGTCACCGTGGTCGATCCGACCATGCTGGTCGCCGCCCGCTCGCGCGATGCCGCGACCTATCTGGGCCAGAGGGTCTATGCCTCGCTGGAGGCACGGATCCGCAGCGGCAGCGACCGCATGTTCATCGGCAGGACCAGGGACGGGGTGGAGGTTCATTCCGTCGTCCACCGCTCCGCCGAAACCGGTTGGGCGGTGGTGCTGGGCGTGCCGTCCTCCATCGTGCAGCAAAAGCTGAACATCACCCGCATGACCGTCATCGGCGGCGGGACGGCCGCCTGTGCGGTGACGCTGATGCTGGCCCTGCTGGTGTCGCGCGCCTACCGCCGTCGCCGCAGCGCCGAGGACGAGGTGCGCCGCGCCCGCGAAGCGGTGCTGATCGAACAGCGCCGCCGGCTGCAATCCGAGAAGGAGCATGCCGAGGCGGCCAACCGCGCCAAGAGCGACTTCCTGGCCAACATGAGCCATGAACTGCGCACGCCGCTGAACGCGATCATCGGCTTCGCCGAGGCGCTGATGTCCGGCATCTTCGGCCACGCCCCGCCCAAGCATGTGGAATATCTGACCGCCATCCACCAGTCCGGGCGCCATCTGCTGGATCTGGTCAACGAGCTGCTCGACATGGCGAAGATCGAGGCCGGCCGGCTGGAGCTGTTCCCGGCCTATGTCGCGCTGGACAAACTGCTGGAGGATTGCCTGTCGCTGATGGAGGCGCTGGCCCTGCGCAAGGGGGTGGTGCTGACCGGCGCCGGCATCGTTCCGGGTCTGCAGATCACGGTGGACGGGGTGCGGATGCGGCAGGCGGTGCTGAATGTCCTGTCCAATGCCGTCAAGTTCACCGCGCCCGGCGGCGCCGTGCGGGTGGAAGCAACCCCCGGACCCGGCGGCAAAGGCGCGGTCATCGTCATCGCCGACACCGGCGTCGGCATGACCGCCGACGAGCTGGTGATCGCGATGGAGCCGTTCCGTCAGGTCCACAATTACCTGACCAAGCCGGAGGCCGGCACCGGTCTGGGCCTGCCGCTGGCCCGCCGCTTCGTCGAAGCCCATGGCGGCACCCTGACCCTGGAGAGCACACCAGGCGTCGGCACCACGGTGACGATCACCTTGCCATGACGGATTTTACCTCTATCCGCGGCGGGGCGGGCGGCCGGGCATCATGGCGCGCTGCAGCTTGGCGCCGGCAAGGTCGGCCCCGTCCAGCTCGGCGCTGTCGAGATTGGCGTCGGACAGGTTGGCCTGAACCAGACAGGTGCCGACCAGCAGGGCGCCGCGCATGTCGGCCCCCATCAGGTTGGCGGCCCAGGAGCGGCCGGTCGGACGGCCCGACGGGTCCTTGATCGCCGCCGGACCCAGCCGCACCCGCGTCAGGTCGGCGCCGGTCAGCACGGCATAGCTGAGATTGGCGCCCGAGAGGTCCGCCCCCATCAGGTTGGCGCCCTCCAGATTGGCACCGGACAGGTCGGTCATCATCAGCCGCGCGCCGGTCAGCGCCGCCGCCGACAGGTTCGCGCCACGCAAGCTTGCGGCGCTGAGGTTGACGTTGCGCAGGTCGGCCCGGCTGAGGTCGGCACCGTCCAGGTCGGCGCGCTGTCCGCGCTGGCCGAAGCTGTCGATCCAGCGCTCATGGTCGAAGATGACGCGCTGGATTTCCGATCCCACGCTGTCGATGGGGCGGGTCATCTGCGCCGTGGTGAT
>NZ_BADK01000767.1 GCF_000333595.1 Azospirillum sp. B506
CCCGAACGGAGACGGCGGACGATCGGTTGTGGCTGGAGCGATCGATAGGCTATGGTTTGCGGGACAAAGGTTTAACGGGACACATCGTTTTGCGCCGCTGGGGACACGCCGACCGCAAGCAGCTTGCCGCCGCCGCCTTGTGCGCGGTCTGGACGCTCATTCCGGCTGCCCTGTCGGCAGCGTCGGCGCCGTCCGCCAACACCGCCGTCTCGCCGGCCGGCCTGACGTTGGAAAACGCGGTTCCCCTGTCGGTCCCGCCGCGCCCCAGCCTGCGCACCCCGCCGGCGGTCAAGGCGCCGCCGCGCCTGAACCTGCCGCAACCGCTCGAAGCCCCGCCACCGCCGGAACTGACCGAAGGTCCAGCCCAGCCGGTGCCCCGCGCCACCACCACCGCCCGCACCCAGCCTCCGGCTGCGGCTCCTGCCCAGCCGCAGACGTCGGCCGCCCAAGGGATACCGGCCGCTCCGGCACCCGCCACCCCGGCTCCGGCGACGCCGCGCACGGACACGGCGGCCCTCCCTCCCCCTCCGGAGGCGGCACCACCGTCGGCTAGCCTGCCACCTTCGAGCGTTTTGAGCCTTGTGTTCCCCGCCGATGCCACCAATCTGCCGGATGCGGCGGATGCCGTGGTCGACCGGATAGTCGAGCGGCTGCGCGCCAGCGACACCGCGAGGCTCCAGCTTCGCTCCTATGCCAGCGGCACGCCGGATACGGCGCGCGAGGCACGGCAGCGGGCGCTGGCCCGGGCCTTGGCCCTGCGCGAGCGGCTGACCGCGTTCGGGATCCGCAGCACCCGCGTCGATGTCCGCGCCTTGGGTCTCGACGAAGGCGGCGGGGCTTCCGACCGCATCGACATCGTCTTTCTGAATGAGTAGCGCCCACATCGTGCGCGAGGTCTGATCGGAACACCCCTTCGGAGCATCATGACCGCCACAACCCCGACGACCCGACCGCTGGAGATATCCGCCCTCATGACACGCCCGGAGCGGTTCCTGACCCGGATGATCCTGTTCCTGGTGGTGGTCGGCGCGGTGACCGGCCTGCTGTTCCCCGCCTTGCGCTCCGCCTTCCTCAACAACGCCCCGCTGAACGGTGTCATCCTGGCGACGCTGCTGGCCGGCATCGCCTTCATCTTCCGGCAGGTTCTGATGCTCCGGCCCGAAGTGGCGTGGCTGGAGCAGTACCAGAGCGGCGTCGCCCCGGCCTCCCTGCAGGAGCCGGTGCTGCTGGCGCCGATGGCGCGCATGCTGGGCGAGCGGCGCGGCCGGCTGACCCTGTCGGCGCTGTCGATGCGATCGCTGCTGGACGGCATCGCCTCGCGCCTCGACGAATCGCGGGAACTGTCGCGCTATCTGATCGGGCTGCTGATCTTCCTCGGCCTGCTCGGCACCTTCTGGGGCCTGCTGCACACCGTGCAGTCGGTGGGCGGCGTAATCGGCAGCCTGTCGGTCCAGGGCGGCGATGTCGGCGCCATGTTCTCCCGCCTGCAGCAGGGGCTGGAAGCACCGCTGGTCGGCATGGGCACCGCCTTCTCCTCCTCGCTGTTCGGTCTGGCAGGGTCACTGGTGCTGGGCTTCCTCGAACTCCAGGCCAGCCAGGCCCACAACCGTTTCTTCCAGGATTTGGAAGACTGGCTGTCCAGCGCCACCCGCCTGTCGAGCGGCGCCGCCGGCGGTCTCGAGTCGGGCGACCATGCCGCCTCGGCCTATCTGACCGCCCTGCTGGAGCAGACCGCCGAGAATCTCGACTCTCTCCAGCGCACCGTGGCCACGGCGGAAGAGGGCCGGCGCGCGGCCAATGCCAACCTGATGGCGCTGACCGAGCGGCTGTCGAGCCTGACCGACCATATGCGGGCCGAACAGCAGCTTCTCCTGCGCCTGGGCGAGAACCAGCTGGAGGTGAAGGGGCTGCTAGACCGGCTGGCGGAGAATTCCGGCGCCGGCTTCGACGACGCCTCGCGCCAGCATCTGCGCAACATGGACATCTACCTCGCCCGTATCGTCGAGGAATCCTCCAACGGCCGGGTTCAGGCGGTGCAGGAAATCCGCAGCGAGATCAAGCTGCTGGCCCGCACCATCGCAGCACTCGCCGAAGAAGCCGACCAGCAGCAGCCGCGCTAACACCGAAGGCCGACACCGGGAGTCCCCATGGCCAGCATCAGCCGCCGCAACGGCCACCGCGACGCCAGCGCCTGGCCCGGCTGGGTCGACGCCCTGTCCTCGCTGGTGATGGTCGTCATCTTCCTGCTGATGGTCTTCGTCGTGGCGCAGTTCTATCTCGCCACCGCCCTGACCGGCCGTGACGAGCAGCTGACCACGCTGAACCACAAGATCGCGGAGATGAACGACCTGCTGGCGATGGAGCGGGAGGCCAATGGCGACCTCCGCGTCAACATCACCCAGTTGTCGACCGAGCTGCAGACCTCCGTCACCGCCCGCGACGACATGACCCTGAAGCTGAGCCAGCTTCAGGAGGACCGCGACCGCACGGCCCGCACGCTGGAAGAACTCCAGCGGAATGTCCGTGTCGACCGCGAGTCGCTGGACCTCAAGCTGAAGGAGATCCTCAGCCTCCAGGCCGATATCAAAGCCCTGCGCGAGGCCCGGCAGAAGCTTGAGGGCGAATTGGCCGCAGCGGCGGCGGTGGCCAAGCTGACCGAGCAGCAACGGCAGTCCCTGCTGGCCGAACTCGGCACCACCCGCGACCGTGCCAAGGCGCTCGAATCGGAGCTGGCCTCCGCTGCCGAAAAGACGATGCTGGCGCAGAAGGAGATCGACCAGCGCGACATCCGGCTGAAAGGCCTGGAGTCGCAGTTGGCCGACAGCCGCACCCAGGCGCAAAAGGATCTGGAGCAGCGCGACCTGCGCATCCGCGACCTGATGGCCTCCCTGACCGGCGAGCAGGCGGCAGGGACCAAGAGCAAGCAGCAGATCGACCTGCTGAACCAGCAGCTCCTGGCACTGCGCGACCAGCTCGCCCGCATCGGTGCGGCGCTGGAGGTGTCGGAGAAGGCGTCTGCCGAGCAGAAGGTGCAGATCGCCGAATTGGGTGCCCGGCTCAATCAGGCGCTCGCCGCCAAGGTCCAGGACCTCGCCCGCTACAAGTCGGAGTTCTTCGGCCGCGTCCGTGAGGCGCTGGGCAACCGACCGGACGTGCGGATCGTCGGCGACCGCTTCGTCTTCCAATCGGAACTGCTGTTCCCGTCCGGGTCGGCAACGCTGGAGGATGCCGGCAAGCAGCGACTGGCCGACCTCGCCCGCACCCTGATCGAGATCGGCAAGGCGATCCCCTCCGACATCAACTGGGTCCTGCGGGTGGACGGCCACACCGACATCAAGCCGGTCCGCTTCCAATTCGCCTCCAATTGGGAGCTGTCGTCGGCCCGTGCCCTGTCGGTGGTCAGGTTCCTGATCGATCAGGGCATCCCGCCGGAGCGGCTCGCCGCCGCCGCCTTCGGCGAGTTCCAGCCCATCGACCCCGGCACGTCGGACGAGGCGCTGGCGAAGAACCGCCGGATCGAGATCAAGCTGGACCAGCGCTGAGCGGAACCGTGGTGCAGAGGGGCTGTTTCCCTCGTATCGACGCTCTTGTCGAAACGAGGAATCAGCCATGATGAAGACTGTCTTTGCCGCCTTGTCAGTCGCGGTCCTGGCCGGCGGCATTGCCGCCCTGCCCTATCCGGCCGAAGCCAAGGGATGCGTGAAGGGTGCTGCCGTCGGCGGCGCCGCCGGCCATATGGTCGGGTCGGGCCACGGCGTCGCCGGTGCCGCCCTCGGCTGCGCGGTTGGCCACCACGAAGCAAAGAAGAAGGACGAGGCCAGGAAGCAGACCGACCAGCCGCAGGATGCCCACGGCAACAACCAGCCTTCGAAGTAAACGCTGCCGGACGGGGTGGGTCGGCGGGGCATTTCGATCAGCCCTGCCACTCCTCCCGCAGGATGGCATAGAGGACATGGTCGCGCCACGCACCGTCGATGCGCAGGTAGCCACGGGCATAGCCCTCATGGGAGAAGCCGACCTTTTCCAGCAGGCCGCGACTCGGCAGGTTGGTGGGCAGGCAGGCCGCCTCGACCCGGTGCAGACCGAGCTGGTTGAAGGCGAACTCAAGAGCCAGCCGGGTGCCGCCGGACACATAGCCGTTGCGGGCGTAAGGCTGCCCGGCCCAATAGCCGAGCGTCCCCATCTGCGCCACGCCACGGCGGATGTTGGTCAGGCCGAGTCCGCCGACCAGCGCATCGGTCGCCCGGTCGAAGATCAGAAAGCTGTAACCGAGATCGTCCCGCCATTCCTGCGCCTGCCGCCGCAGCCGCCGGGCGAAGGCGGTGCGTGTCAGGGCGTCGGCCGGCCAGGTGGGTTCCCATGGCGTGAGGAAACCGCGCGAGGCGGCGCGGAGGTCGGACCATTCCCGCCAGTCGCGCGGCAGCGGCGGCCGGATGTAGCAGTGCGGTCCGTCCAGCCGGATCGCGGGCGGGCTGATGAGGCCGCTGCCAAGAAGGCGGATCATTGCACCCGTACCTTTCCCACCTTTCTTTTCCCTCTCCCCCCCGGGGAGAGGGTTAGGGTGAGGGGGCTCCACCCGCCGAACGCTCCACGCAATGCATCCCCCTCACCCCGACCCTCTCCCCGCTTTCGGCGGACCGGAGGTCCGCCTGCCGCGTCAGCGCAAACTCCGCTTGCGCTGACGCGGGGGGGAGAGGGAGAAAAGTGCAAGGAGAGAGGAGACGCGGCCACGGTCTTCATCGTCAGGCGAGACGCTCCGCGATGCGGTCGTAGCTTTCCAGCTTGGCGATGGGGCCGAGGGCGGCGACGGTCGGGCGGCTGGTGCGCAGGCGGGTGGCGGCCTTGACCACGGATTCGCGGTCGACACCGTCGATCTTCGCCACGATCTCCTCGACCGGGACCGGGCGGTCGTAGATCAGGATCTGCTGGCCCAGCTGCTCGCAGCGCGACATGGTGCTTTCCAGCGCCATCAGCGTGCCGGCCTTCAGCTGGGCACGGGCACGGGCGACCTCATCCTCGGTGACGTCGGCGCCGACCTTGGCGATCTCGTCGCAGACGACCGGGACCAGTTCCGCCACCTCGTCCTCGCCGGTGCCGGCATAGACGCCGAACAGGCCGCCGTCATGGTAGCCGCCGGTGAAGGTGTAGATGGAATAGACCAGCCCGCGCTTCTCCCGCACCTCCTGGAACAGGCGGGACGACATGCCGCCGCCGAGCAGGGTGGAGAGCACCGAATGGGCGTAGAAGTCCGGATCATGGACCCCCACCCCGTCGAAGCCGAGCACGAGGTGCATCTGCTCCAGGTCGCGGTCCTCGCGGAAATCGCCACCGGTGTAGCGGGCGGTCTCCGGCTTGGGCGGGGCGCCGCTCGGCAGGTCGCCGAAGGCCTTCATCGCCAGATCGACCATGCGGTCATGCTCGATGCGGCCGGCGGCGCTCAGCACCATGCCGGGGGCGCCGTAATGCCCGGCGATGTAATCGACCAGCGCCTCGCGCGGCAGGGCGCCGACGATCTCGGCGGAACCCAGCACCGGACGGCCGATGGCCTGCCCCGGATAAGCGGTCGACTGGAAATGGTCGAAGATGATGTCGTCGGGCGTGTCGGCGCTCTGGCCGATCTCCTGCAGCACCACCGTGCGCTCGCGCACCAGCTCCTCGGCATCCAGCGTCGAGTGCTGGATCATGTCGGAGAGGATGTCGAGCGCCAGCGGCGCATCCTCGTGCAGGACCTTGGCGTAATAGGCGGTCTGCTCGCGGGTGGTGTAGGCGTTCAGCTGACCGCCGACATTCTCGATCTCTTCCGAGATGCGGAAGGCCGAGCGGCGGCGGGTGCCCTTGAACAGCATATGCTCGACGAGATGGGCGACGCCATTGACGCTCGCCGCCTCGTTGCGGGTGCCAACCCCGACCCAGCAGCCGAGAGACACGGACTGCACGTCGGGCATGGTGTCGGTCGCGACGCGAAGCCCGTTGGGCAACGTCGTCACACGAATGGAACTCATGCGGCCTCCTGGGCGGCGCGGGCGCGCTTGGTGACAAAGTCCTGGACCGCCGCCAGATCGTTCGGCAGGTCGGACAGGCGCTCCTCGCGCACATAAAGATCGGACAGACGCGGCGGCAGCTCCGGCCGGCGGCCGGTCGCCTTCTCCACCGCGTCGGGGAACTTGGCGGGATGGGCGGTGGCGAGAACCACCATGGGAACGGACGGATCGACCCGGCCGGCCGCGACCGCGGCCTTGGCAGCCCCGATGCCAACCGCCGTGTGCGGATCGAGCAGATAGAGGCTGCCCTTCCACACCTCGGCGATGGTCGCCATGGTGGCGGCCTCGTCCACCCGGTGGCCGGAGAAGATGGCCAGCGCGCGGGCAAGCTGAGCGTCGGTCACCGCGAACCTGCCCTCGGTGCGGAAGCGGTTCAGCGCCTCCGTCACCGCGGTGCCGTCGCGGTCGAGCAGGTCGAACAGCAGCCGTTCGAAGTTGGAAGAGATCTGGATGTCCATGCTGGGAGACAAGGTAGGCACGACGGGCGCCGCGACCATGCTCCCACTGGCGAAAAAGCGCGCCAGGATATCGTTGCTGTTGGAGCCGACCACCAGCGTCTCGATCGGCAGCCCCATGGCGCGGGCGCCGTAGGCGGCATAGACGTTGCCGAAATTGCCGGTCGGCACGGTGAAGGCGACCTTGCGGTCGGGGGCGCCAAGCGCCACCGCGGCGGTGAAGTAATAGACGATCTGGGCCATGATGCGGGCCCAGTTGATCGAGTTCACCGCCGACAGCCCCATCCGGTCGCGGAAGGCGCCGTCGTTGAACATCGCCTTCACGAGGTCCTGGCAATCGTCGAAGGTGCCGTCCAGCGCGATGTTGTGGACGTTGGACGACAGCACGCTGGTCATCTGCCGACGCTGCACCTCGGACGTGCGGCCCTTGGGGTGCAGGATGAAGATGTCGACGTTCTGGCGGTCGCGGCAGGCCTCGATGGCTGCGGAACCGGTGTCGCCGGAGGTGGCGCCGACGATGGTCACCCGCTGCCCACGCTTGGCCAGCACATGGTCGAACAGGCGGCCGAGCAGTTGCAGCGCCACGTCCTGAAGGCAAGCGTCGGGCCGTGGAACAGCTCCAGCACCCAGGTGGTCGGATCGACCTGCACCAGCGGCGTCACCGCGGCATGGTCGAAGCTGGCATAGGCGTCACGGACGATGGCGCGGAACTCGTCCTCGGCGATGGCGCCGCCCAGGAAGGGCAGCATCACGCGGACGGCGATCTCGCTGTAGGGCAGCCCGCGCATGGCGCGGATGTCGTCGGCCGTAAATTGCGGCCAGGTCTCCGGCACATAGAGGCCGCCGTCGCGCGCCAACCCGGCAAGAAGGACGTCCTCGAAACCCAAGACCGGGGCCGCGCCCCGCGTGCTGACGTACCGCACCGCTTACACTCCGTCCGATGAAGTGGGCATAGTTAGCGAGGTGCCCGCCCGCACGCAAGCGGTGCGGGACGCAGGGCGCCTATTTGCCGATGAGACAAGGCGGACCTTGCTGTCCGTCACGAACGAACGGCATGGATGGAACGGCGTGAAACAGGGCCAGTAAGGACGTTCCACGCTCCACCCAGGACACAGCCTCCGCCGACCTAAGGCTGTGGATTAGAGGCGGGATGGGAACGATGGCTCGCGAACATACCAGCTGTAGTAATATACCTATTCCATCCCAAAAATAATATTTCCTCGTTTCAAACATTAAACATCAACCAAACTTGCGCACAGGAGACACCGAACGACGAATCCATGAAAATTTTATTGAATCTTGGATGGATTAATATTTTTTAAACCGCCTTTGTAGAAGATTAATCAAAAATCTTAAAAGTGAGTATTTGTACTTCTATAAAGGCGGAAACAATGAAGTCCATTCTGTCCTCGCTGTCTGTCCGCGCGACGATCGGGCTGCTGACCCTTGCGCTTGGCTTGTTGCTGATCGCGCAGAATTCCATCACTCTTGTCGATGCAGTATCACGATACCGAAGCGCCGAACGTGTCGCGACACTGAGCGTGACAAGCCGGGTTTTGCTTAAGACACTGCTCGCCACCCGACTGGAACGCGGCCTGGTGACTCCGGGCCTGGGCTCCGATAAACCTCTAGAGAGCAGCGCGGAACAGGAGATCGCCGACCAGCGCCGGATTTCCTCCGAAGGATACCGTGCCATCGTCAAGGCGCTCGCCTCCGCCGACCTGCCGGGCGCCCCCGCGGCGGCAGACCGGTTGCGCGCCAGCTTCGACAGGGTGGAACAGTCACGCAAGGCCGCCGACGAAGCCCTGCGCAAGCCGCTCGCCGCCCGCGAAAAGGGACTGGCGGACAACTGGCTGAAAACCCAGAACGAGTTTCTCGATGCGCTGACGGCGGCAACCGACCTGCTCGATACATCAATCGGCCAGTCCTCTTCCGCGGTGGGCGATCTGCTCGCGATTAAGCGTGCTGCCTGGGCCACCCGCCTCAACCTGGGAATGATGGGTTTTCGTATCCAAAGCGCCCTCAGCACAGGGCAGCCCTGGACCCGCGACGACGATCTCGCTGTCGCCGAACAGTTCGGGCGGGGCATGCAAACCTGGGCACAGGTGACTGAGATGGCGGGCCATCCGGAAACCCCGTCGAACATTCTGGAGGCAATGCAAAAGGCAAAGGCCAATTTCGAGGGCCGTTTCGTCGAACAGCGAAAGACCATCCTGGCCGCGCTTGCCGCCGGAAAGCCGTCGCCGATCCCTCTCTCGGTCCTTCGGGAGGAAGTGGTGGTTCAGGGCTACATTGTCCATGTGGCGCTGGCCGCGGTGGACGCATCGTCGACAAATCC